>JAICLL010000029.1 GCA_025927475.1 Pirellulales bacterium
CAAGGACAGAGCCAACAAGGACAGAGCCAACAAGGACAGAGCCAACAAGGACAGAGCCAACAAGGACAGAGCCAACAAGGACAGAGCCAACAAGCGCAGGGTCAACAAGGACAGGGTCAACAAGGTCAGGGCCAACAAGGGCAGGGTCAACAAGGTCAGGGCCAACAAGGGCAGGGTCAACAAGGTCAGGGCCAACAAGGGCAGGGTCAACAAGCGCAGGGTCAACAAGGACAGACGCCATCGGACCCTTCAAAAACCTCTGAACAGAATTCATCGGCGGACAACAGTTCGAGCAGCGATTCGACGGCGGCGCCTAAGCCTGACGAGACTCCGCAGGCGCCGCCTCGGTTGCCGCAGTTGCCACAAATGGAACTGGCCGACTGGATTCGCTGGCTGATCTACGCGCTGATGGTCGCCGCAGCGCTGTTTGGGTTTTTGCGATATCGCCGGCAGGTGCTCAGCTTCCTTCGCCAGCTTTGGCAAGAGCTGTTGGCGATGCTCAACGAATGGTTTGGCGGCAAGCGGGCCGCCACGGCCGCTGCGGAAGCGGCAGCCGAGCCGGCCCCGCCTCGCCCGTTCGCGGCGTTTCGCAATCCGTTCGCCTCGGGGGCCGCCGCCCGGACCTCGCCCGATCAATTGGTTCGATATACATTCGAGGCGTTGGAAGCCTGGGCGTTTGAGCAGGGCCTCGCGCGGCGGGCCGAAGAGACGCCGCTGGAATTCGCTCAAAACCTGGGCGGCCATGTACCCGAGCTGGCTGCCGATACGCGCGAGCTGGCACAACTGTTCGCGCGCATCACCTACGCGCGGATGAATTTGTCGCGCGATTGCTTGCCGCTGCTCGAACGCTTCTGGCGACAATTGCAAGCCGATACCCTACCCGTTGGGAGACCTTAATCATGAAAATGTTCATCGCGGGGCAATGGCGTGATAAAGACGATCGCATCGACGTGACCAATCCGTTCGATGGCTCGACGGTCGACACCGTTCCGAGCGGCGATGCAGGCGACGTGGAGGCCGCCGTCACCGGAGCGGTCGAAGGCGCCGCCATCATGCGCCGCATGCCCGGTTACGAACGATCTCAGATTCTCTCGCGGGCAGCGGAGCTGATGCGCGGGCGGGTCGAAGACCTGGGCCGCACCATCAGTCAGGAAGAAGGCAAAACCTTCGCCGAAGGCAAAACCGAAGCGCTGCGCTCGATTGAAACCATGCAGCTTTCGGCCGAAGAGGCCAAGCGCATCTCGGGCGAGGTGCTGCCGCTCGATGGCGCCCCGGGCGCCGCAAGCAAGTTTGGCTTCACGCTGCGCGTGCCCTGCGGCATTGTGGTGGCCATCACGCCGTTCAACTTTCCGCTCAACCTGGTCTGTCACAAGGTCGGGCCGGCCCTGGCGGCGGGCAATGCCGTCATCGTCAAGCCGGCCACCGACACGCCGCTCTCGGCCCTGAAGTTGGTCGTAATCTTGCTCGAAGCCGGTCTGCCGCCGCGGGCCATCGCGTGCCTCACCGGCCCGGGCGGAAAACTGGGCGACGCCCTGGCCCGCGATGCTCGCGTGCGCAAAATCAGCTTCACCGGCAGCCGCGACGTGGGCGAAAAGCTGTGCCGTGCCGCGGGACTGAAGCGTGTCACGCTCGAACTTGGCTCGAACAGCCCGCTGATTGTCATGCCCGACGCCGATCTGAACAAAGTGGCCGACTTGGCCGTGCTCACCGGCTACACCAACGCCGGGCAGGTGTGCATCTCGACGCAGCGAGTGCTGGCGTTCGACGAAGTCTACGGCGACTTGCTCGACGCGCTGCGGCCCAAAGTGGCGGCCTTGAAGTCGGGCGATCCGTTCGCGCCCGACGTCAAAATGGGCCCGATGATTCGCGAGTCCGACGCGGTGCGCGTCGGCCAGTGGATTGGCGAAGCCGTGGCCGGCGGCGCCCGCCTGGTGGCCGGCGGCAGGCGCGAGGGCACGCTCTTCGAACCGACGCTGCTAGCCGACGTGAAGCCTGAGATGCGTATCAGTTGCGACGAACTGTTCGGCCCCGCCGTGGCCCTCAGCCGCGTGACCAATCTGGACGAGGCCATCGCCCTGGCCAACGACACGCGCTACGGCCTGAGCGCCGCCATTTTCACGCAGAACATCGACTGGGCGTTGCGCTTCGCGCGTGAAGTCGATTCGGGCAACATCCACATCAACTGGGGTCCGGCCTGGCGTGCCGACCTGATGCCCTACGGCGGGCTGAAAGACAGCGGCTTCGGCAAAGAAGGCCCCAAGTACGCCATCGAGCAGATGACCGAGACGAAAACCGTAGTGATTCATTGATTCTCGGAAACGACGCACGGCCGGGGCTCGGGTCGCTTGACGCGGGAGCCTGGGCGGCGGATAAAAACCAAACCCGCCGCCCTAAGATCATTCACCCCGGCGCTTGCTAACCGTGGACGGCCACGATCACGATCCACCGCTCCCAACCAGCGACTCGTCGGCCCCACTTCGTCCGCCTGGCCGGCGCGGCGCCGTCGATGTTTGGCTGACCGCGCTCACCTATTGGTATTTGACCGGGATCATCGCCGCGCTGGGCTTTTCGCTCGGCTTTTACCTGCTTCGGCCCGGCGCACCGGCAGGCACGCAAACGCGCGACTGGCTGGGGGCCTTCAATTGGGAAGACGGCAACTGGTATCGGCAAATTGCCGCCGAGGGGTACACGTACCGCCCGCGCGGCCGCTCGAACGTGGCGTTTTTTCCGGTCTACCCGCTGCTAGGCCGCGCCCTGATCGCCGCCACCGGCATCCGTGCCGAAGCCGCGCTGTTGATCGTGTCGAATCTGTCGCTGCTGGCCGTGCTGGCGATGCTTGGTTTCTATGCGCGCGACCGTTACCACGATGGCCCCGATGAATTGGCGGACTATGCGCTGCTGGCAGCGGCGCTCTTCCCGACGGGGTGCTTTTTTCGCCTTGCGTACACTGAATCGACGTTCTTACTCGTGGCGATTCTCGCCATGTACGCGATGCTGCGCCGCTGGCCGCTTTGGGGAATTGCGTTTATCGTGGGAGCGGCCACCGCGACTCGTCCCGTCGGCGTGGCGCTGCTGGCGCCCCTGGGCATTCACGTATGGCGCCGCACGTTCGCCACGCACCAACCCGAAGCGTCAGCGAGGAAACCTCTGGCCACAGCTCAACTCCAGCCCGCAACACCCTCAAGCGACGAAGCCGCCAGCGCCGAAGCTCGTCCCGGCCGGCCGCCGCCGCGGCGCTGGTTCGCGCGCCGGCGGTTCGGATTGTTCGGTGCGCGGCTCTCAATGTATTTGCCGCTCGCTTGCTGGGGGCTCGCTCTCTTCATCGTCTATCAACACCGCGCCTTTGGCGAGCCGCTGGCCTTCGCCAAGGTGCAGACCAACTGGGGATCTCCCGTGCCATGGCGTGAGAAGGCCGTCGCGCTTGCCGCGCTGAAGCCGATCTGGTCGGTATACGATCCCAAGTCGCGGTCCTACTGGATGGACCATGACCCGATGGGCATTCCGTGGCTAAGTCTGCAGTTCGCCAATCCGATCTTCTTCGTTTCCGCCTTGGCGCTTACGGCGATTGGCGCATTCGTTCCGTTTCGGCAGACGTTCGCGGGCGGCGCGCGGCGGCGCTGGCTCTCGCTCGAGGAGGCGTCGCTGGCCGCGATGCTGCTCTTGATTCCTTACATGACGCGCGCCCACGAGATGGACATGGGTTCGATGGGCCGGTTCGCGGCCGTCGCCTTCCCGATCTATCTGGTGCTGGGGCAGCTTTTGATCCGCGTGCCTTCCCCACTGCGCGCGGCATTGCTCGCTCTCTCCGGCTGCTGGCTGCTGATTTTCACCGCACTCTACGCCGCGCGGCACGCGATCTTTTGAGCCGCCCTAACCGGATGCGGCGCCTCGTGAGAGGCGAAAAAAATTTTTCTGGGGGGGGTATTGCACGGCCAATTATTTTTGCTAACCTAAGCTCGTCTGTGCCCTCCGCCTCCTATCGTTTGCGTCCGTGGCACAGGTTCCCGCGGCGAGCGCGGCATTTTGCGCGACGCCGCACGACGGCCGATCACCGAGAAGACGGGTGTGATATGGCGTGGTTGCTGGGAAATATATTCACGCGCGCTCCAGCGCTCCAGCGCTAATGGCGTTATGCCATTAGCATCTCGCCGCTCAACCCGGATCGTTTCGCGCGGTTCCGTGGTGTGGCGGATCGCGCTGGCGCTGGCCATGTCCGCAATCCTGCGGTGTGCCACGGTGGAATGCGTCTTTGCGGCCGATGCGGATCGCGCTGGCGGCGCGGCGAGCGAGGAGGTTGCAGCGAGCCAGCACGAAGCGAAACGGTTGTTCCTTGAGAGGTATGCAGAGGCGTCCGCGCGCCTGAAGGCTGGGCTGACGCGGCTGCACGCGCGTGGTCGCGTTACATACTTTAACGCCGCCCGAAACAAGCCGCCAGATTTGACGACGCTCGAGTTTTTCGCCAAGGACGGAAAGCGTCGAGTCAACATCGATCACGCAGGTCCGCCGGAGCGATCGGCGGACAAGAGTCCCGAACCCCCCGAGGCGATGTTGTGGACGTCTGAGGGCGCTGCCGAAGTGGTAGACCCCGGTACTGATCTCGCGTTGGCTACATCCCTCTCTGTGAAGCCGAGTCCGGCATTCGAGCGGCTCTTCCGCGCCAAGGGTTGGAGGTTTGTGGACGCGAGCTACTCATCGCTCGACTGCCTCGCAAGCGCCCGGTGCGTTCTGGAGAGCGTCGAGCGCGATCCGGACAACGCCGGCTGGTATCATACGCGCATTCGACTCGGCCCAGGGGGACAACAACCTATGGACATATGGCTAGATGAGACCGGCGGTTTCGTAATCCGGAAGGTGAGCTTTACGCCTCCATCAGGTGCGGAGCAGGTGACCGTTATCGGTCCTTACGTGTCGGTCGGCGAAGGTGGATGGATGCCGGAGAAATATGAGTACACGGCCTACGCCCCGCAAGCGCCGCAAAGCGGGTCCGTGGGCGAACCGCGCGGTGTTCTGCAGCGGATAAAGTTCGAACTTCTCGGCGGTGTGGATACATCCGATATTCCGGACAGCTACTTCACCCTGGAATCTCTTGGCGTTTCACTCCCTGACCGTTCTCGGAAGCTACCGTTGCTTCTTGCGCTGGGCGCGGTGCTGCTGATCGCTGCGGTTCTCAGCCGCCGGAAACGGCGCATTGGGCCAGCAGTTTCTCCGGATCCCAGCAGTGCGCCTCGGCAACTGGGAGGTTCGTAATGTCATTATCCGCTTCATTCAAATTCGTAGCGCTTCCGGCGGTGGTACTCGCAGGAGCGGCGCTTGGGTACAAACGGCCTGAAGTGGAGTGCATAGCGGTCGAGTCGCTTGCGCCCGTTCGCGCTGGCGCCCCCGTTACGATTCGGTTCATGCTACGCAACAAAACGGCGCGATCCGTCAAGCTTCGTCCCCGGTCGACGGAATGCGGCACCCGATTGGAAGGCGTGCCGACGGTGCTAAACCCTCGGGAATCGCGCGAGATTCGATTGGTCGGGAAGACCGATGGCCAGAACGGCCCGCATCGGTTTACCGCAGGCATCTCAACCGATGCCAACCTGCGGCTGGTTTCGGTGACGGCCGACGCCGATATTTACGCCGATTGGGTCGTTCGCCGCGTTGCGCTGGGGAGGCTTCCGGCGCAAATAGCGGTGGAGAAGCGGATTCGCATCGATAACGTGCCGTCGTGCAATCTCGTCAGAGTCGGCGATCCGGCGCAGCGCGGCTGGTCGGCGCGCGTCGGGGAAACCGGTGAAAGGTTTATAGAAGTTGACCTGGCAAGCACGCCGCAGTTGAAACCAGATCAATTTGAGCGGCGCATCTCGTGTGACTTTAGTCTGTACTTCGCCGACGCCGACGTGCGCCGCGTGCAGGTGTTGGCGACCGGGGTCATCGCGGCCGATGCCCCTCGATCACGTCCCAATCTTTCAAGGACCGCGGGTCGCGGGCCATAATGGAAATCCACCTGACGGCGAGCGGAAACGTGTCGACGTTCAGCAAATGTTGTTTTGGCATTTTACCTTGAGGGAACCGAGCAATGTCGAAGATCTACCAAGCGTTCGTGTATGTGGCAATCGGCGCCGTCGCGTACATCGCCGCCGGAGAAATGGGCGGCCCGGCGGGGGTCGCCCTTGCGCAGTCGGGCGGCAAGTGTCCAGCTGGCGATTGTTGCAATACTGCCTACTTCACACAGTGCTGTAAATCTAATGACAACTGCAGTTGCCAAGGTCAGGGAGAATGGTTCGAGTGCGAGACCGACGACGGCAGCATAGCATGGTTCGACGGAATTTGCGGTGGCAAGATTTGCCAATCATGAACCAGCCTCCGCCGAGGCGCGTCGTCCACGCAGGCGCGACGGCGCGCCGACGCAGCAGGGAGGGCGAGTTGGTGCTGGCCTTCAAGAGAACCGCGCGGCCGTACTTCGCGCACCGAAGACTTGCTCGGCGCGTAGCAGCAGGGCTGTTGTGCTTCTGCGTATTGGGTTGCGGGGGCAGCCGCGATTCAGCAACCGTAGGCCGCGCGCCCGCGCCTGTGGCGGCCGCGGCCCACGCGCCATTCTTGTTGCCAGAGGTCAAGTTGGGGGTTATTCCGCGCGCTGGAACGCGCGAATTGGTGGCTCGACTCGCGAATCCGACAGGCGAGTCAATGCGCTGGACGGCGCTGCGCACGAGCTGTGATTGTCTTTCGGTTGTTGCAGCCAGGAACTCGCTGGAACCAAGCGACGACGTGCTGGCCAAAATCTCCTACGACGGCTCCGAGCGGCCAGAATTCGTCGGCAATGTGGCGATTGAGGTGACCGCGGTGGCGCCGGACGGCACCGAGGTTTTCCGGTTCGACGTTCGCGGGGATCGTGCCGGAAGATGAGCTTGCCTTTTGCGCCGAGGACAAGCCATGATTCGCATCCGTCGGCGGAGGGCGATGACGCTCATCGAGCTGCTCGTCGCCATTTCGATCGTGGCGATGCTCATGTCGTTGTTGCTGCCGGCGGTGCAGCAGGCCCGCGAGGCGGGGCGGCGGATGCAGTGTCAGAACAACCTGAAGCAGCAGTCGCTGGCGCTGCTGAACATCGAGGCCGCCAGCGGAGCGCTGCCGACGGCGGGCTGGGGGGCGCGGTGGATCGGCGACCCAGACCGCGCGGCCGGCGCCGCGCAGCCGGGCGGCTGGATTTATTGCGCGCTACCGTACCTGGAGCGGAGCGACCTGCGCGGGCTCGGCCAAGGTCTGCCGCTGGCGCAGAGGCGAAACGCGCTGGCCCAACTTGTGGCGATGCCGATGAATGTTTTCAACTGCCCGTCGCGCCGGCGCGCCCAGGCGTATCCGATCGCGTACGCCTACGCCACCCAGCCGTTCGACTCGGCGGAGGTGACCGCGGCGGCACGTAGCGACTATGCCGCCAACGCCGGCGATCAGACGCGCTGCGAGGTGCCCTCGTGGCCCGGCCCGCTGTCGCTTTCCGAAGGCGACGAGTCAAGCTTCCCCTGGCCCGATGTTTCAGACCACACGGGCGTCTGCTACCTGCGCAGCCACGTTCAGCCGGCCGAAATTCGCGACGGGCTGAGCCGGACGTATCTCGTGGGCGAGAAGTACCTCGACGCCGCCAGTTATGAGAGTGGAGAGAGCCACGGCGACGACTGGAGCATGTACACCGGCTACCAGGACGATATTTGCCGCTGCGCTTTCCATCCGCCCGTTTCGGATTCCTGGCCCGCCGATACCTGCCGTTTCGGCAGCGCGCACCCCAATGTTTGGAACGTCGCCTTTTGCGACGGCCACGTGCGCGCGCTGAATTTCGAGATCGATTTGAAACTGCACCGTTCGTTGGCCAATCGCGCGGACGGTCAGGCATTCGACGAGAGCCCGGCCGAATGACGCGCGCGACGCTTCAGACCGCGGTGCGCCGCCACAAGCGAGCGATGCAAAAACCTGGCGATGAATTGGCCGATACCGCTGGTGGCGGGACGTATCCCACGTGGTGCAGCCTCCGCGATTTGCTCGCGACGCCCGCGTGGTATTACCTACTCAGCACATGCCTCGTCGTGGTTGGCGTTGCGGCGGGGGTGTGGGCGATGGAACCGTGCCGCGAGCACCCCAAATCGCGTCCGGGCGGTCTGCTCGATGCGATGGGTAACTGGGACGGCCAATGGTACGCCGAAATTGCCGCGGATGGCTACACGTTCGATCCGCGCCGCGAGTCGAGTGTCGCCTTCTTTCCGGCATTTCCGCTGGTGGGCCGAAGCCTCTCCGCCCTGACGCGCTTGCGCGTGGAGCTAGCGCTGCTTTTGGCGGCACATCTCTTCCTGTTCGGCTCGCTGGTGGTGATGGCCGCGTATCTGCGGGAGCGGCTGCCCCCGGGGGAGCACCGACTGATTGACGACATCCTGCTCGTGGCGGCGCTTTTTCCCACCACCTTCTATTTTCGCATGGCCTACAGCGAGTCGATGTTTATGTTTGTCTGCTTGCTGGCGTTTTACGCGATCGAGCGCGGCTGGTGGCCGACGTGCCTGGCGTTGATCGTCGGAGTGGCCACGGCTATACGGCCGGTGGGCATCGCGCTGGTGGCGCCATTGGGCATTCACCTCTGGCAGCAGCGAAAAAACGCCCGGCGGTTCGCGGCCCAATCTGCCCTGGTTGTTCCGCTGGCGTGCTGGGGCTTGTTCGCTTATATCGCCTATCAGTGGTGGGCATTTGGCGAGCCGCTGGCGTTCGTCCAAACCCAAACTCACTGGAGTCGCGCCACTCAACATCATTCCTGGCTTGAGCGGGTGCTGCGATCGGCGACTCTCGAACCGATTCGCGCCGTTTACGATGCGAGCTCCTCGTGTTACTGGGCGCACCGCCCGCCGCGCGACGCGGCCTGGCTTAATCTGATGTTCGCCAATCCGATTTATTTCCTCGTTACGGCCGCAACGCTGGTTTGGGGCGGATGGCGGCGGCGGTTGAACGCGAAGGAGCTTTCTTTTGGCGGGCTGCTGTTGCTGATACCGTACGTCCTGCAAGGCGACCGCACGTGCATGGCGTCGCAGGCGCGCTTCGCCAGTGTGGTTTTCCCCGCCTACTTGGTGTGGGGCCGCCAGGTACACCGTCTGCCCTGGCCGGCGGCCTCCGCGATTCTCGCGGCAAGCGGCGGGCTGCTCGCGCTTTATGCGGCAATGTTCGCCTCCTGGTACTGGTTTTATTGACAACGGGTAATCCCAATGATCATCTGCAGATCACCTCTCCTTGTTCCGGCCTTGGCATTCCTGTTGACGGCCGCGGCCGGCTGCACTCGTGAACCGGCGGATCTGGGAGTTATTACCGCGCTGGGCGGCACGGCGGAGATTGGCGACACGCCATCGGGGCGCGCGGTGGTGAAGATCGAGCTACGAGGCGAGAGCGTCACCGACGACGACCTTGCCAAATTGACCGCGATCGACCAGGTTCGCGAGCTCACGTTGGCGGCAACAGCCGTCTCCGATGCAACGCTGACGTGGCTCGCCGAGCGCGCCGCTCAGTTGGAGCGGCTCGATCTAAGCGGCACGAGCGTTACCGACGTCGGGCTGGAATCGTTGGCAAAGCTGCCGCGGCTCACAAAGCTTTACCTGAGCGATACCCACGTGACCGATGCGGGGCTGTCGCATCTGGGGCGGCTGACGAATCTCATGGAGCTCGACCTCTTCGACACCGCTGTCAGTGACGCGGGCGTTTCTCAGCTCGTGCCGCTGAAGCGGCTGGAGCGATTGGGTCTGGCGCGAACCAAAATAACCGATGCGTCCTTGGCTGATGTTGGGACTCTCAAAGGCCTACGGCAGCTTTTTCTTAGCGGGACGGCCATCAGCGATGCTGGTCTGTCCCAACTGAGAGCGCTCGCCATCTTAGAAGAGCTCGACCTGTTCGACACCACCGTCACGGATCGCGCGCTCGAACATTTGGCCGCGCTGAAACACTTGCGGCGTCTGGGGCTGGCCCGCACGGAAATTACCGACAAGGGATTAGCGCAGATCGGCGGATTTCCATTGCTTGAAGAACTTTATGTCCCGCGCGACGTCACGACGGCCGCGATCGAACGGCTACGGCGAGCGCGGCCGAAGTTGCGCATTGATCATTGAGCCGCGCGGGCTAAGGAACAGCTCCACCTTTGGGCCCGCGCGAGCCAATTCGTCTGCCTCAACACGGATTACAGGGTCCTTGTGGCCGGCATGCCGTGATTCACCGCCGCTTCACAATAATCTCTTTGACAAACAAGTTGGCGTTCGGCACCAGGATGACCGAGTCGTCTTTCTGCAAACTGGTGTAGCGGAAGTCGATGGCGATGACGTTGCCTTCCAGCCCGCCGACGTTGATAAAATCGCCGCGGCGGAACGGCTCGTACACCAGAATCAGCATGCCCGACAGAAAGTTCGAGATGATGTCTTTCAGGGCGAAGCCGATGGCAAAACCGGTCAGGCCCAGGCCGGCCAACAGCGCCCCGATGTCGATGTGCATCGTGCCGCAGGCGGTGACGACGCCGACGGCCAACACGGTGACGCGCCCGCTCCAGGCCAGCAAGCCGAGCACGTCGGGATTGACCTTGGCGCGGGCGCCGACGCGGAGCGCCAAGCGGGCCACCGCCGCCGCCAGCAGCCAGAACACCAGCAAAATGACAATCGCCACGGCGACCGACGGCATGGCCTTGCCAATGGTAGCGGCCGCGTCGCGCCACATTTGCTCGAGGTTCGAGATGTCCTGCTCGGTGGTTTGGGTGACGCCGCCCACGAGGAGATTCCTTTCGTGATCTGAAACATCGTTCTGGTGATTAAGAGCAAAGCCGATCAGGCGCTGAATGTCAACAACAGCCGCTTGCCACCCGCCCGCTGGCGGCTTAAAACAATTCAGTCAGCTCTGTCTCGCGCGTATGGAGTTTCAGCCGCATGGTTACGTCGAAAATCGTCAGCAAGGACAACGTAGGGAGCCTTTTGAATCGGGCCCTCGATGCCGGGCAGGGCCTGCTGCGGCTCACGCCCACCTGGGTGCCGCGCAGCTTTCTGCATCCCGGCAAGCGGATCAAGCTCGCCCCCACCGATTGGTATGCCTACGGGGCGCACCGCGGCGGCATCGACGAACGCTGGTTTGCCAGCACCACCGAGGCCGCCAACGAAAACCGCACGCCCGACGAAGGGCTGAGCTATGTCGCCTGCGAGGGGCAGCGGTTCACGCTCCGCGATGCCGTGGCCGAAGCCGGCCCGCGCCTGATCGGCAAGACGATGCACGAGCAATATCAGCGTTGGCCGGTCTATTCGAAATTCTTCGACAACATGGGGCCGATTCCGCACCACATGCACCAGCGGTTCGAAGACGCCAGGCTGGTCGGCCAGGAAGGCAAGCCCGAAAGCTATTACTTTCCGCCGCAACTGAACAATGTCGACAACAACTTTGCCTACACGTTCATGGGCCTCGAGCCGGGCACGACCAAAGAGCAGGTCCGCCAGTGCCTGGCCGATTGGCACAAGGGCGACAACGGCATTCTCGACCTTTCGCGGGCGTATCGGCTGAAGCGGGGCACCGGCTGGCTGATTCCGCCCGGCGTGCTGCACGCGCCCGGCTCGCTCTGCACCTACGAGCCGCAGTGGGGCAGCGACGTGTTCGGCATGTATCAATCGCTGGTCGAGGGGCGCGAAGTGCCCTGGTCGCTGTTGGTCAAAGACATGCCGCCCGAAAAGCACCGCGATCTCGACTTCATCGTCGGTCAGCTTGATTGGGAAAAAAACGTTGATACGCATTTCAAGGAGCACAATTATCTGGAGCCGATTGTCGACGCCGGCGGTTCGGGCGGCGGCGCCACCGACCGCTGGATTGTGTACGGCACGGTCGACGGCCGGCAGCTCTTCAGCGCCAAAGAGTTGACGCTCGCCCCCGGCGCTAAGCACACGCTGAAAGACCCCGGCGCCAGCGGTTGGATCACGGTGCAAGGCCGCGGGCGGATGGGTAAGCTGAACCTGCAGACGCCCGCCATGATTCACTTTGGCGAAGAGACTGAAGACGAAGTGTTTGTCACGCACGAAGCCGCCACCGCGGGCGTCGAGATCGAAAACACCGGCAGCGAGCCACTGGTCGGGCTGCGCTACTTCGGTCCCGACGTGCATCGCAACCTGCCGAAGGTGGGCGATTACCTCAAATGAATCAGGCCGCGGCGATTTTATGCCAAACGCATCCCGCACGAGCGAAAAGCGAATTCAAATCGTATCGGTCGAGGGTGAGGATTATGAAAAGATCGCTGCGGCGTTTTGCGGGTTCGATTTGCTCTATCGCCGGCGCATTGATGAGTTGGAAGTGCCAGCGCTCATGCGCGGCGTGTCGTGGGAGCAGTACGAAGCCTTGCTCGATGCCTTGCCCGAGCGCTATTTGCGGCAAGCCTATTATCGGGGGACACTGGAACTGCGTGAAAAGACGATGTGGCAGCAGCACACCAAGAGCCTCATCGATCAGTTCATTGGTGCCGCGGCGCTTGAATTCGGAATTCGCATGGCCTCACTTGGGTCGACGACCCGCACCAAGAAGGCATTGCAGTGCGGCATCGAGCCGGACGAATCGTATTATTTCGCTCATGAGCGAGCGGCGCGTTGGGATTGCGACATCGGTCCAGAGGATGGGCCGCCGCCCGATCTGGTTGTCGAGACCGATTTTCATCATGCCGAGCTCGACCGGCTCATCGTGCTTCGGCTGCTGGAAGTGCCGGAGGTTTGGAAATACGATGGAACCTGGCTAACGTTTCACCAGCTATCGGCAAATAATAATTATGAAGTGAGCGAGCGAAGTCTATGGTTTCCGTTCCTCGCACCGCAAGATGTTCAGCCGTTCCTGGAGAACGAAGCTACCCGAGACGACAATGCTCGCACGCGCGCGTTCTTGAAGCACGCGAGGCGACAGCGTAAGCAAGCGCGCCAGGATTAAAACCTAAATCGCGAACGACCTCCGACCTCCAACCTCTGAATCCCGAATCCCGACCCCTTCCCAATGCCCCACCCCAATTCCTACCCCAAACTCCACAACGCCGCCTGGCCGGGCGTGGTCGGCAAAGGCCCCGACTCGGAACCGCCGATCGACCTGGACACGATGCTCGACCTGACCGCCGCCGCCGAAGTCGATGGCGTACGGTTCGACGGCGTCGATCTGTTTTTGTTCGCGCCGCATATCGACATCGACGCCTCGGACGATGAATTAAAAACACTGGCCGACAAGGTGCGCTCGCGCAGCCTGGTGTTCGGTACGGTGGTGGCGCCGGTCTGGCCGCCCACGGGCGGCGGCTCGGCCATGGGCGGCGCCGACGATCGCCGCAAGTTTGTCGAGCAGGTGCGCAAAGGTTGCCGCATCGCGCGGCGGCTGCGCGAGCTGGGCGTGCGGCCCTATGGCGTGGTGCGCATCGACTCGGCCAGCAGCCCGGCCGAGTGGGCCAAGAACCCCGCCGAAAACACGCAAAAAATCGCGGCCACGTTTCGCGAAGCTTGCCTGGTGGCCGAGGACCACGGCGAGCGGTTGGCGGCCGAGGGCGAAATCTGTTGGGGCGGCATGCACAGTTGGCGGGCGATGGTCCAGTTGCTCGAAGCGGTCGATCGCCCCAACACCCTCGGCTTTCAGGCCGACATGGCCCACACGCTGCTTTACCTGCTAGGCTACAACGCCCCGGAAGACGCCATCTTGCCGGCGAGCTATGACTGGCGCGACCCGCAAAAGCTGCAACACGCCTTGCGCACGCTGACCGACGCCTTACGTCCCTGGACCATCGACTTTCACGTGGCCCAGAACGACGCCACGGTGTTTGGTTCCGGCTCGCACGACAAGACCGGCCGGCACTGTCTGCCGAGCGATCCCAACGGCAAGCTGAACATCGCCCGCGACGCCGGCTATTGGCTGCGCGACGCGCACGGCCAGCTCACCAAAACATTTCAGCACATCTGTTGGGACGGTTGCATGTTCCCCAACGCCGTGATGATGAAGCCCGAAATCTGGAACAGCATTTTGGCCGCGATGATCTCGGTGCGTGACGCGCACGGGTGGGACGGATAAAGGGAGCGTCCCTGCAGGAGAGCTTTGGCCATGCCGATGCCCGCCGCCTTCCACGATGCGATGCTCCGCCGCGAATTCTGGGTCGATTATTTGTTTCCCAGCGGCGCGGAGTGGCCCGCGTTTGGTCGGCGCTGCCATGTTGCGGCGCCGGTGGGGGGCGGTTACGAGATCGTCGTCGAATTGACCAGTATTCTCGACCAGACCGATCTCTATTTGCGTCGCCCCGGGCGCCGGAAACTCTCTTGGCTGGGCCGCAACGATTTGGCCTATTGGCCGCGCGATGTGCTTCGCTGGGACGAGACCTTGCTCATCTGCGAAGCCGCGTCGCGACTCGACGCCGAGTTTGCGACGTCGGACGTGTTGCTGGTGCTGCTCTATCCCTTCACGCCGCTGACCGACGACGACGATCGCCAGCAGGTGTATGCGCGGATGCGAAAGGCGTTTAAGTCGCTGGGCGTGCTTTCGGCGAGGCTTGTCGATCGCTGCGTGCGAGAATGCCTTTCCGACGCGACCGGGTCTGTCTGGTGGCGGCATGCCAGGCATGGTTGGGTGCTCAAGCAAGGCGATTCTATGCGGTACGATGGCCCGCGTCGCCCGGGTCGAGATTTTCCCTTCAAGTATTTCGCCGAACTGATCGAGGCCGCGCACGCGACCTGCCAGCGTCTGCCGCGGCGCGCCGCCCCGCGCCGCGCCGTTCACCGCCGGGCGGCGCAATCCACGCCGCGGCCTAAACCCAATCGGATCGCGCTGCCGGACGGGGTTTACACCCGCGCTCAGTTGAAGAGTGCTCGGCTTTCTTTTGCCCCCGACACACCGGCGGCCCAGCGCAAATCAGCCGAGCGAGCGCTGAAAAAATCGGTCGAGGCGGCGCTGGCCGCGATCGACGCCGTCGAGGGCGCGCAGGCGGTCACCATTTCACACGGGCGCGTGGCTGGCACAACGGTCAAGGTTTCCAGAAACTCTCGTGCTAGTGCCTATCGAAACTCATGAAACGGTATGCCCAGCGCATAGCGAATGCCCGATTCGACGCGGTCGAGGCCGTGCTGTACCGGCTTGAGACCATAGACGCCGCCCACGCGCAGGAGCCGCCAGCGGGTGCAGAAGAACACCGCGTCGCCCAGCCCGGCGGATGCCACGCGGCGGTCCGACGGTTTGCGCTGCGGCTGGTCGCAAAACAAAAAATCGCCGCCCGTGAACGAGCGGTCATCGCTTGCGTCCGCCTCGGCCCGTGGGCTGAGCACCGTCACCCATTGCACGGGGAAGAACACCTCGCCGCGAACGTCTTGGTGCAGCGCGTTGAATCCGCCGGTCTCGTACCGCAGCAATAACGGCGAGGGAGTGGTTTGCCCCGCCGCGGCACAGCGCTGGCGGAACTCCGGCCAGGTTGCAGGGTATTGCTCGTCGCGCTGGAGCAGACGCTGCCAGCGGTTGGCAATTTCCGCCAGCTTTGGGTAGGCCAGTTGCCGAAGGGCGGCGACGAGCGGCGGAAGGGGCGCCGCGAAATAACGGTAGACGCCCTTTCCAAAGCGCGCCTTGTCCATCGTCACCGTCTTGGCAAACCGCAGATCGTCGTCGAAGATCGCGCGTAGCGATGCGCATCGCGCCGCGCTCAGCAGTTGCGGCACGTGCGCGAAACCGCGTTCGGTCAACTGGCCGCCAATCTCCGACCAATTCAGGGCTTCGATCGTCGCCGCCAAATCGGGCCAGCTCTCGATCAGTCCCGTCCGATCATCAGCCGACGTCGCTTGCACGGCGGTCTCTGGTCCGGTTCCGGGGCATCGGCAAGCCGCTGTCCCAGCCACCAACGGTAAAGTGGCGCAACAATAGCAACCGGCAATTACCGGTTTTAGTCGCCAAAACCGATCGGGCGGCGTTGCCCGAACGTCTCAATTTCCAGCGCCACCAGCCGGCCGACCAGTTCGCGCGGCGTTTGGGGTCGCCGTAGCGGCTCTTTGGCAAGCATCGTACGCACGAGGTTTGCCACGTTCGGCGGCACGGCGGGCGCCAGCGTCTGCAAATCGGGCGGTTCGTGCTGCCGATGTTGCTCGGCCAACTCGGCCAGGCCCCGCGCGACAAAGGGCGGCCGACCGCAAAGCACTTCGTAAAGCGTGGCGCCCAGGCTGTAAAGATCGCTACGGATGTCGGGCCGCAAGGCCGACGTGATCATTTCGGGGGCAACATAGTGCATCGTGCACGCCACGCACCGATCGACCAGCGAACTCTGATCGGCTGGCTGCCGCGCGAAGCCAAGATCGATGAGCGTGGCGTGCCCTTCGGACGAAACCATCACGTTGCTCGGCTTGACATCGGCGTGCATCCAGCCGTGGCGATGCAACGCATCGAGCGCTTCGGCAACCTGGCGAACCACCCACAGCGCGGCGGGCATGCTGAGCCGGCGGCCCGCCGCAATGATCGTCGAAAGCGGCGAACCTTCCAGCCAGGGCATGACGATAAAATAGGGCGCCGCGCCCACCTGGGCCGACAGAATCGGAATCAGGTGCGGGTGTGAAACCTGGCGGCCTACCATCACCTCGCGCCGCATGACTTCGATGGCCGCCATGTCGTCCTTCCAGCGATCGGCGAGCAGCTTGACGGCATACGCCGCCCCGCGGTCGGCGCCCGCCGGTCTGGCCCGAAACACCTGGCACAGCGTCCCTTGGCCAACGCATTGCAGCAGCTCCCACGGACCGAGCCGCTGCCGCGGCGGAACCACGCCGCGGCGCGAATTGCTAAGACGGGCGGTTTGGGGTGGCATGCGGCGAGGTGCGACAACAGGAAAGGGTTATCGTTTGCTTCGGTCCGCACTGGGCGGCAAGTTGAATGGCGATCCTTGCAGCATCCCAGAAATCTGGCTTGGTGGGTTTACCGCCGGAAAACCGACCCGAAGCCACCCAAAGGGTTCACCGATGGACGAGTTTCATCCCCGTCGAGCGTCTGAAACGGCCCGCTAAAGTTGCCCGGGTCGCGGGTGCGACGCGCGGGAATGGCCCAGCAAGCTTCGCGCGCCTGCGATGATGAAAGCGGTGAAAACCGCATACGTGTGAAACAGCATGGCGGTCTGGTTACCCAAAATGCCTCGCCCTTGGCCGCTATGTGACCGGCAAGGACGCGTTGATCTTCAAAGATCTGGCCCTGTACGGCACCGCCACGGTGCTGTCGGACGTCACAGGGCAGTCGAACTACGTCACCGACGTGTATCTCGGGCCTGGCATGCGTTTCGGCATGGGAAAAGATCAGAAGCTGGGCCGTATCGTTCGCGATTCAAGCGCCGGTCACAGGTCCTCAGTCGTGCTCCTGGCAACCGAGCTTCTCGGCGCTGTACAAGTATTGAGCGCTCGTGGCACGACGATGAGCGATGCCCTTCCCACGCGGATCGACGTAACGCCTTGTGCCGAGCAGGCACGACAGTTGCGTGCCGGCCGGCGCCGCCGCGACGATCAATTTCCCACGCACGTTGGCCCGCGCCGAACCGATGACCTTTCTGCTTGTTTTTTCCGGGCTGTTGCTGACAGCGGTGCTCGTTTCGCAATGGAGCGCGCGAAGCATTCTGTCGAGCACCGTGCTGTTTCTGGCCGCGGGCATCCTTTGCAGCCGCGCGGCGCTGGGAGTCATCGCTTTCGATCCCGGCGACCCGGTGGTTTCCACGCTCGCCGAAGTGGCGCTGTTCAGCGTACTTTTCACCGAAGGGGCGAAAATCAAGCTCGCCGATCTTTGCTCGGCCTGGCGATTGCCGGGCAGGGCGCTGTTGCTCGGCATGCCTCTGTTCTTCGCCGCCACCTGTTTGCTGGCCCGGCTGGTGCTTGAATTCGACTGGCCGCGAAGTTGCCTGCTTGCGGCGGTGCTTAGCCCGACCGACCCGGTGTTTGCCGCGGCGGTGGTGGGGCGGAAAGAAGTTCCGTTTCGCGTGCGGCATTTGTTGAACGTCGAGAGCGGCGTCAACGACGGACTGGCGCTGCCGGCCGTGGTGCTGCTTCTCGAGCTGTATGGCGGCGAGTCGACGAGTCCGGCGGTCTTGGCGGCGCGGCTGGCATCGGGGCTGGGCATCGGCGCCGCGACCGCGTTGGTCGCGTCTTGGCTCGAGCGAGTCCCCGTCTTCGGCGCGGCGTCTCAACACCGGCCGCTGTTCGGCCTGGCGGTCGGCTTGCTGATCTTTGCCTTGTCGAAGGCGGCTGGCGCCAACGAGTATCTGGCCGCCTTTGCCGGCGGCATCGGCCTGGCCAACGCCCACCGCGGATTGTCGGCCGATTTCTCAGGCCTCGGCCAGCAGTTGACTGAATCGCTAAAGCTGGCGGCCGTGCTGGCGTTCGCGTCGTTGCTTAGCCCGGAATTGATCGGCCAACTATCGGGCCGCGACTGCCTTTTCGCGCTTTTGGCTCTGTTGGCGGTGAGGCCCGTCGTCATTCCGATCGTGCTTTGGCGCAGCCAGCTCGACTGGCGCGAGCGCCTCGTGGCCGGCTGGTTTGGCCCCAAGGGATTCGCTTCGGTCGTCTATGGCGTGATGGTGTTTCGTTCGAGTGTGCCCGATGGCGAGCGTCTGTTCATGATCATCTCGCTCGTCATCGCCGGCTCGATGGTGGTTCATTCGTCAACCGATCATCTCGTGGTGCGATGGTTCGACCGAAATGAGCAGCCGCCGCCGGGCTAGCATGCACGACGTCCAGTTGGCCGACAGCGTGGATTGACGTTTGCCGGCATTGGGGGCCTGCGCCGCGGCAGAAACGCTGATCACGTCGCGCGGCTGGCTGGCATGATTCGCGGTCGCCGGCAACTTCATCGGCGTCTCTCCTTCCGTTTTCACGCGATTTTAACGCGTCGAGCATCAAGCTCTAACGCGCCCCCGGCAGAATCTTGCCAGTGGAAGCAACAACATATCTCAAAGCGAGGAGCAAAACATGAGAGTCAGACGAAACGGATTCACACTGGTCGAGCTGCTGGTGGTGATTGCCATCATCGGCCTTTTGGCGGCGCTGCTTGTGCCCGCGGTGCAGCGGGCGCGCGAGGCGGCAAACCGAAACACGTGCGCCAACAACTTGAAACAGATCGGACTGGGCATTCACCTGTTTAGCGACAACTACAAGCGTTTCCCGCCCACCGGCGAGGGCACGAGCTACCAGGGCGGCGTGATCGGCACTCCCAATCCTTCGTCCCAATTCCAGCAGCCGGCGTTTCCGAGCAAGGGCGGCTGGGCCGCGTCCGTTGGCGCAACGACCATCAGCCCCGTCACCTTCTTTGACGCGCCGGTGATCGACGGCGCCACCGGACTGGCCGGCGTTGGCGGCTACGTGGCACTCGGCAAATCGCAATCGGCGCGCGGCGGCTACTCGGCGCTGTATTACATTTTGCCCTACATCGATCAGCAGGAGGTGTTCGACACCGTCGATAATCGCTATTTCTACAACAACACGGCCCAGCAGCCCGCCGCCACGAATCCCTCGGTCGGCATGCCCGGCACTCAGGTCATTCCCACCTATCTCTGCCCCACCAATCCTCTGCGCCCGAAAAGCGGGCTCGACTCGATGGGTTATGGCTACACCGACTATGGGGCGACGGTTTATACGGACATCGATCCGACCGGGACGACCTGGAAGAGCCCGAATTGGCGGATCAGCGGCGGCCTGCACAGCGGGGGCAGTTCGCCTGCCGAGATTGTTGATGGCCTGAGCAAGACCATTGCCTTTGCCGAAGATTCGGGGCGGAACGAGTCGATGCCCGGCGCCTACCCCGACCCCTTGGGCGGCGCCACCGTTCCCAGCGGCGAAACGAAACGGGCTTTTTGGCGATGGATTGAAGCCGACAACGGATTCGGCGTGAACGGAGCGCCGAACAATCCGTCGCTGGCAGGTCCCGCCTATAGCGCCAGCGACGCCACCGCCGTCAAGTCGACGCTCAACCGAGCGATCAACAACAATTCGTTGCCGCTGGGTGGACCGGCCACGTGCGAGTGGAACAGCACCGCGCATTGTGGACCGAACGACGAAATTTTCAGTTGGCACGGGCCGGGGGCGAACGCGGTGTTCCTGGACGGGCATGTGACGTTTCTCTCGCAAGACATCCAGCCGCTAGTGCTGCGATATCTGGTGAGTTCGGCGGAAAAAGTGAGTCCCTCGACGGTCGATGGATTCAGCGATTACTAAGGTGGGACTCGCTTCGCTCGGCCCACCCTACACGCTCAAGGATCATTCCCATGATTGTCTTAAAGCACCGCACGGACCGCGCGGGGCTGAGCATCATCGAGGTGTTGGTGGTCGTTTCCATCGTGGGACTCCTGCTGGCTTTGGTGTTGCCGGCGGTGCAGGCGGCCCGCGAATCGAGCCGCCGCACCAACTGCGGCAACCAGCTCAGGCAAATCGGTACGGGCATGCTGCACTTCGAGCAAGTCAACAGCCGGTTGCCGTCGGGTGGAGAAGGCGCCGACTACTCGGTCAATCCGCCGGCGACCGTGTTTGAACTGCGGTCGACGTTCACTCACGTTGTCCCGTACCTGGAAGAGGCATACCTGGCGGCGCAGATCAATCCCGCCTTCGCCTACAACGACGCGGCCTGGCCCGACAACCAACTGGCGGCCAAGACGGTCATTCCCACGTTTCTTTGCCCGAGCACTGCGGTGCGCATCGACGACCCGAACGGGTATGGAACCACCGACTACATGCCGACAGTCTATACCGACATCGATCCGGTGACCGGCACGCGCAATCCTTTGAAGCGGGCCAACGGCGCGCTGCAACTGGGCGGCACGCCCGTGGCCAGAATCGTGGACGGCCTGAGCCGCACCATCGCCATCGCCGAAGACGCGGGTCGCAATTGGCAAGTCGGCCCGCTGGCGACGTCGCCGCTGCCGCCCGATCCGGTTTTCAGCGGCGGCGTGGGGCCGGTTTGGAACGGCTCGCGCGCGGTGACGTACGCTCAGTGGTGTGCGGCCCACAACTTGGCGCCGGGCGGTTTGCCCGCTGGCGAATCGCCCACCCCTGGCGCGCATCGGGTGATCAATCGCTGGGCCGAGCCGGCCAGCGCTGGCGGAATATCGGGGCAGGCCAACAGCACCGCCGCGGACCTTCTGCCGCCGATCAATGGCAACGCCCTGCCGTTGGGCGGTCCACCGGGCTGCCCCTGGACTCAACTGAATTGCGGTCCGAACGAAGAAATCTGGAGTTGGCACCCGCACGGGGCGAACGTGCTGATGTGCGATGGCTCCGTGACATTGATCGGGCAGCAGATTGATCCGCCTGTATTGCGGAAGCTAGTCACCGCCGAGGAGCGCGTGCCCTATGACGATCGCGAGGTGCCGAAGTAGCCTATTGCTTGATTGCGGAGAATGCCGCAAGGATGGAATCGACCCCTCGGTTTCCATATAATCACCTCTCGATGGGCATTGCGACCGCTGGAACCAGACTTTTATGGCCACCATTCAAGGCTTCGCGGTGCGGTAAGCCCCAATTCCCCCCGAGGGCGCTGCCATGACGACCGAACCTCAACCAGAGCCCAGCAAGGCAAAGCCGCCATCGCCGTATTGGTGGCTTCTAATGCTGCCGATCATGGGAATTGCCGGAAGCCTGAGTGCCGATTATGGCCCGTGGCCAATGTTCATTGGAATCGGCTGCATCTTCGCGCTGTTCAAGAAAATGCAGCCGCCAAAGAAGCCCATCAAATAACTGCCCGCCTTCCACGCCCCCCTCCCCGAATCTGCCTATTCCGTGGGAAGTAGCATCACACTACGCGACGCACCGTTGGGTGGATCTATCAGCGGCTATCTCATAGAATGATTTCTCAACGGGCATTGCGACCGCTGGAACCAAAGTTTTATGGCCACGATTGAAGGCTGGCTTGCGGCAGGGGAGGACACACGATGCCCGTTAGCCGACTGGCCAGCCGCGTCTCGCACTTCATCCATGAAAAGTTCATCTGGTTCTTGCTGGCGTCGTATGCCTTGGCGGCGGTTTTGCCCGGCTTCGGGCTTTGGCTGCGCGACGTATCGCTAGGACAAATCAGCTTGTGGGGCGGCGGCACGCGCGTCTCGCTGAGCATGCTGATGCTCTCGTTTCTGCTTCTCAACGCGGGACTGGGCGTCGACCCGGTACAGTTGAAGCTGCTCTTCAAAAGCCCGGTGGCCTTGTTGGCCGGATTGGCCGCGAACCTGTTGATTCCCATCGCCTTCATCTTCGCCGTGACGCAGATCATGCGCATCTGGCACAACCCCGATGAAGTGCAGAACATCCTCGTGGGCCTGGCGCTGGTGGCCTCGATGCCCATCGCCGGCTCGTCAACCGCCTGGTCGCAAAACGCCAATGGCAACATGGCGCTCAGCCTGGGGTTGGTGCTCTGCTCGACTTTCCTGAGCCCGGTGAGCACGCCGCTGGCCTTGCATTCGGTGGGCCTGATGACCACCGGCGATTATTCCGAAGACCTGCACGAACTGGCCTCGGGCGGCACGAACGCTTTTCTGGCGATCAGCGTCATTTTGCCGTCGCTCGTGGGCATCGGCATCCGCCTGGCGGCGGGCAAAGCGCCGATCGACGCCGCCAAGCCGCTGCTGAAGCTGGCCAATTTCTGCATCCTGTTCTTGCTGATCTATTCGAACGCCTCGATCTCGTTGCCCCAGGCGGTCGCCAGTCCCGATTACGACTTCTTGGCGGTGATGTTCGCCATCGCCATCAGTTTGTGCGGCGTGGCGTTCATCACCGGCTGGCTGTTGGCTCGGCTGTTGAACGCGCCGTCGGCCGATCAGGCGTCGCTGATGTTCGGCCTGGGCATGAACAACAACGGCACCGGGTTGGTGCTGGCCTCGATGGCCTTGGCCAATCACCCGCGGGCGATGCTGCCGATCATTCTCTACAACCTGGTGCAGCACCTGGTGGCCGGCACGGTCGACCGGCTGATGTTTGCCAAGCGCGACCTCACGCCAGGCCTTCCGCGCGATACTTGATCACGCGCACGCTTTCGATGGTGATCCTTCCTTCGTCCACGGAAACGGATCTTCGACGCGATCATCCTTTGCTCCCTCAGCGCCGGCCGCCGCAGCACTTCTTGAATTTTTTACCGCTGCCGCAAGGACAGGGATCGTTCCGACCGACGCGGTCACGGCGCCCCTCGACGGGCGACGCCAAGGGTTCCCGCGGCGCCCTCTCGTCCGCACGCTTTGTGGCAGAAGTTGGGACGTCGTCCACAGCGGCGGCGTCCAGGTCGGTCGTGGACGAGACGGCTTGGCGGGCCGCTCCTGAAACGACGCCCAAGTCCGCAATGCTTCGATGGTATCGTCGATGCCCGTGAGAGGGCAGTTTGCCAGCTCCTCGCGCATCCCTGACTCACCGTTTTCAATGCTCGCTTCCACGAACTCCCGGCCGATGATGCCAAGATCGACCAGATCGCGGTCGAAGGCTTCGCGGAGTTCGCGCTCCGCCTCCATCGGCCACAGCGACGCCAAAACGCAGACAAGCCCGCCGATGATCTGGACATCTTTCTGCTCGATGGCCTGTGCCAACTGCCGGCCGAGCCGCTTCACCGCATCCTCGCGCATCATTCGTCCGTCGCGCACCAGATACACAAAACTTTCTGCCGCGGCCCACCGCACGTATTGGTTCAAGCGTGGTGATCGCGTTCGATGGGTCTTGGCCAAGGTCCTGGTGATCCAGATCAGGGTATAGCTTGGTGTCAATGGCGTTCATGCAATTCGTCCCGCGTCAAATGTCATCCGAGCCCGTGCAGTGGCAGTCACCGGCGCGCTCATGCTGATTGTAACGTATGCCCCCGCCATTGAATCGACGGTATGACACATCGCAAGCTCGATAGGGTCGAAAACGCGGCCCGCTTTCCCCTCGCGCACGTGTCGGGCTACTATCCCCGCGCCGGGGCACGCTACTTGAAGCCTGACAGCGTGGCTTTTACAATCCAAAACAGTTGAATTCTCTCGCCGTGTCGCTGGTTTACCGTGTCGCTCGTGTGCGGCCATCCGCGTCAAAGCAATCCCCACTGCAAGTGACAAATTTCATGCGAAACGCAACGTGCCTGGCGGGCTTGCTGCTGGCAATCGCCTGCTGCGGCTGTGATGCGGCCAAACAGAATCCCAACGGCGCCGAGGGCACGGATGCCGCCGATGTCTCATCCGGCGAACTGAAACGCATCATCCTGCTGACCAACGGCAACTCGCCCTATTGGGACACCGCCCGGGCCGGCTTGCAGGCCGCCGAAAAAGAGCTCGGCCTGGCCGAAGCCGGCTTGCGGGCCGTGGTCGAAGTGAACGGAGAGAGCACGCCCCGGGGCCAGATCGACAAGCTGCGGCAGTTCGCCAGCCAGTCCGACATTGCCGCCGTGGGCGTTTCGGTGACCGACGCCGCCAATGCCGCCATCGCCGACGAAATGCGCAAGCTGCGCGAGCAGGGCATCGTGGTCATTACCGTCGATTCCGATATCGACCGCGAGTCGTTCCGCGACGCGCGATTCGCCTTTGTCGGCACCGATAACCTGATCGGCGGACGCGAGCTGGGCATCGCCGTCAAACATCTGCGGCCCGACGGCGGGCAGTATGTGACCTTTGTCGGACGCACCGGCGCGCAGAACGCCATCGAGCGCATCGGCGGTTTTAACGCAGGCGCCGG
Source organism: Pirellulales bacterium (assembly GCA_025927475.1). Taxonomy (GTDB): domain Bacteria; phylum Planctomycetota; class Planctomycetia; order Pirellulales; family JAICIG01; genus JAICLL01. Next base: position 24,633 of record JAICLL010000029.1, read on the forward strand.
CGAAACGTTCCAATCGCTCGACAACATGGGCGACGAGAACGATCCCACCCGTGCCCGCGACAACGTGCGCAACGCCATCACCAACCACCCCGACTTGAACGTGCTGGTCGGCATCTGGTCGTACAACGCGCCGGCCATCGCCGACGTGGTGCAGCAACTTGGCCGCAAGCGTGACTTCGCCGTGGCGGTCTTCGACGCCGAGCCGCTGGCCGTCGATTACATGGACCAAGGCATGATCGACGTGATGGTGGTGCAAAATCCGTTTGAGATGGGCTATCAAGGCGTGCGGCTGATGAAGGGCCTGGTGGAAAAAGACGAGGCGACCATCAACGAGTTGCTGCCGCACCATGCCGAAGACGGCGGCGATCTGTACGACACGGGGCTGAAGGTGGTTGTGCCCGACCAAGGCTCGCCGCTGGAAGCCGGCCAGTTCGGCCCCACCACCCAGTTTCTCAAGCTGGGCGAGTTCAAAGAGTGGCTGGCTAAATACGGGCTGCAAGGCTCATGAGTGCGGTCTCAAGCAAGTTGTCGGCGCTGGCGCGGTCGAACCACAATGAGTTGGGCCTGCTGGCCGCCATTATCGTTGTCTTCGCTCTGACGGCCGCGTTCGACAGCCGGCATACGTATGTGCGCAATCCCAAGCCCGTGGCGGTCGACATTGTGCGGCAAACGGCGATGCTCGGCATCTTCGCCCTGGGCAGCGCGATCGTGATCATCGCCGGCGGCATTGATTTGTCGAGCGGTTCGATGATCGCTTTTGGCGGCACCACCTGCGCCACGCTGATGTTGCTGCTGGCGCCCGAGGCGCTGCCCAAGAACAAGCCGGTCGGGGTCGAGGTGATCTCGCTTGCCATTGCGGGCACGTTGGCGGTTGGCTTTCTGATTGGCAGCCTGCATGCGTGGCTGATTACTACGGTGGGCCTGCCGCCCTTCATTGCTACGCTGGCAACGCTGGTTGGGCTGCGCAGCCTGGGCCGCGTGATTATCGAAAACGTGACCGGCGCGGTGCTGGGCAGCAAGAGCACGCAAATCCAGATTTACGATCGGCAGTTTCGCTATCTGGCCACTTCGGTGTGGGTGCCCGCCGTGCTGTTTTTGGTGCTGGCCGTGGCCGCCTGGCTTTTGCTCAGCCGCACGGTGGTGGGCCGTCATCTCTATGCGCTGGGCGGCAACGAGCAGGCCACGCGGCTGAGCGGCATTCGCACCGACCGGCTCAAGTGGCTGGCCTATTGCATCAGCGCCATGCTTTCGTCGGTGGCGGGCGTGGTGTTCATTGCCGATCAGAGCGTGGCCGATCCGCAAACGCTGGGTCGCGGCTACGAGTTGAACGCCATCGCCGCGGCGGTCGTCGGCGGGTGCAGCCTGCAAGGCGGTGTGGGCACGATACCGGGCACGGTGCTGGGATGTCTCTTCTTGCGAATGGTGATCGACGGCATCGCCAAGGTCATCAAAGCGGGAGCCGATGTTTACGAGGGGTTGATTGTGGGCATGGTGGTGGTGGTGGCGGTGGCGCTGAACCAGTTGCGGCTGGGCGCAAGCGGGCAGAAGCGGTTTTTTGCCGGCGCGCTGGGCGGCGTGGCGGTGCTCAACTTGGCGTTGTTAACCGGCGTGCTCACCGCGCTGTTGGGCGGGCAAACCGCCGGCGGCCTGGCCGCGGTGGGCCTGTTCGTGTTGCTCGCGCTGGTGAAGTTCTTCGAGGGTCGCGGCGAACGCGCCAGCGCGGCAAGCCGAGAGACCATCTAATCAGTCACGGTGGAGGGTGACGGAGGCGACGCACATGGCCGATCATCCGACTTCTGACATCACGCAGGTGTTGGCTGCGGCGGCGGCGGGCGAGCCGCGGGCCGCCGAACAATTGCTACCGCTGGTTTACGAGGAATTGCGGCGAGTCGCGGCCCGACAACTGGTCCACGAGCGGCCGGGGCAGACGCTGCAAGCCACCGCCTTGGTCCACGAAGCCTATCTGCGGCTGATCAGCGGCGGAGCGGAATCGTGGGATAATCGCCGTCATTTCTTTGCCGCGGCGGCCGAAGCCATGCGGCGAATTCTGGTCGAACGTGCCCGCCGCAAACGACGCCTGCGGCACGGCGGTGGCGGGCGCCGCGTCGAAATCGAAGCCGACGACCTGCCTATCGAAGAGCCGCCGGTCGATCTGCTGGCGCTCGACGAGGCGCTCGATCGCCTGGCCGCCGAAGACGCTTCCAAGGCCGAACTCGTCAAGCTGCGGTTTTTTGCCGGGCTGAGCGAGCAGGAAGCCGCCGAGGTGCTGGGCATCTCGCGGGCCACCGCCGCCCGGCATTGGGCCTACGCCCGAGCCTGGCTGTTCGACCAGTTGCGCGACGACGACGCGAAAAGTTGAGCAGGCGATGAGGCGCGCCGGGCCGAAACGTCGCATGGGATCGTAGCAGGCACGCTCCGTGTGCCGTCCGCCTTTGACGCGTTACGGCTTGTCAGCAGGACGGCAGCGAGTACGAGACCGCGCTTTCTGGCGGTAAGCTGCGGCACACGGAGTGTGCCTGCTACGATGGCCGTTACGCGATCAAACCAAAAAGCCAAACCATGCCCGACGCAACCAATCCGCAAAGCCTCTCGCCCAGCGCCGCCGCCCCGACGGTCAATCCGCAATCGGTCGAAGGCATTTTTATCGAAGCGCTGACCAAAAGGGCCGGCCAACCGCGCAGCGATTTTCTCGACGCCGCCTGCCAAGGCAACGCCGAGCTGCGCAACCGCGTCGAAGCCCTGCTGCGGGCCTACGACGACGCCGGCAGTTTTCTGCAACAGCCGGCCGGCGATTGGCGCAGTCCGCCCGTCACCGCGGCCGGCGCGGCGGCGACCGACGAACACGGCATTCCGTCCGGCCTGCTGCATCCAAGCGACAACCCTGAATTCCTCGGCGTCATCGGGCCTTATCAGGTGCGCGAGCTGATTGGCCGCGGCGGCATGGGCATCGTGCTGCGGGCGTTCGACGCCAAGCTGAGCCGTGTGGTGGCCGTCAAAGTGCTCGCGCCCGAGTTGGCGGTCCAGCCATCGGCTCGGCGGCGCTTCGTGCGCGAAGCCCAGGCAGCCGCGGCTGTCACCCATCCACATGTGGTCACCATTCACGCGGTCGATGAAGACCAGTTTCCTTATCTGGTGATGGAGTGCATCGAGGGCCAGTCGCTGCAAGACAAGATCGAGCGCGCGGGGCCGTTGCGATTGGCCGAGGTCTTGCGTATCGGCACGCAGATCGCCGAGGGTCTGGCGGCGGCCCACAAGCAGGGCCTCGTGCACCGCGACGTAAAGCCCGCCAACATCTTGCTGGAAAACGGCGTCGAGCGGGTGAAGATCACCGACTTTGGGTTGGCCCGCGCGGCCGACGACGTCTCGATCACCCGGCCCGGCGAGATTTCGGGCACGCCGCAATATATGTCGCCCGAACAGGCTTCGGGCGAGCGCATCGACCAGCGCAGCGACCTGTTTAGCCTGGGCTGTGTGCTGTATGCGATGTGCGCGGGCCGCCCGCCATTTCGCGCCGACAGCATGGCGGCCATCGTCAAGAAAATCTGCGACGAGGCTCCGCAGCCGCTGGCGGAGATCGATCCGCAGGTGCCCGCCTGGCTGACCGAGACGATCGACCGATTGCTGGCCAAAGACCCCAACGAGCGGATTCAGACGGCCGACGAGGTAGCCCGATTTTTGGGCGGGGCGTTGGCGCAGGTGCAAGCCGGTCAGGCGGTGGCCGCGCCCGCCGGTCGTGCGATGCCGGCCGCCGCGCCGACCTTTACGCGTCCGCCTTCGCCCGCTTGGCTGGTCATTGTCGAGAGCGGACTGGCTGGTTTTTGGTTTGGCCGATTATTGGCCCAAGGGCCAACGGCAATCGTGCTATTGATTGCCACATTGCCCATTTTGGCGGCGCTGCTATTCGTCCAAGTCAGGCGGATGTGCCTAGCCTCGTCGACGCTGTCAGCCGCTTTTGTGGCGACCGGGTTGGCCGCCTTCCTCATGGGCAGTGGCGTCGGCCAAGACCAATCGGCCCGTCACGGCGGACGCCTCGAATTAGTCGAGGGATTAGCAGCCTGCTTAACTTTTTTCATGGCTTGCTATCTCTTTTGGCGGCGCGCGACTGGGCGCGTCTTGCCGGTACCACGCGCCGACCTATCTACGGCAGGCAAGCGCGTGCAGCCGTGGGCGATCGCCGGGTGGCTGATCGTGCTGATGCTGTCGCTCATGCTGCTCGTGCCGGTGCTGGCAGTCATCGGCTATTTCATTCCCGCGTATCAAGCTCGGCAGGCGCGCCAAGACATGCGAGCGTGGCAGGCGAATTCGGCGTCGTTGACCATCAATTGGGACGAAGACTTGCCGATCACGGAAGTTCGGATCGACGATGCGGTCAACTGGAAGCCTGTTGACTATAACACGCGACTTGAGATTCCCCCGATTACACGACCGCAGTCGCCGGGCAAGCACACCGTCTTGGTCCTTTACACTTACGGCGAACGCCAGCGCAGCGTGCGCGAGACCATCGAGTTGGCGGCGCGCGAAAAGCGGACGCTCGATCTGACGCCGCTCGTCGAACGCGACATTCAAGAGCGCGCGAGCAAGGCCGCCAAAAAGGCCGAACGCGCGCCGCCGCGAGCCGCCGATGATTCCGCGATTGCCTGGGGCCGCGCGCATCGCCAGGTGCAACTTGGCTGGCGGATCGATCCTGGCAAGGATGCCTATGTGATCGGCGATCGGTTCACGGTCACACTATTCTTGCGGAACGCGGGAACTGAGCCGGTCAGCGTGGCCATGCCCCGGTCGGAAGTTTTGGAAAAACTTGGTCTCAACATCGAGCTTCGCGACACGGAAGGCGGCGAACTGCCGTGGCGTTGGGGCCCGGCCCATCACTCCCAAGAGCTGACCGTATCGGGCGCTCTCGCCACGAGTTTGGAACCCGGTGTCCCCATCGAGCTTCCGCCGTTCACCGTGGCGATCGGCAGCGGCGACGAGCAGCGATCGGGCATCGCGCGGGAGGCTATGATCGAGATCAACGTACCCAATGTCGGAAAAGAGCCGGTTCAAACCGAGCGTCTCACGTTCAATCTCTCATCGATCGGCATTGCTCGCGGCGATGAAGAGGAACTCGAAAGCGAGGTGTTCGAGTTTCGCGTTGGCCCGGCGCCCTGATTCAGCTTCGTCCGTGCCCGTCGGTGTTGTCCGGTGCTGACCTCGCGCGAGCGGAGCTTAACCGCCGTCGTGATCGCCGTCGCCATCCACCTGGGCGCTGGCGGCCAGGCCGGCGGCCGACAGCGAAAGCGTGTCTTGCAGGCTTTGAAAATTCTTGGCCACATTGGCGATGAGTTGCTCCGCCGTGGCGTCTGAGGTCAAGGTGGGCGGCGGAAGGCTCACCGAACTGTTTCCGACGGGCGGCAACATCAAAAGCGACCTTTCGGCAAGCGGAGCATATGGCAATGCGACCGGCATCCGCCGGCGCACCTGGTGGCTGATATCCGCATCATCGACCCAAAGCATCGGCAATTTGAGCCCAGTCTGCCACGCCCGCAGAATCACGTCAGCCGGCGTGGCCTGCCCGTTTCCGGCCCCCTTCCGCGGCCGGCCCGTCGGCTGCGCGCAGCCGATCACCCCCCATCTGGCGACTGCTGGGGCTTCAGCCCAGCAAATGAAAGTCGATGACCACGGGCAGATGGTCGCTGGCCCGCTTGGCCGCCCGAGTGGCGACTACCCGCGCGTGCCGCACGGCAATCGCCCCGCGATGGAAGGCTTTGTCCAGCGAGCCCAGGGCCATCCAGGCCGGAAACGTGCGGAAGCGCGAAGGCGGGGCGGTGGTGGTGTGAAACTCGTGCCGCGCAAACGGGCCGTGCGCCAGCGTGTTGCGCCAATCGTTGGTGTCGCCGGCGATCAGCGTGGGCAGCGCCAGCGACTCGCGAAACAACGCATGCTCCAGCAAGTGATTCACCTGCCAATGCCGCTCCTGCTCGGCCAGCCCCAAGTGCCAGTTGACCAAGTGTAGCGAGCCTTCGGGCGTTCGCACCACCGCAAGCTGGGCGCCGCGCGGCTTGCGCTGCCCGCAGCGCAGCGAAATCTGGTGCTGCTGCGCCAGCGGCCAGCGCGAAAGAATCAGATTGCCATATCCGCCCACTTTGCGGCGCACGTTGCGCTGATACAACGACGCGGCCGGATGAAAATACTCCGCCAGCAGCCGAGGCTGATCGTCGAGGCTGCAGCGGCGCACCTCCTGGCAGACTTCTTGCAGGCAGACCAGGTCGGGGTTCTCGGCCTCGATCACGTCGATGACCCGTTGCAGCCGGTAGCGCCGGTCGCGCCCGCCGATGCCTTTATGAATGTTGTAAGTCAGCAAACGCATAGTTCCCTACAGACATCGGCGTCCCACCGCGATTATAGTAGCAGTGTGAATGCTTTTCGTCAGGAGGCCGAAGTCGAAGTGTGGCGCGTCGCGCTCGAACCGCCGCATGATATCGTCGAGCGTCTCAAGACGCTGCTGGCCGACGACGAGCTGGCCAAAGCCGCCCGGTATCACTTCGAGCGCGACCGGCGGCGCTCGATCGTGCGACGAGCGGCATTGCGGTGCATCTTGGCTGGGCATCTTGGCGCCGCTGCGGCGGAACTGCAGTTTGCCTATGGCCCGCAGGGCAAGCCGAGCCTGGCCGCGCCGCAGGCCTCGATTCCTTTTAATCTGTCGCATTCCGGCGAGTTGGCGCTGGTGGCGGTGGGCCGGCAGCCGCTGGGCGTCGATCTGGAGCGATCGCGCGAAGTGGCCGACGCCGACCTGGTCGCCCGGCGGTTCTTTACGCCCAACGAGCTAGAGATCCAGCGGGCGGCCAGCGACGGCAATCAAGTTTTTCTGCAACACTGGACGCGCAAAGAGGCGGTCATCAAAGCGGTTGGCAAGGGCCTCTCGATGCCGCTCAATTCGTTCGATGTTTGCGACCGGCTCGTGCGGACGCGCGAATCGGGCAAAGAGCAGCTCTGGCATTTGCAAGACCTGTCGCCCGCCGATGGTTTTTTGGCGGCGATTGCCATCGCCGGGCCGATCGAGCATGTCGCTTGGCGCGACTGGCTGCCGGACGCCGGGTTCGATCAATAACGGTGCGCGAACGGTAAATGCAACATAGTCGTCTTTCGCTCCGCGAAACTAACGCGGTTGTCGTCTTTCGCTCCGCGAAAGTAACGCTACTTTCGCGGAGCGAAAGGCGACTTTGGCCGGCGCCCGGCTTGACGCGATGCCCCCGATCAATCCCAATGTCTGAAACGTCCGCTCTCTTCGCAAACGCCCCATGGCAACACTCGCCCCGTCACCCCATGCCGCCACCGCGACACGCGATGAACTGCTGCGCACCGAGAACCTTAGTAAAACCTATCCCGACGGCAAGGTGCGTGCCTTGGTCGAGGTGACGCTGTCGATCGCGCGAGGCGAATATGTGGCGATCATGGGTCAGAGCGGCAGCGGCAAATCGACGTTGCTGAACTTGCTGGGCGCGCTCGACCGGCCCACCTCGGGCGAGGTGTATTTCGATGGCCAGCCGCTTTCGCGGGCCAGCCGGCTCGATCGGCTGCGGGCGGAAAAAATCGGCTTTGTCTTTCAATCGTTCCACTTGCTGCCGATGTTGACGGCGCTGGAGAATGTGCAGATTCCGCTGTTCGAGGGTTCGTTGTCCGCCAGCCAGCGCCAACAGAAAGCCGGCCAGCTTTTGAGCGACGTCGGCATGGGGCACCGCGCCGGGCATCTGCCCAACCAGCTTTCGGTCGGCGAGCGGCAGCGGGTGGCTATCGCCCGGGCCTTGGTCAACGATCCGCTGTTGCTGCTGGCCGACGAACCGACCGGCAATCTCGACTCGCGCACCGGGCGTGAGATTCTGGATCTTTTCGACCGGCTCCATCGCGAGCGGCAGTTGACGCTGGTTGTCATTTCGCACAGCACCGACGTCGCCGAGCGCGCCCAGCGCGTGCTGCACGTCCGCGACGGCCGCGTGGAGGTGGATCAACAGTAACGGCGTCTCAAAGCCGTTTTAGTTTCCAAAGTTGGTTGTTGGTTCTGCTTCGCGACTTCTTGCCATGGGTGGCTGGGGCAGAGGCTTGCCGATGCCGCGGCTCGAACTCACCGGGGCATCGCTTAGGCTCTGCCCCAGCCAGCGAGGCCGTAGGGTGGACCGAGCGCAGCGAGTTCCACCGTCTGGCGGCAAAAGCGGCGCGACAACCATGATGCGGCAAAAGGTGGGACTCGCTGCGCTCGGCCCACCCTACTCAACAGCAAACCACCAAGCGAGCACTTCCGCGGCCCGGCCTCACGGTCGACAGGGGCTACCGGCGCGCCGCCGCGGTGACTAGAATCGAGTGTTTTTGAGGGAAACACCATGCCCGAACTTTGCGACATTGGCCTGATCGGTCTCGCCGTGATGGGCGAGAACCTGGCCCTGAACATCGAGAGCCGCGGCTTTCGGATTGCCGTCTTCAACCGCACCACCAGCGTGGTCGACCAGTTGCTGGCCGTACGGGCCAAAGGCAAACAGTTTGTCGGCTGTCACAGCCTGCAAGAACTGGTGGCCGCCTTGGCCAAGCCGCGCAAAGTGATGCTGATGATCAAGGCCGGGCCGGCCGTCGATGCCATCATCGAGCAACTGCTGCCGCTGCTCTCGCCCGGCGATGTAATCATCGACGGCGGCAACACCCACTATGCCGACACCGAGCGGCGCACGCAGTACGTCGAGTCGAAGGGCTTGCTGTTCGTCGGCACGGGCGTGTCGGGGGGCGAAGAAGGGGCGCTGCGCGGGCCGAGTCTCATGCCCGGCGGCAGCCAAGCGGCCTGGCCGCTAGTCAAGCCGATCTTTCAGGCCATCGCCGCCAAAGTCGGGCCGAACGCCGACATTCCCTGCTGCGAATGGGTGGGGCCGCGCGGGGCCGGGCATTATGTGAAAATGGTCCACAACGGCATCGAGTACGGCGACATGCAGTTGATCTGCGAAGCCTACTTTTTGCTGCGGCAGGTGCTCGGGCTGTCGAACGATGAATTATACGATGTGTTTGCCGAGTGGAACCGCGGCGAGTTGGACAGCTACCTGATCGAAATCACACGCGACGTGCTCAGCGTCAAAGACCCCGAAACCGGCAACGACCTGGTCGATATGATTCTCGACAAGGCCGGCGCCAAAGGCACCGGCAAATGGATGAGCCAGTTGGCGCTCGACCTGGGAGTGCCCAGCACGTTGGTGACCGAAGCGGTCTATGCGCGCAGCCTGTCGGCGCTCAAGGACGCGCGCGAGCGGGCCAGCAAAGTTTTGCAGGGACCGGGCGGAAAGTACCAAGGCGACAAGCAGCGATTTGTCGAACAGGTTCGGCAGGCGCTCTATGCCTCGAAGATCAGCAGCTATGCCCAGGGCTTTGTGCAGTTGCAGGCGGCGGCGGCCGAGCATCAGTGGCCGCTCGATTATGGCAGCGTGGCCTTGCTGTGGCGGGGCGGCTGTATCATTCGCGCCCGGTTCTTAGAGCGGATCAAAGAAGCCTTCGACGCCGACCGCAAGCTGGAAAACCTGCTGCTGGCGCCTTATTTCACGCAGGCGGTGCACCAGGCCCAAGACGCCTGGCGGCACGTGGTGATGACCTCGTTCGCGTTGGGCATTCCGGCGCCGGCGTTCTCGACAGCCTTGACATATTACGATGGCTATCGCACCGCGCGGCTGCCGGCCAACCTGTTGCAGGCGCAGCGCGATTACTTCGGCGCGCACACTTATGAGCGCGTCGACCGACCGGGCACGTTCCACACCGATTGGCTGGCGTTGCGCAAGCCACCCGCCCAATAAGACGTTCCGGTATTCCGGGAGGTGTCTTCATGCGACGCTTGTTCTTTCTCGTCTGCTCGGGGCTGGCGATTGCAAGCTTGGCGCAATCGCCGCGCTTGACCGACGCGGCGACCATCGAAGGACGCATCGTTGACGCTGACGGCAAGCCGCTTGCACATGCGGAGGTGCGAATCTGGCAAAAGCTGAGAGCGTCCGATGGCCGCTTTGCGGATCGGTCGGTTGAGTTCGACGGCAGCGACGTGCTGCTCACCGACGCCGAGGGACGATTCGTTTCGCCCGACGTGCTGGCCGCCGGGGCGCCCACGCAGATCGTTGCTGAAGCCGGGGGGATGCTCACCGGCCGGACCGGCTGGATTCGAGTCGCTACAGACGCAACGACGGTCAAAGTGCCCGACATCGCCCTTATAGGGCTGCGCCTCGTTATGGGGCGCGTGCTCGATCGCCGCGGGCAGCCGGTCGATGGCGCCACGGTGTTCAACTCGGGCGACGGAGACGAGCGAGTCGAAGCGACCAGCAAAGGCGGCGGAAGGTTCTTTCTAAGAGGTGTGCCGAAAGGCGCCGTGTTCTTGTTCGCCGAAAAACCCGGCTACCGGTTTTCGGGCGTGCGGTTGCCGGCCGATCGGGCTGAGGCAACACTTTTGCTGACCTCGCTCGGCGAACCCGCCGAACCAAAGCCGACCTTGCCGCCACTGCTTTCGCCCGACGAGGAATACGCTCTGACGCGTGGCGTGCTCGATGCCTGGCTCGAGCGATTGGGAAAGTCCGGCACGCCGGAACAAAAAATCAGAGGCTTTTCGTCCTTGGCACAAATCAATGGGCGCGAGGCCTTGCAACGGCTCGATTTCTTGGGCGATGTCGATAAGTCGGTCCGCGATAGCCTTCGCCATAGCGCCATTCTTTCGATCATCGCCGATCCCGACCGCATCTCGTGGGACGAGGTGCGGGCGATGATCGACGCGGGTGACGACGACTACCACAAGGCCGCGGAATTGATACAGGCCGCCGACGAGATCCATGCTGACGAAAGGGATGAGGCCGGGCAGGCAAGGCGGCTCGAATGGCTCGAGTCGGCCGCGGCACACGCGCGCAAAGTAGCCGATCCGACACGGCGCGTGCGGGTTTTAGCAAGCGCGGCCGAACGCTTGTTTGCCGTGGGAGAAGTTGTCCGCGCCCGGCAGGTGCTTGCCGAAGCGGAGAACGGCGCGAAACCGCTACTCCCCGATTATGGGGCGCAGTATGCCTCGCTTCGTCTGGCGCTGGCGGCGGCGCACGATGATGCGGACCGCGCCATGGACTGGCTCGCAAAGACGGGCATTTATTTAAAGTGGAATGGCAGCCGCGTGGCTGCCGCGCTGCTGCCCGATCATCCTCAGCAGGCCCTCGACACCTGGAAGCAGGTTGCGGAGGCGATGCGCAAAGATCGATCGCGCACGACTGGCGGCGTCGAATACCGTTCGGCGGTGGATTGGTGTTATCGGCTGGCGCTGGTCGACCGCGCGCTGGCCGAGCCGATCGCCGCTAACGCCGACGAGGCGATCGTGCGCATTAGGGCAAAGGGCGCCATCATTCTGGCACTGAATGAGTCGCAGCCGGCCGAGGCCCGCGGGCTGTTGGCGGCCTTGGTGCGAGAGGAGCTTCCTCAGCTTCCCACTGACGATGGTTGGCTTCTGCCTCAGCAGTCGGCGCCGGCGATTGCGGCCTGGCTGTTGCCGGTGGCCGAACGAGTCGATCCCGCTCTCTGCGACGAACTGTTCTGGCGGTCGCTGGCCTTACGGTTGCCGCGCCCCGGTCGAGACAGTCTCAATGATCGAGCTGACCGGGCCAACATCGAGTTGGCGAAGCTGCTGAGCAGGTACGACCGCGATGTTGCGCGGACGCTGCTGGAACCGCTGGCTGCGAATGCTTCGGCTCGGGGCACTGTAGCAGGCCATGCCGTCTTCCTAGCAGCGGTGCATATCGACCCGCGTTGGGCCAAAAGCCTTCTTGACACCGGCGCCGACTCGACTTCACCTCCCGAGCTTGCCGACCGCTTGCGGTTTTATTTTGTGTGCTGTTTGGGGGTGCCCTTGCCTGACCGCTGGAATGGGCAGAGCGAGTTTTCCGCGGGCTTTTGGGAGCCTGCTGCGAAAGATAGGCCGCTGCCGCCCTAGCCGCCGATTGCGCGGTGCTGTGCGTAACGGCACGGAGTCCCCTAGAGACCAATGCAGTTCGTTTAATAAGATGATGGAATCCACGAATAACCATCACTCCGCATTCCGCACTGGCAAATGGTGCGGCTGGCTGCGCTCGGCCCACCCCACAACGAAAGGCGAAACATGACCGATGAGATTGACTACGAAATCTTTGGCACCGAAATGCAATATGTCGAGGTCACGCTCGACCCCAGCGAGATGGTGATCGCCGAGCCGGGCATGATGATGTACATGACGCCTGGCATCCAGATGGAAACGGTTTTTGGCGATCCCTCGGCCAAAAGCGGCGGCTTTTGGAGCAAAGTGACCGCCGCCGGCAAACGCGCGCTGACCGGCGAGTCGATCTTCATCACCACGTTTCGCAACGCGGCGGCCGCCCGAGAACACGTGGCCTTTGCCGCCCCCTATCCCGGCAAGATTCTGCCGATGCACCTCGACCAACTCGGCGGCGAGTTGATCTGCCAGAAAGACTCGTTCATCTGCGCGGCGCGGGGCGTGCAAATCGGCATCGCTTTTCAAAAGAAAATCGGCGTGGGGCTGTTTGGCGGCGAAGGCTTTATCATGCAGCGGCTCACAGGCGACGGCATCGCGCTGGTACACGCCGGCGGCACGATGATGCACCGCACGCTCTCGCCCGGTCAGACGCTGAAGATCGACACCGGCTGTCTGGTGGCCATGACCGCCAACGTGACCTACGACATTCAATTTGTCGGCGGCATCAAGAACACGCTCTTTGGCGGCGAGGGATTATTCTTCGCCACGCTCACCGGGCCGGGCGAAATTTGGTGTCAGTCGTTGCCTTTCTCGCGCCTGGCCGGCCGTGTGTTGGCCAACGCACCCCAGACCGGCGGCAGCCGCGAGGAAGGCTCGATCCTGGGCGGCCTGGGACGGCTGATCGGCGGGGACAACGAATAAGCGCCGCCGCGGCGGCGGGGCCATCGTCAGAGCCGACTTATCATTCCAACGCCTTAAAGAGTCAATGGCCACCCACCCGAACAAGGAGATTGATGCGGCATTACGCTATGCTGAATCCCAAGGCTGGCGGGTGATTCATTCAAGCGAGGTCATTGCTGGGAGCGAATCCTCTGCCCGCACGGAAGCGGCGGCTGCCAGAAATCGGTTTGGTCAACGCCGCGCAATCCCGAGAATCATGCCAAGGAAATACGCCGGTTTGTTGATCATTGCCCACATTAGACGATATTGATGAGATATGACAAGCCACCGATTTACGCTGATCCTGGCTGGCGTTGCCGAGCTAACGAGCGAATTGGCCGATGCCCTCTACGAGGCAACCAAGGGCGATATCGAATTCAGCATGCGCGACGGCATTGCCTTCCTTGAATTCGAGCGAACCGCGCAAACATTAGCCGAAGCAATCCACACGGCCGTCGATGATGTTGAGAACGCGGGACGAGGGATCCGCGTAGTGCGGGTCGAGTCGGAGGCCGCGAACACGATTGCCAAGATCAACGCAGAACTGCTCGGAAGCCCGGCCGCCGGCTGATCATTCCACTTCCGAAACGATGCGATCGGGATCGCGCGGATGAATGGTTTGCGTCGCGCAGTCGACCAGCAGGTCGAGTTCTTCCAAGACGATCGCACCAATCAGGGCGGTGTCGCGGTCGGGCTCGATGATCGCCGAAAACACCCCCTCGCGCCCTTGCAGGCTGAGCCAGACATTGCTCACCAAATCGCGCGTCGCCGACCGGCCCTCGGCGTAACGAACCTTCGCTTGGCCGGCGGGAATCAGATTCAAATGCGCGACGCTCTTTGCTGGCAAAACGAGCCGAGTGGCGCCGGTGTCGATGGTTCCTGTCAGCTCCACAACATCCGCGGGCGCGCAGGGCACGCCCGCGGAGCGCGCGTCAAGAACGGTTTTGTTGCTCGCCACCTGGAACTCGACCGTAACTCGGCCCATCGTATTCGTTGCAGTTGAAAGCATTATCCTCTCCTTCAGCGCATGATAGGCGCTGGTACAGGCTCGGGCAAGAACGGGGCTCACGCGGTGATGCTTCCGCCCCGACGCCGCGAAACCGTGAGCTGATGTTACGGCCCGTTGAATAACAGGCAGATCACGTCCATGGTCGAGACGGCCAGGGCGGGATTGTGAATCTGGTCGCCCTCGACGCAGTCTTGCCACACGCGCAACGCATGCCGCAGATATTGCTCGCGCGATTCTTCGATCAACGCTTCGCCCACCTGCGCCAGCGCCGTGGGCCATAAGGCCTTCAGCTCGTCGAACGCGCCGGGCTTGCCGGCAATCGACTCAAACACCAGATCGTCGAGCAATTCCAACGTTTCCAGCGCCTGGGGGCATTGCGCCCCGATGGCAATGGAAGGATCGTCAGACCATTCGGCCAGCGACGATCGCGCCTTGGGTTGCAGCGTGTGCTGAAAGCGCGGATGCGCGGCGTCTGCTCGATGGCGGTCGTCGGTCGCCGCCGCAGCCGCCGCCGCGACCACCGAGGGCGGCTGCGCCGCAGTTGGCCCCACCGCCGCGGGCGGCGGTGTTTCCGGTGTAACGGCGGGCAACGGGGCATCCTCGGCCATTTGTTCCAGCAATTGCCGACCAAGCGCAGGCAACTGTTCCAGCGTAAGCGTCGGGCGGGGCTTGGCGAGCTGCCGCGCTAAGAATTCGGTCCGGCCCGCGGCGATGCTGTTGGCCACCAAGCCGCCCCAGCCATTGGCCGCCGTGAAGCATTGCGGCGGCTTGCCGTTGAGATCGAGCAAGGTTCGCTCGCCAAGCCGCGACAAGCGGCGGATTTCCACCGGGTCGTCGCTTAAGCACAGCAGCCGGAACGGCCGCCGCGGCGAATACTTCAATCCGGTCGAAAACGAAAAATGCGGGCGGCATTCGACCGGCAAAGCGCTGAACAAACCGGCCACCAGCCGCAGGACATGATTGCCGCCCACGATGGCGATCGCCGGCGAAGCAATGGCGGCTTCGAGCAACGCCGCCAGCCAGGTGACGCCCGGCTCGCTACGGAGTTGAGCGAGCGCGGCCTGATCGACCGCCGCCGCGCGGCCCGCCAGCCGGAACGCTTCCAGCGCCTCGGGAATCTTTTCGTGAACCCGCACCGATCCCTGGGCGAACGCCGCATTCAGCAGCGCGAACGGATTGTTGGCAAACCGCGCCAGTCCTTCGGCGTCGACCACCAGGCACTGCGTATAGACCTTGGGCCCGCCGCGAGCGCTGTATTCCTGGCCGCCGGGCGTGGTCTTCGAGACGCAGAAACAGCCGCTGGGCAGGCCAAAAAAGTTGACACTCACGGCATCGTCGCCCGCGGCCAGCAGCGAATCGTGCGAAGGTCCCCAGGCCGACAGCTCGCGCAAGTCGCCCTCGTCGATGCCCGGACTGTGCGCCACCAGTTGATATCCCTCGCGCCGGCTCGTCTCGGCCGAGGTAAAAATCGCTTGTTCAATCAGCATTAACTTTTGACCTGCTGGACGAGCCACTCGAAAGGTTCGACGATGCCGCGGGGCTCGACGCGCAGCGGCACGCGGACCAGGCCCGCGCGGGTTTGACGATAGGCGCAGCCGCCGGCCACCCCGGAGGCAAAGAACCGGTAGTTGCGAAACCGCTCGCGGCATTGCCGCCAGAAACCGGGCGCGCGGGCCTCGGCGAACGCGGCCGGATCGAGAAAACACTCTTCGCACTCGTCGACCTTGGTCAGCACAAACCCGATGGGCCGCCTGGCCCAGCCGTGCCTGGGCCGCTCGTCGATCTCGGCCAGGTAGCTCAGCAGCTTCATCGTGAAGTAATCCTGGTCGAGCGAGCCGCTCTGCAACTTCACCGCATCGATCAGGATGAGCACGCCGGCGCATTTCGAAAGCAGCGGGTGAATGACGTCGTAGGTGTAGGGATGATCGACTTCTTCCAGCAGCGCCTCGCCAGCCAGGTCGGGCATGACCAGATCGAGCGGCGCCTTAAACGAGGGCGAGCGAATCTGGCAGTGGACCCAGTTCCAGCGGTCGGGCTCACTGGGCGTTTTGCTGGGAAACTCGCTCCGCGCCAGTGCCGAGGCCGTCGATTGTTGCAGCGTGATCGAAAACGCGCCGCGAGCCAGCATCTGCATGCGGTCGGGCTGGCGCGACAGCATGTCCATCAGCATGCCCAGGTAGACAGTCTTGCCCGCCCCGCTGGCGCCGATGGTGGCCAAAAGCCGCGGGCGGATTTTTTGGCTGGCGGCCTGGTGCGACAGCGCCATCGGCGCGTAGCATTGCCGGCAGAGTTCGGCGTCGTAGGTGTTGTCGGCCTCGCAGACGTAACAGGGGGCCTGAGCCGCGTAGTTCGCGACCAGCCGCAGCGAGTCAAGCGGTTGCACGCCTTCTTTGATCATGCCAAGGCTCCTTCGGCTTCGGCGAGCGCCGGTTCTTCGGATTCGCCGAGGTGAGGCGCCACATCGCATAGGCCCAATGCGCAGCGGAAGCCGATGTTGTGTTTGCGGGCCAGCGGGTTTTCGCCGCTTTCGAACTGGCAGGTGGCTTGGTTCTCGAAGTAGGTATCGAACGCGCCGCCGCGAATGCTTTTCATGGGCACCGGCAGTGACAGCTCTTCGCCATCGGCGGTGACAACGCCAAACGTGCCTGAAGTCCATTCCCAGACGTTGCCGATCAACTGATAAACGCCGCCGACACTCACGCCCGAGGCATATTCGGTGACCGCCACAATGTGCCCCGGTCCCGATCCCCACAGGTTGCAGCGCTGGCGATCCATGGTGTCGCCCCAGGGAAATTTGCGCTGCCACTGCTGCTCTTCGGAAAGCGGCACGGGCCAACTGCCGGCCTTGACCCACTCGGCTTCGTTGGGCAAGCGCTTGCCGACCCAGCGAGCATACGCGGCGGCCTCGAACCAACTGACGCCGACCACCGGATGGTTCGCTTCACCTTTGGCAAACTTGCCGTTCTTCCAGAACCGCGGGCCGGGGCTGCCCGAGGCATCGACAAAATCGAGCACCGCCGGCCAAATCTGCGGATCCCACAAAGGCATCTGTTGATATCCGCCCGCTTTGACAAACCGCTGATACTGTGCATTCGTCACGGGATGGCGGTCGAGAAACAGCGGCTGCACGAAACGCTGCTCTTCGACCGCATCGTCGTGGTCGATCCGCTCCGCGGGCGACCGCGAGAGCGTGACTTGCCCTTCCGGCACCAAGGCCATCTGCTCTTCGAGCGCTTCGCGCGCTTGAGCGAATTGGTCGGGCGAGAGATTGCCGACCACCTGGCGCCGCATCAGCAAGGCATAGCGGTCTTGCCGCAGCATGCCGTCGACCAGCGATTCGACATCGCCGGCGTCCGGTTCGCCGGGCGAGTCGTCGTCGGCCAGATCGGCTGGCTCGGCGATGTTTGGCCGCGGCACCGCTGCTCGACCGCGGCAGCCGATCGCCAGCCACGCCACCAGGCCGCAGCCCGAGGCCAAAATGCCCCACCAGTTCATCCAATATGCCGAGGCCAGCACGATGCCGGTCGTGCCTGCCAGCCAATAGGGCCAGCGGCGGCGTTCGTTCGCAGCCATGAGTCCCTCGCCGGTGTGGCTCACTTGCTCACCTTCTTGCCGGTGCGGCGTTTGGCGATGTCTTTTTGCAGCATGTCGAACTGAGCCATGACCGATTCGAGCATCGGATCGCCGCCTTCGACCGAGGGTTTGGCCGGTGCGGCGGGCGCGGCCGGCTGCCGCGGCGCCGCGGCGGGCGGCGCGCTGTGCCGTTCCAGCAGCTTGCGCATCTGCTTGAGTTCTTTGGACCATTCGGCGCGCTCGGCGGCGGTTTGTTGCTTTTCGGCGGCGGCGGCTTCGGCCATCTCGACCACTCGCCGGCGAACCGTTTCCAACTCGGCCTCGAGCAAGGCCCGGTCTTTCTGCAGCTCGGCCAATTGGCGACTGGCTTCTCCGCCGCCCGCTTTGGTTTGTTCCGAGCGTTCGATGAGCTGAGCACGGGCGGCGGCCAGTTCGCCCCGCACGGCGGCCAGCTCGGCGGTGGCATCGATCAGCCGGCTGACCTGGTCGCGAGCACCGGCCAGATCGCGTTCCAGGCCAGAGCGCTGCTGTTCGAGTTGCGTGAGCTGCGCGCACATGTCGGCGGCCGCGGCGTCGGCTTCGGCGGAAGTGCGTTCGGGCTTGCGCAGCAATTCGGCCCGGACTTCAGCCAGTTCGGCGCGGACGGCAGCCAGCTCGGCGGTGGCGTCGGCCAGGCGGCTGATTTGTTCGCGGGCCACGGCCAGATCGCTCTCCAGCGCCGTCCGTTGATGCTCGGCATCGGCCAGCTGCGCGCACATCTGCGCCGCGGCCGCGTCGGCCTCGGCGGCGGTGCGCTCGGGCTGACGCAGCAGTTCGCCGCGGGCCTCCGCCAACTCGGCTCGCACGTGAGCCAATTCGAGTGTCGCCTCGCTGAGGCGTGAGATCTGCGATCGCGCCGCGGCCAGTTCTTGATCGAGCGCCTCACGTTGCTTCTCTTGCGCCTCGATTCGTGAAGTGAGCTCGTTGCGCTCTTGCTCGACGGCGGCCAACTGGCTGAGCACGGCTTCCGTCGCGGTACCCGTGTTGGCGTCGGGCGGACCGGCTTCGCGCAGCCGATCGAACTCGGCGCGGGCGCGTTCCAGTTCGGTCTGCGTGGCCTCGATCCGCGCCCGTTGTTCGTGCAATTGCTGAGCGTCGCTGGCGACGCTGCGCCGATAGTCTTCCAGCTTCTGACGCTCGGTTTCCAGCTCGCGCTGCTTGCGCCGCAGTTCACTGCGTTGATGCTCGAGGTTGAGACCGCGCTGTTCGAGGCTGGCGGCCAGCGAATCGAGCTCGTCGAGTTGCTGATTGAAAAACTCGTCGTAGGCGGCCCCGCCCGAGCGCAGCGCGCCCAGCGTCGTCTCGACGTGGTCCCAGCCAGCGGGTGGTGCAAGCAAGTCCGTGGTCACGGCAATGGTGGAGTCGATCGTAGCTGCGAGTCAGCACATCTGAGCGGGCAAGAAAAGAGGTAGCCCCGCCTTGGCAACTCTACGTTAGCCCTTTAGGGCGAGCAAACTTCGAGCGCGGAATAGAGCCATTTGCGAGCCCAACCGAGTGAGCGAGGATAAGATGGCTACCCATCGAGCGTTGCCGCGTCGCTCCTCGACGAAACCCACCTTGATGGGTGGCTCGATTGAAAAAACTCGGGTTTTTTAGGCGTTGCGAGCAGGCCACGCCCGGTGGGGCTACACCGGAAATTAATATTTTGGTAGTTTAGGGGTCTTGCATAAAATTTGCTATGTGCCAACATAGCCTGGGGCGACGAAATCGCGGAATCTCACACTATTCTATTGCATCTAGGAGAAACATCATGTTGCGGAGTGTGCGTTTGTTTTCTGTTGTATTGGCTTTAGGGGCGCTGGCTTTGGCCGGCGAGGCCCAGGCGGCGGGTCGGCTGGTCGCGTTTCGTGCGGCTCGCGTCGCTGCCTTGGAAGCTTCGCTGCAAGCCCCTGCCCCGGCACCCGTGCCCGAAGCAGCCCCGGTCAATGGCGCTGCCGTGAATGGCGCTCCCATGAGTGGCCCGGCGATGGGCGGCGCGTGCTGCTGCCCCACCCCTTGCATCAAGTATCGCCATCACGGTCATCACAAGGTGTGCTGTGGTTGCGCGCCGTCGTATGAAACCGTACTTTGTGCGACGAATCCCAAGACCTGCTGCCCGGTGAACATTCCGGTATGCGTGCCGGGTTGCTGCACGGGCGCCCCCTCGATGACCTGCCATCACCACACGGTCCGTTATGAGTGGTGCTGTGGCTATAAGGTCACGGTGCGGTTCAAGCACAACGGCGATGTCGTGGTGGTCAGCCGCGGTTAGTCGAACGGTTCGCTCTCCAGTTAAGGCGGGCGAACCCTGTCGTTGAATTCGGATGGGCGGCTTCACCGCCGTGCGAGACTTGGCAGCTTCGTCGTGCGACGATGCCAGGCCGCCGGTGGTGCAGCCGCCTTTTTCTTTCTCTGCTACGACTTGGCCCATGCCTCGCGGAGAAATCGCAGCCAGTTGCCGTGCAGAATAAGCGCCACATCCGCTTCGCTGTAGCCACGATTGCGAAGCATTTCGGGCAGGCGCTGCAAATCGGCGATGGTGTCGAGATCGCCGGGCGATTGTTCGCGGCCATAGCCGCCATCCAAGTCGGTGCCCACCGCCGCGTGCCGCGCGTTGCCGGCCAACTGGCAGACGTGATCGATGTGGTCGAGCATGTGCGCTAGCTTGACGCCCGCCTCTTCGGGCGTGGTTTTGCCGCGGATCCAGCCGGGCACCATCATCCAGGCGTCGAGTGCGGCGCCGATGACTGCGCCACGTTCGATCAACGCCTTGATCTGCCGATCGTCGAATTGCCGCTGGTCGGGCACCAGCGCCCGGCAGTTGTTGTGGCTGGCCCAAACGGGTCCGTGAAAAATATCGAGCGCCTGCCAGAAGGCTTCGTCGCACAGGTGCGTGGCGTCGAGAATGATGCCAAGCCGCTGCATTTCGGCCAGCAACTCCCGCCCCGGCTGTTCCAGCGGAGCGGAAGCATGCGTGCCATAGGCATACCTGCCCGGCCCGTAGTGCGCGGGGCCGAGCGCCCGCAACCCCTCAGCATACGCCTGTTCCAAATGGGCGGGCGTGCGGATGCTGTCGGCGCCTTCCAGGCTCAACACATAGCCGATCGGGGCGCGATCGGGCGGGTTGTCTTGCCACAGCCGCACGTGCCGGTCGAGCGCCGCCACATCGCAAATCTGCACCATCTCGCCCGCCTCTTCCATCGCGCGGTACCAGGCGAGCTGTCCTTGCGTTTGCGCCCAGGCAATCTCGGGGCTATGCCAGCCGGGCAAGGGGTTGTCGGGCTTGACATAGCGGGCAATCAGCGTCGCCACGCAGAGGCCCACCTGCCCGCGTCGCATTTCGGGCAACGACACTGTGCCTTTGGCCCGATCGACTTTATCGGTTCGGCCTTCTTCTCGCCGCCGGATTTCTGCCACGGGCCGCGTGAGGTCGCGGTTCCACTCCAGGGCGTTCATGCTCAGGTCAAGATGCGCGTCGAAAATCAACATGGAGCACTTTCATGGTTTTTGAAAATGGTGAAGTCCACCGAGGGATTCATTTCGTCCGGCCCGAGAGACAACAGTCCGCGGGGCAGTCATCGTAGTCGGGTCCGAACTGGCCGATCGCGCGGCGCGGCGTGCCGGGCAGCACGCGCTCGACGATGAGTTCGTGGATCATCTCGACAAACTTCGGATGCGTTCCCACCGTCGCCGCGCGGATCATGTTTAGCCCCAGCTCGCCGCAGAGCCGCTGCGCTTCGGTATCGAGATCATACAGCACTTCAAGGTGATCTGACAGAAACCCCACCGGCGCGACGACGACATCGAGCGCCCCGGCAGACGCTTGCTGGCGCAGCTCCTCGAGAATGTCGGGCCCGAGCCAAGGTTGCGCGGGTGGCCCGCTGCGGCTCTGATACACCAATCGCCAGTCGCTGATGCCCTCTTCGGTGGCGACCAACCGGCACGTCTCGCCAAGCTGCGCCTGATAACGGCAGTGGTCGGCCATCACCTGGGGAATGCTGTGCGCGGTGAAGATCAGCCGGGCAGCGCGGCGGCGGTCGAGCGAGATTTGGCCGAGCGCCGCACGGACGCGGTCGGCGGTCGCCTCGATAAAAAGCGGATGGTTGTAGAACAGGCGCAGCTTTTCCACTTGCGGCGCTTGCGACCCGACCTCGGCTTGAGCCGCGGCGATATTTTCCAGATATTGCCGGCAGCCGGAATAAGACGCATAGGCCGAAGTGACTAAGGCCAACGCCCGGCGAACGCCGTCGTCGGCCATTTGCCGCAGCGTGGCGGGCAAAAGCGGATGCCAATTACGGTTTCCCCAGTAGATCGGCAAATGGGGGCCGGCAGCCGCCAGCCGAGCTTTTAAGGCCCCGATCAGGGCCAGATTTTGTTCGTTGAGCGGACTTCGACCGCCGAAATGGTAATAATGTTCGGCGACCTCGTGCATCCGCTCGCGGGGCACATTCCTGCCGCGTAACACGTTTTCGAGGAAAGCAACGACGTCGGCGGGCCGGTCGGGTCCGCCAAACGAAACCAGCAGCAACGCGTCGTACGGCGGAAGATGGTCTTGCTGCATCCTGCGATTATTCATGAGGCCGCGACCGGCGGCAAGTTCTCCAGCCATCGGAAACACCGTGAGCGACCCGCGGCACGCATCGATCTACCAGCTTTTGCGGCATAGCCCGCTTTGTCACGGGCTGGCGGCGGACGAACTGCACCGCATTGCCGACGCGCTGCGGAGCGTCGACTACGCGGCGGGCGCGGTCGTGGCCCGACAGGGCGAACCGGGCCGCAGCATGTTCCTGGTCTCGCAGGGTCGCGTGCGCGTGACGTTGAGCCGCGATCACGAGCCGCCCCGGCTGCTGGCCTACCTGGGACGGGGCGATCATTTTGGCGATATGGCTCTGCTGGGCGACAAGGTACGCCCGGCAACCATCACCGCCGTGGTCGACAGTGAATTGCTGGAACTCGATCAAGAGCGATTCGATCAGCTTCTGGTCAGCGTGCCCGGCTTGGCGGCCAATCTCAGCCGGGCGTTGGTGCTGCGGCTGCGGCAAGAGATGACGCGCCGCCGCCGGCGAGAGCGGCCGACCATCGTGGGTCTGGTGAATACCACCGCCCGCACCCAAGGGCTGATTCGCCATCTGGCGACCGCCTTGGCGGCCCGAGGTGAATCGTTCGAGGTGCTCACTGATCGCGTCGAAAAATGGCCGTCGGAGTCGGGCTACTTCATTGAGCGGATTCCTTCGGCGCCAACCGCCGGCGAGCGCGCGGCGCGCGTCCGTGCTCGCATCGAACAAGTGATCGGCCATCAAGGGCGAGTTTTGCTCGACTTGACGCAACAAAGCTCGCCCTCCGAGCTGGCCCTGTTGTTGGCCCCTTGCGAGGAAGTGTGGTGGCTGGTCGATTCGCGCTTTTCCCAGAGCGCGGTCGAACGACTTCAGACGCTGCTTGACACGGCGCCGCATCTGGGCCCGCGCATCCATTGGGTGTGGATTCTGCATCGCGACGAACGCTTTGCGCCGTATCTGCGCACGCCGCCTGTCATTGCGCCGATCGATTTCAAAATCACGCTTGAAGACGCCGCCGAGCAGGCTTCGTGGCGCCAGCGGCAGGGCGTCGAGCGACTGGTTCGGCATCTGCGCGGTACGCGGCTGGGCATCGCGCTGGGCGGTGGAGGAGCGCGCGGATTGGCTCATTTGGGCGTGCTGCGGGCCTTGGACCACGAGGGAATTCATTTCGACCTGGTGGCGGGCACCAGTTCCGGGGCCTTGATGGGGCTGGCCTATTGCGGCGGTTGGCGCCCCGATACGGCGATGGAATCACTGCGGACCGCGCTCACGCCCGCCCGGCTGTTTCGCCTGCTGCCCGGCGGCATGCGGTGGTATCTGTGGTCGAAGTATCGCCGCATGGCCTGGGACCTGATGCTGCGGCCCTATTTGCACGACACCCGGCTGGAACAATTGCAGGTGCCGCTGTTGGTGCTGGCCGTCGATTTGATCAGTGGCGCTCAGGTGGTGCGCGAACGGGGCGACGCGGTTCATGCCGTGATGGAAAGCATCAATCTGCCGTATTTTTCGAAGCCGATTTTGCGCGATGGCATGGCGCTGGTCGATGGCGGCGTGCTGAACAATTTGCCGGTCGATGTGCTGCCCGAGCGCGGGGCCGATTTCGTGGTGGGCGTCGATGTGGTGTCGAAGCTTCCGCCCGACTTCGCGGGCACGCCGGAGCATCCGCGCCGGGCGGGCGTGCTGGAAACGCTGCTTCGCGTGACGGAAGTTCAAGCGTTGGGCGTGACGTCGTTGCGAGCGCACGCGCTCGATTTGCTGATTGCGCCCGATACTTCGGATTATGAATTCGCCGATTTTACGCAGGCGCGCCAACTGGCCGAAGTGGGCGAGTGCGCGGCGCGCAGTGTTTTACCGAAGCTCAAAGAGCTGATCGGCCAACTTGAGGCCGACGCCACCCGAGCACTGACCAAATGACCCCGACGGGATTCGAACCCGTGTTGCAGGCGTGAAAGGCCTGTGTCCTAGACCAGGCTAGACGACGGGGCCAGCGGCGTTGCCGATGGTACGGCGAGCCAGTCGGGTGTATAACGGTCGGCGGCCTGTGCCGTCAAGTATCACCGCCCGCGGGAATTTTCCTAACCGTGTGGTGCTGGTGGTCTTCAGGCAACCCCTGCGGCACAGCCGCGGGGCTGTGCCACATGCCTGCGGGGATTTGGGTCAGGGCGCGGACACAGCGCGGAGAAAAAATTCTCAGACAGAGGCTAGGCAAGAACGCGCCGCGCGGGTAAATTAACTCGCGGTTGAAGCGCCGGGCGTGGTTCCTTCCCCGCTGGCTGGTCCTTTTTTTCCGGGTTCACTGCTTAATGGACCATTGCTGTTTGCCCGATGAATGGCGTCATAGACTTCTCGGCGATGAACGGGCACCTCTTTCGGCGCTTCCACCCCCAAGCGAACCTTGTCGCCACGGATCTCGACAACGACAATCGTGATGTCGTTGTTGATCACGATACTCTCGTTCTTTTTACGGGATAAAACCAACATCGCCTAGTTCCTTCGCTTCGTGTCTCGGCCTTCCTTAGGGAGCGTCCTCCTTGGA
>JAICLL010000211.1 GCA_025927475.1 Pirellulales bacterium
ACCGCCGCGCGCGTGCGCGAGCGTGTGGCGCGGCTCGGCGCCACGGAGTTTGAGGAAATCCGCCTGGTTTTGGGGCAAGAAGATCTGCTGCTCCCGCCGGTGGACGATGTGAGCGTCTACATCGAATTCGTCGCGGTTTTTCTGGAGCTGCGGTTTTTCGCCGCGACGTTGTTGCGGCGCTACTTCCCCGCGTCGGGCGACGTAGATCGCGTGAGCGCGGTCATCGAGCAGGATATCGACGCCGTGCAGCTCTGGACGCAGACGCGCCTGCCTGAGGCGCCCATGCCGGTGCAAGTGGCCGACGATCTCGACGATGAGTTGAGTGAGGAGGCCGAGGCGGTCGAGCTGACGGTGCCCGAGGCCCGGACTTCGGAATCGTCCTACCGCCGGCTGAATCGACGCGCCGACCGTGCCGCGGCGGTGGGCAACGCCGTGCGCGCGGCCATCTTGCGAACGCGCGCCGCGCGCTTCGTCCGCCCCAGCCTGGGCAACCGTGTGCGGGCCGCCGCGCGCGACGATCTGCAACATCTCACCGAGCGGCTGCGCCAGGCGCTGAAGCTCGGCGATAAGGAAACCTGGCGCTGGTCGCAAGCACTGGTGGCCCTTTTGAGCCGGTCGGTCCACGGCTTCTGGACACGCGAAGGACGCACCCTCTATGACTTGCAGAAGGTCTGCGTCGATGCCGAACGCGACGTCTACAAGCTCGATCTCGTGGGCTGGGCCTGGTCGCGCGGGCGCCGCCCGCTGAAGCGCCACTTGCCGGGCCAGCGCGAAGTGCTGATGTCGAAACACTTGCGCGTGGCCCTGCGGCGATCGATGAAGGCCCGCCTCGATGATCGCGAGCGCCGGCGGTTGGTACAGTTGCTGCAAGCGGCGCTCGAACACGCCGAGGAGCGGCTGCGCGACCGGTTTCGGCCGATCATCGGTTCGGCGTTGGACGAGGTCGGCCTGCGGCCCATCAATCTGCCGGAGCGCGTGGCCAGCAAAAAGCTCGTCGAGGAACTGCTCGACCAGATCATCGAACGCGACTTTCTCACGATGAGCGATCTGCGCGACGGCATTTCGCGCAATAACCTGAAGCTGCCTGATTTGGAAAGCGGCCGGCAGTTTCTGTCGGGCGACCAGCTTCTGGCGGCCGACCGCGTGTTGGCACACTCGCTGGACGGTGTTTATCATCCGGGCGAGGTGTATTTGCGGCTGCCGCAGCGGCTCAGCTCGCTGGCCTTTGGCACGTCGCTCGGCCGGCTGCTTGTTCGCTACCTGGCCATACCCTACGGCGGCGCCTATTTGTCGCTCAAGTTTCTTGAGCACCTGGTGATTCTGGTCACCGGCCGCGGCGGCGCCCATGCCGCACCGGGTTCTTCCGCCGGAGAGGCGGCCGGCAAAGTGGAGCTGATTTCCAGCGGCGCGATGTGGTTTGGCGTGATCGCCCTCGGCACGTTCTTGATCGGATTCATCTATGGAGCGGGCTTTCGCCGCGCCTGTTTGGAGATTTGCCGGTTGCTGTATCGCACGGCCCGCCGGCTGGTGGTCGATCTGCCGGCCTGGGCCTTGCGCATTCCGTTGATTGAGGCCGTGCTGGCCAGCCCCGTTTATCGCTTCACGGGCCGCTTCGTCGTCAAACCGCTGGTGTTCACCGTGCTCATCCTGGCTGCATTTCGTTCGCTGGCTCGCACGCGCGCGACCGCCGTGAGCAACGGCTTCGCGATTTTTTTCCTTGTCAACCTGCTGCTGAATTCGCGCCTCGGCCGCAATGTCGAGGAATGGCTCACTGATTGGGTCGTCTACAATTGGGACCGTTTCCGCTTGCGGGTGCTGGGCGCTGTGGTGCAGATGGTGATGGAGTTTTTCAACCGCGTACTGGATACGGTCGACCGTTTCTTGTATTCGGTGGACGAATGGCTGCGCTTCCGTAGCGGCCAAGGTCAGGCGGCGGTGGTGATTAAGTCGGTGCTGGGACTGGCCTGGTTCTGCGTGACCTACCTGGTGCGGTTTTGCATCACGTTGTTGATTGAGCCGCAGCTCAACCCGGTGAAGCACTTTCCGGTGGTCACGGTTTCGCACAAGATTCTCGTGCCGATTGCGTTTACTCCGGCCGTGCATGGTTTGATTGTGCCGCAACTTGAGCGCGTGATGGCGCCGGTGGCCGCTGGAGCACTTTATTGGTGGGCCGTCTTCGCTTTGCCGGGGGCGGTTGGCTTTTTTGTCTGGGAGTTGAAAGAAAACTGGAGGCTGTACAAAGCGAACCGATCGCGCGTCTTGCAGCCCGCGGCCATCGGCCATCACGGCGAAACGATGGCCCGCTTGCTACGCTATGGCTTTCATTCCGGCACCATCTCGAAACTTTATATGCGGCTGCGCCGCGCCGATCGCAGAGCGCTTTGGACCGGCAACTGGAAGAAATCCCGCAAATACCATGATGCCTTGGCGTCGCTCGACCAGGAGGTGCGCAAGTTTGTCCAGCGCGAGTTTGTCGAATTGCTCGGCGAAAGTCAGCGCTTTCAGCCATTGCACCTCAAGCTGGGGCGGGTGGTGCTCAGTGCCAACAGCATCGCGCTGGAGGTGCTTTGTCCGGAGATCACCGAAAGCCCGCTGCGCATTGGCCTCTCCGATCAGGCCGGCTGGCTGACGAGCCGCGTGATCGAGGCCGGCTGGGCCGCCCACCTGGCTGAAGCTCCGCGGCAGGCCCTGGCCGATGCGCTGACCGGACTTTACAAAATGTCCGGCGTCGAACTGGTACAGGAGCAAATCGCCGCCAACGTCGATCCACACCAGACGTTTGAGATTACCGGCTACGGCATTGCTATTTACAGCGCGGCCGGCCAACCGCAGTCGGCTTACGAATTGCGCGATGAGCGATTGGAGTCCGGCTCGAACTTGCCCGTTGTGCGGCCCGACCCGTTCGACCGCGAGTCGTTCCTCTTCGCAAGCTGGCCGGTTCCCTGGGATCTCTGGGTGGAGGTCTGGGACCGCGATCAGAGCGGCGGCCGCTATACTCCGCGTCTGGTGGTCGGCGCGCAATTGCTGCCGCAATCGTTGGAACGCGCCGTTTCGTAACTTCGAACTGAATCTGCCGGAGTGTTCATGCGTCCTTGGAAGCCCGACGCATAAGCGAGGCACTACAAAGGTTTTCCCTCGCTTACGCGTCGGGCTTCCATCCGAGCACTTTGCGCGCGACGTGCCAAGGCGATGAATAATCCGGGCTGTGCCGATTTTGCCGGCCGTGCTTCTTGCGCGGTTCGCCATACGCCACCTGTAACGAATTTACAAGACCGGTCATGCCGTCGGCGACGTGAGATACTGGATTGGCTTAGCGCGCCTTGCCGCAGCGGTCGATTGCGAAATTAGGTTTGTCCCGCCGCCGCGGAGGGCGTCGGGAACGATTATCGCGCCCCTATCAAGATCGTTTACGGATGACGAACAGTATCTTCACCGGACCGATGCTAGCCATCGTCCTGCTCGCGATTTCGCTGCTCATTGCCGCCTGCGATCGGCAGCCTGCGATCCGCCAGACGAATGCGCCCCTTGCCGATCGCTTCACGGCTGACGAGAGCGATCCGTGGCAGGAGTTACACTCGTGCGAGCCGCCCGAGCTTGAACCGATCGACCGCCCGGCACATCCGCCGGCGATGTTGCCGGTGGCCTATCCTGGCGACGAACTTGCGGGTGGTTCAGGCAGCGATCGACTCTTTGCCGCGATCGATCCGGAGCTTCCCTTGCCGCCGGGCATTCAGGCGCGTCGGGACGCGGGCGATGTCCAGCCGTTTCCTGAGGCACCAGCCGCCGCGCCCGCGGCCCCGCAGGTGCCAATGGCCCAGCAACCGCCGCCAGCCCCTGATGGGCCAATGGGCGGCCCCGAGAGGTTGGCACGGAAGACGCGCGTCGTTTCTCGAACCGGTGAAACCCGGGCTGCGCAGACGGCGATTCCGCCTCATCCGCCGGTCGCGGCCCCTTCGGACTCGCATCAGCCGGAGGCCATGCGGGCGGTCAACCGGCAGGTCGAGCAAATGATCCGCCGCGGCTACCATTTGGCTGAGCGTGGCGCGTTGTACTCGGGACGCGCCGAGTTTGTTCAGGCCCTCAGTACCATTGCCCAGGCACTCGATCTGCAAGCCGGCGGCCGCAACCATACTGAAGCCTTGTCAGCGGGCCTGACGGCCCTGGAAGAAGCCGAAGACTTTATTCCCTCAGGGGCGGGCTTGGAAACTGATCTCGACCTGCCGACACTCATCCGCGCCCATCGCACGCCGGTGTGCAGAGGAACCGACACCGACCATCTGCTGCCCGTGACTGTCTTGCAGCAATATTATACGTACGCTCAGGAACAACTCGCCTTGGCGGCAGGCGCGCAAGAATCGGCTTCGATGGCCATGCTGGGGCTGGGCAAGACCTACAGCACCTTGGCAGTCGAAAAGTCGCTTCCGGCGTCAATTGCGGAGCCCAAGGCAATGGTCTTTCATTGGGCGGCGCTGTCGGCGCATGGCGGCAACTTCTTGGCCGCCAATGAGCTGGCGGTGCTCGAAGCCCGCTGGGGCCAGCTCGCCACCGCTCGTTCGCTGCTGCGGTATAGCCTGACGATTCTGCCGCACTCGGCCGTCTGGCGAAACCTGGCGACGGTCCACCAGCGACTCGGCGAAATCAAGCTGGCCGAGTTGGCAACGCGTGAAGCCGATGTGGCCGCTCATCGCGAAGCCGATGTCAAGCCGGGCAACGCCGCCGGCATTGTGCCGTCGTCCGATGTCGAGTGGCTCGATACCAAGACGTTCGCGTCGACCAGCCGGTCGGAGATCGATCCACAAAAGCCGATCGCGGCCAACGACGGGCAGGCCATGACGCCCGCGAAGCCCGTCGTCGAGCCCGCGCCGCCGCGGCAACGTTCGGCGGCGGCGTGGTTTCCCTGGTTACGGTAATGGCCATCCTTCCTAAGGCTGTTGAGCGCATGAACGACGCGAGAAACAAATTGTTGCCTTCGCATTGCTGGCTATGCCTGGCCGCGGCGCTGTTGATTGCCGTCGCCTGCGGTGGCTGGGGCAGAGCTGGCCGCGGTGGGCTTTCCAAATACCAGACGCATCGCCGGCCAGCGATGCCCCGGTGCCTCAACCGGGGCATCGCCGCGACGACGTCTTGCGGCCGAACCAGCTATGCACCGCGACTCTGCCCCAGTCACCGTCCTGTTCGATCTCCGGTAATTGAGCACGGCTGTTTAGCCGGCGAACCGCCCTCTGCCAGAGTGAGCGGGAGCAATGCCGAAATATCCCTTTGCCAGGCGCTTGGGCCGGCGGCCCCCTATCCGATTAAGGGCCTTGACTGCGCCACCGGCGCGTGCGGCGAGCTCGGTTGGGGCGCCGCCCGCCCGATCGCCTGGCAACGCTTTGCCCAGGGTGAATACGTCGGACATGAGCGCTTGCGGCACGTCGATAATTACCGGCTGCGCGTGGACGACGAGCTCGAATTTGTCTTCCGGCTGACGCGCACGGAAACCGCGCGACCCTATCAGCTTAATGTGGGCGACGAGTTGCGAATCGAATCGCTCAGCGATCCAATTCTGAACCGCGACCTCGTGGTGCAACCCGACGGCAACATCACGATGCCGCTGATCAACGAGGTGCGCGCAACGCACCACACCATCGTCCAACTGCGCGCGGAGATCGATCGGCGTTTGCGGCAGTTCTATAAGGAGCCGGCGATTACCGTCACGCCCGTGCGCCTCAATACACGGCTGGAAGATCTGCGGGCGACCAGCGACGCACGCTTTGGCTTCGGCGGGCAATCGCGTCGCGCGCGGGTCACGCCGGAGGGCACGATTCAGCTTCCGGCGTTGGGCAGTGTGCCGGTACAGGGTTTGACGCTGATGGAAGTCAGGCGTGAACTGACCGAACGGCTTGGCCGGCGGTTTGAAGGCATGGAAATCACGCCGGTGCTGACGACGCGCGCCCCGCGCTACATTTACGTCTTGGGCGAGGTCCGCACACCGGGCCGCTATGAACTGGTCGGCCCGACCACGGCCATGCAAGCCATCAGCATGGCGGGCAGTTGGGTTTACGGCGGCAATCTCTGGAACGTCGTCGTCTTCCGCCGTGGCGACGACTGGCGTCTGCTGGCCACCAAGCTCGACCTGCGCGGGCCGCTTTATGGCAAGCGTCCCTGCCCGGCCGACGAAATCTGGCTCAACGATTCAGACATTGTACTGGTTCCCAAGAGCGGCATTTTGGTGGCCGACAATATCATCAGCCTGATTTTCACGCAGGGTCTGTACGGTATCGCTCCCTTCAGCACCGCCACGACGTTCAGCGTCACGCGCTTCGGGGCGCTCTAGGCCTTGTTTGAAAAGGCGGCATATCGTCGCCTTTCGCTCCGCCTGATCGTGCAAGGACATTTAGAACTGAAAGTAGATAAACGCCTTGCCGGCATCGGGGGCAAGCACGAGCGTAATGGTCAACAACACTGCGTAGCTCATGCCCAAAACTGGGGCCGGCATGCGCAGCGACCACTTTTTCCATAAGCCGCTCAAGGCAAAGACGTGGGCCGCCACGATAACGGCCGTAAGCACCCAAAGGCTTTCCTTGGCCATCGGCGGTCCCATGCCGTGCTGAGCTGTGAACATGCGCCCCAGCATGACGGCGGCGGTTGAAAACGTTTGCGCTCGGAAAAAGATCCAGGCCAGCGATACGGTGACGAATGTGAGCGCGATGCGCAGCGCCGTGCCCGGCGGGGTGAGCAGGCTGGCATTCAGCCGTGGACGGGCCTGGGTGAAGGCCCGGAAATAGCGGTGCGCGATCAGCACCACGCCGTGCAACACCCCCCACATAACAAAGGTCCAACTCGCCCCGTGCCAAAGTCCGCCGAGCGTCATCGTGACCAGCAGGTTGCGATTGATTTGCCAGCTTGTGCCGCGGCTGCCGCCCAGTGGAATAAACAGGTAATCTCGCAACCAGCTTGAGAGCGAAATATGCCAGCGCCGCCAAAACTCCGAGATATTGACCGAGGCGTACGGCATATTGAAGTTTTTAGCTAGCTTGAAACCCAGCATGTGGGCCGTGCCGAGAGCCATGTCGGTATAGCCGGAGAAATCGCAATAGATTTGCAGCGAGTAAGCGAGCACGGCAATCCAAACCGCCGTGGTGCGGTACTGCTCTGGGTTGGCGAACACCGGGTCGGCGAACATGGCCATGCGGTCGGCGACGACCTTCTTGAACATACCCATCAAGAAAAACTCCGCGCCGAGTTGCAGCCGAGCCCAGTCCCAATGCTTGCGGCGGCTGATCTGCGGCAAAAAGTCGCGGGCGCGCACGATCGGCCCGGCCACGAGGTGCGGAAAGAACGTGATAAACAACATAAAGTGGGCCAGGTTGCGCTCGGCCCGAGCCTGGCGGCGATAGACATCGACGCCGTAATTGATGGCCTCGAAGGTGTAGAACGAAATGCCGATCGGCAGAATGACTTGCAGCACGGGCAGCGAGGCGGTGGCGCCGATCGCTCGCAACGCTTCTTCCACGGAGTGCAGGAAGAAGTTGGCGTACTTGAAATAGCACAAGAGCGACAAGTTGCCGACGACGGTGATGGCCAGCAGCAGTTTCCGCCTCCGCCCGTCGGGGCTGGCCTCAATGCCGCGCGCGACGAAATAATCCACTGTTGTGGAAACGCCGATGATTAGCGCCAGCCACTTGTTCCAGCTTGCATAGAAGTAAAAGCTGGCGGCCAGCAGCAGCCAGGTGCGCCAGCGATGCCAGGGAACAGCCCAGTAAAGGGCGAAAACGATCGCAAAAAAGACGAGGAATTGTTCGGAACAAAAGAGCATCGTTCCTGCCTCGGTGGCGGGGGTATAAAGACGCGGCGTGAACCGTAGCGGCGGCGGAGTATAGCGAAAGCGGGCCGGGGTGCAACCTCAGCTTTGCACCCGAACGGTTGACGGCGGCAGCATCGGTTCTGTTCGGCGGCGGCAGTTCCTGCGAAGCCCTGCCGGTGGATCAGAGATCGCTCTCCGAAAGCGACTCGACATCGCCGCCGCAAACGTCGCAGAGGTAACCTTCTTCGCATTTTGCCATGCGAGCGGATAGGGTCTCCATGCTGCGGCACGCGGGGGCTACGCGAGTCCCAAAACATCACTCATGCCGTACAACCCCGCTGGCTTCCCGGCCAGAAACTTGGCGGCCGCCAGGGCGCCGTGGGCGTAGCAGTCGCGGTTGGTGGCTTTGACGGCGATCTCCAATGTTTCGCCCAATAGCCCAAAAATGATCGTGTGTTCGCCGGGATTATCGCCCACGCGCACCGCGTGGTAGCCGATCTCTCCGTGCGGCCGGGCACCGACGCGTCCTTCGCGACCATGACGCGCCGCCTCTTGACCCATCACGTCCGCAATGATTTCGCCGAACTTGAGCGCCGTGCCGCTCGGTGAATCCTCTTTATAGCGGTGATGGCGCTCGATGATTTCCACGTCGGCGCCCGAAGGATGATCTTTCAGCGACTGAGCTGCGATGCCCGTCAGCTTCATCGCCAGATTGACCGCCAGGCTCATGCTCGGCGACCATAAGAGCGGAATCCGGCGGCTCGCGTCGCGGACTTGCGATTGCTGTTCTGCGGAAAGTCCAGTCGTCGCCAGCACCAGCGCCTGGCCTCGCTCGAGGCACGTCTCGGTGATGGCCATCGCGCCGGCCGGCGCCGAGAAATCGATCACGACATCCACCGGCGTCGTCAAGCTCATCGCAAGCGGCACGCCAAGCTCTCCGACGCCCGCAATTAGGCCGGCATCTTGTCCTATTCTTGGATTATTCGGCGCGTCGATGGCGGCCACGAGTTGCAGATCGCGGTCGGTGCTGGCCAGCGCCACCAATCGCTGGCCCATTCGTCCCGCCGCGCCGTGAATGGCGATCTTTGTGATTGGCATATTAGACCTTAGATCTTAGGGCTTAGTGGCCAAGTGTCAGTCAAAAGAGGTCACTTGCGTGTCAGTCAAAAGAGGTCACTCTCTAGTGGAAAAACTTCGTGTTCATGTGAGTTCACAATGAGTCAAAAAACGGGGTCGAAGAGCGGAGGCGTCGGATGGTAGCTGAGGTTCGTAAGAGGAAGTCGATGCGATCGGTCTCGGCCCGCTTTGGGGTATCGTTGGCGACGGTTCAGCGTTGGGTTGCACACGCTCGCGGGCAGCGACTGGATCGCGTGGATTGGTCGGGACAGCGAGGTGGCCGCCGAGCTGCCCAGGCGACACCCACAAGCGTGGAAGACCAGATCCTCTTGCTGAGGAAGGAACTCTTGGAATCGAGTGCCCTGGGCGAATATGGTGCGACGGCGATTCATCGTGAACTGCTCTCCCGGCAGAAGAGGGCCGAGGGGCAAGCGGTCCCTTCGGTGAGAACGATCGGTCGTATCCTCGCACGTCGTGGAGCCTTGGATGGCAATCGGCGTGTGCGCCGTCCGCCACCTCCCAAGGGCTGGTATCTGCCGGACGTCGCGGCTGGCCGGGCCGAGTCGGACAGCTTCGACATCGTGGAAGGGCTCGTCATTCAAGGAGGTCTCGACGTCGAAGTTCTCAATGGCATCAGCCTGCACGGCGGCCTGTGCGTGAGTTGGGTGAGCCGCACGATTACCGCCAAACTCACGGTCGAAAGGCTGCTGGAGCATTGGCGCAAACTGGGGCTCCCGTGCTACGCCCAGTTCGACAACGACACCATCTTCCAAGGTGCTCATCAATGGCCCGACAGCTTCGGCCGAGTAACGCGAATGTGCTTGCAACTGGGCGTAGTTCCCGTCTTCGCACCGCCGCGCGAAACGGGATTCCAGGCATCGATCGAAAGCTACAACGGACGCTGGCAGGCCAAGGTCTGGCAACGCTTTCAGTTCACCAACCATGACGATCTCCAACGGCAATCGGATCGGTTCGTCGCCGCGGCTCGCCAGCGTGCAGCCCTCCGTATCGAAGCGGCTCCGAAGCGAAAACCCTTTCCACAAAACTGGAAGCTGAACCTGAAGACACCCCTTGCTGGACTCGTCGTTTTTATCCGGCGCACGAACGCCCAAGGCCAAGTGGAATTGCTCGGCCACACCTTCGACGCAGACCCAACCTGGTGCCACCGACTCGTCCGCTGTGAAGTCGATCTTTCCAGACAACGCATCCGCATCTACCGCCTCCGTCGAAGAGCTCCCACGCAACAACCGCTCCTTAAAACCATCCCGTACAAAATCACAAACAAACGCTTCCACGAGTGACCTCTTTTGACTGACACTTTTGACATCTCGCAACCACGCAAGTGACCTCTTTTGACTGACACTTGGCC
>JAICLL010000127.1 GCA_025927475.1 Pirellulales bacterium
CCTCGCTTGCGCTTCGGGTTAATGTCAGATTGCCCATCAGCAACACAACTTTAGGACACCACCCGAAATACGTGCAGGGCGGGGCCCAGGCGTGACGCCCGCTCATTGCTCTGCCGTGGAACGGTCGGCGGCATCGTTACGTTATCGCAAGACTTGTTGCCAAGTGCGGAATCGTGAGCGACGCTTTCGTGGGGCGCGAGTTGGTGCGCTTCGGGCGCCATGTTCCACAACCCTCGCGACGGAAGGAGATGCCGATGCGTTGTCTATTGCTGACTTCGATTGTGGCCGTTGCTCTCGGGGCGGCGGCGGACAGCGCCGACGGCGGCTGGCGAACCTACGGTACTGCCAATCGCAGCGGCCGCCTCTTCCAGGGCCAGAGACGAGGGGGCCAGGTAGACTGGCGAACCTACGGTGTTGCCAATAAGATCAGCCCCGACGGCTTCTGGCAACGGGGCTATGGGCGGATGGGCTACGGCTGGTACAGCGTCTACGGCGATTATGTCGGCTCTGACTACAGCTCGATCGGCTTTGGCTATCGCAACCGCTCGTCCGGTTACAATTTCAATCGCATCGAAAACTACGGCATCAGCGATCCACGCGCCATCGGCGATCGCGCGCGTTGAGCGTTATGGCGCCCCTTCGCCGACCGGTTGGGCATTGACCGGTTCGCCGTCTTCCAGCGAGCCACTGTAGGAAACAATTACCAGGTCGTCGTGGCTTAGGCCGTCGATGATCTCGGCCCGGATGCCGTTGTCGCGGCCCACCCGCACGTTGGCTTCGCGGGCGATGTGGCCGTGCACCACATACAGCTTGCCCGATCCACCGGCGGTGCGTTCGTGCAGCGCGCCCGAGGGAACGGTCAGGTGCTCGGAGGGCCGCTCCAAAAGAATGGTCACGCCGCCATACATGCCTTCGCGCAGCCGGCCGGTGGGGTTTTCCAGATCGATCTCGGCCCGCATCGTGCGGTTAGCGGGATCCTCATACTGCGAGTAGCGTGAGATCGTGCCGCGAAATTCCTCACCGTGCAGGGCGTCGATGCGCACCACGGCCTCGTCGCCGCGGTCGAGCAGCGGCACATCGCGGTCGGGCACATACACCACCACGCGCATCCGGTCGGTGCGCGCCACCGACAGCAACGGCAGCGACTGGCCGTGCTCGGCCGACTGCACAAACGCCCCGCGATGATAATTGCGGTTGGTCACCACGCCATCATAAGGAGAAACTAGCTGCAAGTATTGCACAAGGATATTCGCCGCCTCTTCACGGGCTTCGAGCAGGCGGACGTTGGACTGGGCCGCCGCCACATTGGCCTTGGCCGTGACCACCTCGGCCAGTGTCTGCGTCAACCCGGCTTCGGCGCCCTCGATTTCGGCCTGGGCTTCTTTTTCGGCGGCCAGGGCCGATTCGTATTCCTTCTGCTTTTCGTCCGCCAGGCGGAAATCGACCGCTCGCTGCTGGGTCAGTTCGATGAAACGGATGTATTCTTTTTCGCGGAACTTGGTGGCGGCGGCATATTTGCCCATTTGAGCCTGCTTCTGGTGGAGCATCGCCTTGGCCGATGCCACAGCGGCTTCGGCGCTGGTGACTTTGGCTTCGGCCTGCCGCACTTGGGCCTTGGCCTGTTCGACGGCGGCGGCAGCTTCTTCGGCCGCTTGTTTGCGTTCGGGATCGAAGATTTCCGCCAGCACCTGGCCGCGCCGGACGGTGTCGCCGATGTCGACAACTTGCGCCGTCAGGTAGCCCGATGCTTTGGCATACAGATCGGCATATTCAAAGGCGTGCAAGACGCCCGGCTGCGTGGTGGTGCGCGACAGGCCGCCGCGCTTCGGATGAACGACTTTCACATCGAGTCGGCTGGGATCGTGCGAAGAGTCGCCGTTGTCGCCGTTGCTGGCGTCGTCGCTGTCAGGGCGTTTGTCGTTCGACGGGGTCGCAGAATCAGCGGCAGACGCTCGCCGCGTCATTTGGCCGAGGCTCGAAAGGCCATAGGCGCCGCCAGCGCCGATCACCGCGGCCAGCGAGAGCGTGAGTGTCCATTTCCACCAGCTTGGTTGGCGATCGGCCAGCGAGTGCGTGGTAGGCAACAAGCTCATGACGGAGCTCCTCAAGAGGCGGAACACAAGGATGTTCGGCCGCTCGCAGCAAGCGGCGTACCTTTGTAGTTGCCTTTTCGCTGCGAAAAGGCTTGGGCGGGTGGAAGGAGGGTGGCCGCGGCGCGATCGAACATACACGTGAGACAATCGCTACTTTCGCGGAGCGAAAGGCGACAATCGAAAGGCGGCAATTGAAAGGCGGCCAATTTTGGGCGCAATGTTTGCAGCCTGCGCCACCGCCCTAGCCGGGCTTCACCGATTTGTTTGCGGCTGCAACGAGGGCAACCATGCGAGGTTTGATTCTCGCCTCTCTGAACAACAAGCCCGCCGTCACCGTCTTCGCGCTGACGATTGTGCTCTTGGGTGGGCTGAGCCTCACGCAAATTCCCGTCGATATTCTGCCGGTCTTCAAAAGCCCGGCGGTCATGGTGCTCACGTTCTATGGCGGCATGCCGCCGCACAACGTCGAGCGCGACATCACCAACCGCCTGGAACGCTGGACCGGCATGGCGCCGGGCATCAAGCGCCAGGAATCGCGGTCAATCATCGGCGCCAGCGTGCTGTTCAACTATTTCTATAGCGACGCCGACCCCGGCGAAGCCCTTACGTCGGTCAGCTCGCTGGCCGCTTCCGAGGTGATGAATCTGCCGCCGGGCACGCTGCCGCCGGTGGTGTTGCCGTTCGATCCTACCAGCACCACGCCCATCTGTCTGGTGGCGCTCAACAGCGACGAATATGGCGAAACCACGCTCTACGACGTGGGCCGTTACGAGGTGCGCAACCAGATCATGGCGATACAAGGGGCCGTGTCGCCGGTGGTGTTCGGCGGCAAGTTGCGGGCCGTGCAGATTTATCTCGACCGGCAGCGAATGCAAGCCCGAAAGCTCTCGCCCGTCGATGTGATGGACGCCGTCGCGCGGTCGAACTTGTTTTTGCCTTCCGGCGAATTGATCGTCGGCGATAAGGACTATTTTCTCGACAGCAACTCGATGGCCGACGACGTGGCCAGCATGGCCGACATTCCGCTGCGCACCGAATACGGCAACCGGGCGTTTGTGGGCGACGTGGCTACCCCCAAAGACGACGCCTTGATTCAAACCACCATCGTGCGCGTCGATGGCCGCAAGCAGGTTTACATTCCCGTGATGCGGCAGAAGGGCGCCAGCACGCTGGAAGTGGTCGAGCAGGTCAAGGCCAAGCTGCCGTCGATGATGGGCCGCCTCACGCGGCCGGGCATCAAGCTGGAGCTGATCATGGACCAATCGGTCTATGTGCGGCAGTCGATCAAAAGCCTGGCCCAGGAAGGCGTGCTGGGGGCGGTGCTCTGCTCACTGACCATTCTGCTTTTCTTGGGCCGCCCGCGGATGACCGCCATCGCCGTGATGACCATTCCCATCTCGGTGCTCGCGGCCGTCGCTCTGTTGCACGCGACCGATCAAACGATCAACGTCATGACGCTTTCGGGCCTGGCCTTGGCCATCGGGCCGATGGTCGACAGCGCCATCATCTGCCTGGAAAACACCGATCGGCTGCTGGAGCAGGGTAAGCCGCTAAACGAGGCGGCCCTGGAGGGCGCCAGCGAAGTGGCCCTGCCCGAATTGGTCTCTAGCCTGAGCACGCTCATGGTGCTGGCGCCCTTAGCCCTGATGCCGGGCGTCAGTTCGTTCTTGTTTCGGCCGATGGCGTTGGCCGTGGCGTTTGCGATGGCGACGGCCTACATCCTTTCGCGCACGCTGATTCCGGCCTGCGCGGTGGCCTGGCTGAAGCCCACGCCTGCGCATGAGGAGGGCGGTGAGCACGAGGGCGGCCTGATCCACCGGGCGTTCGTTCGCTTCAAAAAGCTGGTCGATCGCTGGATCGAAGCTTATGGTCGTCTGCTCGACTGGGTGCTGGACCATCGCTGGCCAACGGTCATTGTGGGCTACGCGCTGTTGGTGATAGTCGTGGCTGTGCTTTATGTGCCGCTGCGGCGCGAGTTTTTTCCCGAGGTCGATGGTGGAGCGTTCGAGATGTATGTGCGCGCCGCCAGCGGCACCCGGCTGGAAGTGACCAACGACCGCATCGGCGAGGTGGAACGCCGCATCCGCGAGGTCATTCCCGAGCACGACCTGCGGCTGATCGTCTCGCAGATTGGCATCACGCCCGATTGGTCGGCGGCGTACACCGTAAATTCGGGCAAGATGGACGCCACCATCCGCGTGCAGCTTGCCGAGGAGCGCGACGAGACCGCGCAACATTATGTGCAGGCGCTGCGGCAGGCCTTCGCCGGCGACACGCGCTTTGGCGATCTCGAGTTCGGCTTCAATGCCGGCGGGCTGATTCGCGGCGCGCTCAACGAAGGCCGAACCACGCCCATTAATGTCCGCGTGACTGGAAAGAAAAAGGAAAAAGCCCATGAGATCGCCGACCATATTCGCCGCAAGGTGACCAAGGTCGAGGGCGTGGTTGATGCCCGAATCATTCAGCGGCTCGATTATCCCGAATACCTCATCAGCGTCGATCGGGCGAAGGCCGCCGATCTGGGGCTTTCGCAAGAAGAAGTGATGAAGTCGGTCATCTCGGCGTTGAACTCAAGCATTCAATTCAACAAAAACATCTTCTGGATCGATCCGGTCGCCGGCAATCAGTATTACGTGGGCGTGCAGTATCCCGAAGAGCACGTCGAGTCGCTGGAGACGCTGCTCGACGTGCCGGTGACCGGTCTGAATCAGGCCAAGATGGATCATCGCGTGGTCGCGCTCGATCGGCCCGAGTTGATTCGGCCGGCAACGCACAGCCGCCGGCAAGTGCCGGCGCCCGTGCCGCTGTCGAACCTGGTGACCATCCGCCGCGGCACCATCGAGACCGAAATCTCGCACGTCAACATTCAGCCGACCATCGACCTGAGCTTGAACGTGCAAGGCCGCGACCTGGGGCACGTGGCCGACGACGTCCACCAGGTGCTCAACGAGTTTGGCTCGCATCGCGGCGAACACACCAGCAAGAGCGAGCAGCTTGGCACCACCTGGCACGCCTACGATCCCGATGCCGACGATCAGCAAATCCTCGAAGGCACCGAAATTGTGCTTAGCGGCGAATATTCGCGGATGAAGCAGACCTTTCGCGACCTGGCAATCGGGCTGACGCTGGCCACCGTGCTGATTTACTTCATGATGGTGGCCTTGGACAAATCGTTTGTGGTGCCGCTGTGCGTGCTGCTGGGCGTGCCGCTGATTATGGTCGGCGTGCTGCCGATGCTTTTTCTCACGGGCACTTCGCTGAACGTGCAATCGCTGTTGGGAATTATTTTCAGCGTCGGCATCAAGGTTGCCAATACGGTGCTGATGACCGACGTGGCCCAAGAGCTACGGCACAAAGAGGGGTTGCCGCCGCGGGAAGCGATTCGCACAGCGGCCCGCATGCGGGTTCGCCCGGTGACGATGACGGCCTTGGCCGCGTTTTTTGCCATGATTCCCACGGCGCTGGCGCTGGAAACCGGCAGCGAGGCGAATGCTCCGCTGGGCCGGGCGATTCTGGGCGGGTTGCTGGCCGGCGAACCCGCCACGCTGTTTGTGGTGCCGGCCCTGTATGCCCTGATGGTCCACGAGAAACCCAACCAAGAAGCCACCGTATGACCAACGACGATGCAAGATCGCCGGGCTTTGTCTCGGTGAGTACTAGCGATCCCGCCATCGATTCGGGCGGGGAGCGACTCGCGCGATGGAGCCAAAGCCCTGCGTCGGCGATGTCTGTCGATACCGCACAGTCGGTTGATACCGCGCAGCCTGTCGATACCGCGCAGGCTGTCGATACCGTACAGCCGGCCAGGGCCGCGGCGGCGCCCGCCGCATCCGACGCGGACAACCGTCACCGTGCGAATGGCGCCCGCCGCGAGGAAGTGCCTCCGCGAGCGGCGGAAACCGGCGCCGCTCCTGCCGCGGCGGTGGACACCAAGAAGCTGCTGCTGGTCGGCATCGTGGCTTTTGTTTTGGGAATCGCCGGCGCGTGGGGCTTTACCGCGCTGTTTGGCTCAAAGCAAGGCGGGGATGAGCAGGCATCGCAACAGGCCGGCGGCAAAAAATCAGCCGATAAGAAATCGAAGGGCAAAAAAGAATCCGGTTCTGATCAAGGCGGCAGCGCAGGGGGCGACGCCGCCGCGTCGGCCGCGCAAATTCCCGGTTTTACTTCCGCCGACGACGCCGACTCGCTCAAGAAACAGCTTAAACATCTCAACGACCGGATCGATCGGCTCACGCAACGGATCGATCGCGTCAGCCGGCCCGAGCATCAAACGCCTCCGGTGTTGCACACCTTGCAGAGCCACATGAACGACCTGGCCCGAGAAATGGACGAGGTGGCCGGTCTGCCTTCGCGGCTCCAGCGGCTGGAGCAACAGTGCAACAGCTTGCAAGCGCAACTCAAAACGCTCCGGTCGCAGCAGTCGGAAAGCGAGGAATCGGCCGACCTTGCCATGCCCTCGGATGTCGACGTGTCGCCCTCTTCGCCGACCGCCGGGGAGAACGACCCCACGCTCGACTTGGCCATCGGGCTATTTGAACAAGGACAATATTCGCAATCGCAGGGGGTGTTGCGGCGTTTGCAGCGAACGCATCCCAAGGACGCGCGCGTTTGGTATTTTTCGGCGCTGGCGACTGCCCTGAGCCGCGGCCAGTGGGAGGGCGAAGCCGAGAAACTGGCAGCCAAGGGCGCCGCTTGCGAGCGCTCGGGGACGCCCACGAAGTCCGAAATCGACGCCGCCCTGGGCACGCTCACTCCCCGCACCGGCAAAACCTGGCTAGCACGCCGCCGCGGCGACGAACATCCGCGCCAGGCGAAAAAATGAGCTTTTCATTTTTCAGTGCGGTGGCTGGGGCAGAGCCTAGGCGATGCCCTGGTTGGTAAACTCCGGGGAACTGGTAAGCCTTTGCCCGAGCCGCCGCTTGCCCCGGTGAAGTTGTCCATGAGTTTGTTTCGTCGCACGCCCTTGACGAAGTCGCGCCGCGCGGTACGATGCATGCTCCTGCCTTGAACGCAGTCTGCGTTTCGCCCCGTGAGGCGTATCGAACCCATGAGGGGTATTTTCGTCACGTCCGTTGGTCGTCTTTGCTTCGTCGATTTTTATTCGATCGGCAGCAGAAGGAGCTACTGTCTTTTATGTCAACTTTACCGTCGTCCCTGTCTACCGCGAGCGCGCGCATCGAACACCTCGTGCAAAGTCGCCTGCGGGGCAGTCCCTATCCAGCGATTCAGCGGCTGAGCTGCGATTTCGCCGACGGCCGAGTCGTGCTGAGCGGCCGGGTGCGCAGTTTCTTTGAGAAGCAGGTCGCGCAGGAGTCGATTGCCGACGTCGACGGCGTCGACCAGATTGTGAATGGCGTGGAAGTGATTGCGCGTAGCCGCCCTCGTTAAGAAACCGCTTCGCTGCCCCAGCCACCGACCCGCATCTCGGCCCTTCGTCAATCTGCCGTCAACAACTCCACTAGCGAGCGAAGCGTGTGCTTGGTCTGGCGCCATGCTTGCAGTTCGTCTTCGAGATGAACGTTCGAGCGCTCCAGCGCGTTCTGCTGCAAAGTGCCCAGGCCGTTGGTGCCCGGCTGCCCGAAGATGGCGGCGCCGGAAGCGAGCGTCTCTTGATACAAGTTTTCGCCGACCTTCAGAAGCCCCGCCGGGTTGAGGAATTTGGCAAGCTGAAGCTGTCCGATCTGCGAGAACTGCGTCTGACCAAACTGTTGAATCGAAACGTTTCCCTCGGCGCTGATGACGACGGCCTGCACGTCGATGGGCAGCGAGATCTGAGGTTGCACCAAACGGCCGGTTTGCGATGAGCCGACCACCAGCAGGCCGTTGGAGTTCACCGCGAAATTGCCGGCGCGGGTATAGAGAAAGTTGTTCGTCGTCGGATCCATGATCTGAAAGAACCCGTGCCCCGAGATGGCGACGTCGAGCGGCTCGTTGGTGATTTCGATCTCGCCTTGGTCGAACAGCGTCTGCGTTCCTTGGACGCGCGTTCCCAAGCCCACG
This sequence comes from Pirellulales bacterium, assembly GCA_025927475.1. GTDB lineage: Bacteria > Planctomycetota > Planctomycetia > Pirellulales > JAICIG01 > JAICLL01. The sequence continues at coordinate 8,094 of JAICLL010000127.1, forward strand.
GCAATGCCCGTCGACGCATAATTGTTAAAGGCGTCCTGGGCGCCGGGCAGGCGAACCTGCCGGTAACCGCCGTCTTCCATGACGACGCGGCTGCGTTTGAAGCCGGGCGTTTGGCTATTCGCCAGGTTGTGGCCGATCACCGCTAGCTTGGTGCGCAGGGCCTTGATCGCCTGAGACAGCACCGGGTCGTTTTCCGCGCCGCTCGCGGCGGGCAGTGCGCGACTGCCAAGCGCTTCCTGCTCGACGAGCACTTCGGGCGGAGCTTGAGGCGCGGCTCGTTCCGCGGGACGATCGATTGTCAGCGCCACCGGCATCACACGCGAAGGCGGCGCGGCCTCACTGGTATAGCGCTGTTCGATCTCCGAAAGAAGTCGCGGTTGGCCCGGCGCGGCGGGTTCGTTCTTGGAACAGCCTCCGGCAACCACGCAGCCGGCGATGCAAAGCAAAACTGATCGAGCGATCATGAAATCCCTTTCCGCCGCGGTGTTTGTGAGCCCATGCCATCCTGCGGCTGTTCTTTAACAAGAGTTGATGCCACGCGCGTTCTCGGGGCGGGAGACTAGCGAAAACGGCAAATCCTGGCAAGATCGCCGTCGATGCCCCCGATCGGTTTGATCTTGCCCACTTCGGCCCGCCACGACTACCATCTCCCGCCTTGCGCCGGTCGTGCGCGCAGGTCGCGGGCCAACTGTGACCGTCATCTTTTCCTAACCTGCCCAGTTCCTTTCCAAGCGTCGCCCGAGGTTTTCGGGACGAGTTTGGGGCGTGGACATTACGGCTCTCCTACCAGCGTTGGCGCGGTTGAAACGCCGGGCGATCGGTCCGCCCGCCGCGCGCGCCTGGTTTGCCGCTCTTCTGATCGCGTGGGGCGCTGCTTTGATATCGCCGAGCAGCACCTCCGCCGATGAGCAGCATACGGAGCATTCCGATTCTCTAGCGAGCCAACATGGCGCCGCCGAACCGATGGCGTCTAGCGGCCGTCGCAACCCGCCGCGCCTTGGTGCGGCCTCGCGACGGCAGGCGCGTGCCTCTGACTTCGATCAACCTGACGATGAACCGACGCAAGAAAACTTTCCGCGGACGCCGTTTTTCGGCATGCCGCACGTGGTGGTGAACGACCCGGCCGCTTATCCCCGCCCGCCGGTTCTCGACAACTACAACCCCGATAGCTTCTTCTATTCGCTGCGTCCGAACATCTTCGATGTGCCGGTCGAACCGGAGTGGGATTTTTACAACATCATCAACACCGATCGTCCCGACTTTACCGACGCCGTCTACTCGGTGGGCAAGGGCGTGGCCTTGTTGGAGACTGGTTACACCTTCCATAAGCAGAACACCGCCGAAACGCATTTCAGCACGCGGCAGTTGCCCGAATCGCTGCTGCGATACGGCGTGACTGATGAATTCGAGCTGCGGCTGAAGTGGCCAGGCTACCTGATGGTCGACAGCAAAACCGTGGCCACCGGCGTGCACGCGGCCAACTTTGGCAGCCAAGACATCGACTTGGGCTTCAAGTACGAATTGATCCAGCAGCGCGGCTGGAGGCCGATGACCACGTTGGTGGCCGGCATGACGCTGCCCACCGGCTCACGGGGGCTCTCGGCCAATTACGTGCAGCCGCACTTCAACCTTGTGGCGGGCTGGGGCTTTCGCCGCTGGCTCTATTTGAAGTGGCAAACGGGCGCCGACTTCCTGCGCAGCTCGGCCACCGGCGTTTCCACCGTCGGCTCGGTGGTGCCCTCCTTTGTCACCGTGGGCGGCGCGCAGAACTCGTGGCACGAGTCGATCTCGCTGCTCACGCAATGGACCAAGCGGGTCGGCGCCTATCACGAGTGGTTCATGATTTCCGGCACCGGGTCGGGCGATCGATCAGCGGCCCATTATTTGGATATGGGGCTCTATCTTTACGCGACCCCCAATGTGCAGTTCGACGTTCGCGTCGGGCGCCGGATCAGTAACCGCATTAACGACTATTTTACCGGCGCGGGTTTTTCGGGCAGATGGTAAAAGCCCCGGAATTCAAGTACTACCCCTGAAACACCGTCTTGGGCCGGGCTTGCTCCATCGAGTGCAAAATGCGCATCAGGTCGTAGGCGGTCAATTCGCACAACAGCTGCGTTACCTTGGGATGCAAGGCGGGCGGCAGCGCGGGCTCGATTTCCTTCATCAACTTGACTAACCGCTTTTCCTGGGCGGACACCTCGGCCTCGTCGATCTTGCCGTCGGCCATCGCTTCGACAAACGGCCCCAGCCGCCGGGCGTAACGGTCAATCACCGGCTGGTGCGAGTCGGCGTCGAGCCAACTCGAGCGGGGCGAGGCGCGGTTGCCGCTTTTAGCGGAGTTTCGCACGGCCGCCGGTTTGTGTTTCGCCGCCGGGCGTTTTTTGGCAGCGGTCTTCGCGGGCTTGGCTTTCGATTTGGTTTTGGCCATGGGATTACCTCGTGGGGTGCGCAAGGGGGTGACGTCTCTATTCCTCTAATAATTGCCTGATCGCCGCCAGCCGCTCTTGCAGCCCGGCGCGACCGCCAGATCTGCCGGTCTTCTCGCGCCAGGCCGGCGTCAAAAACGATTGTTGCGTGCATTCCAGCACGGCGGCGATCTCTTGCATCTCTTTTTCCAGGCCCTGCGCCGAAGGGATGAACTCGCCCAGCGCCTGCCGCAGATCGGCTTGTTGCACTTCGTCGCGGCCGGCGGTCAGCCCGATGCGCCGAGCGGCCAGCATCACGCTTTCGATGTCGGCCCCGCTTAGATGGGCGTCTTGGGGCGAAGTCAGCCCGGTGAGCGCGTCGGCGGCCAGGCCGATTTGGTTCTTGCGGGCCATCGCCTGGAACATGGCCGTCACCTCGGCATCGTCCTGCGGATAAAACAGCGGAATGTGTACTTCGGCCCGGCCTTGGCGTTTCAGGTCGATCGGCAGCAGATCGGGCCGGCTGGTCAACAGCATCCAGACAATCTTGCCGCGATAACTGGTGTCGCCCATCTGGCTGGCGATCATGGAGAACACGCGGCTGGAGGTGCCCGAATCGCCTTCGGCCTGCCGGCTTCCCAGGGCGGCGTCGGCCTCGTCGATGATCACCACCACCGGTCCGAGCGAGCGCAGCACGGTGAGCACCTGTTCCAGATTGCCTTCGGTCTCGCCGACGTATTTCGAGCGGAAGTTTCGCAGCTTGACGCAGGGAATGCCAATGGTGCCGGCGTAGCACTCGGCCAGAAACGTCTTGCCGGTGCCGACCGGGCCAGTGATCAGATAGCCCATCGGCGCGGCGTCGAGCCGCCCCTGGCCAATCCACTGAGCGTCTTGCACCAGCCGCTGGCAGGCCGCGGAGTGTCCCACGACCAGGTCGAGCGTGTGCTTCGGCTCGACAAACTCGACCAGCCCCTGGCACTGCCGCTCGATGAGCGCCTTTTTCAATCGCCCGAAACGCTTGGTCTCTCCGGCTTCACCGCCGGCCTTGCTGGTGGCCAAGAGCACGTTCAGGTTGACCAGGCTCAGCCCGCTGGTCATGTCGGCCAGGCGTTCCGCCGGCTCAGCGGCTCGATGGTCAGCCGGGCGGTGCGCGGTGATAAATCGCAGCCGCTCGGCCCGGTCGGGCAGAGGCACGTGGATGGTCGCGGCGTGCGGACTTTGCACCAGCCGATCGTTGACTTCGGTCAACTTTTCGGCAATCAAACAGAAGGCCACATTCGCCCGTTTGATGTAGGGATTCTGGGCCCACGACAGAAACCGCACCAGCCGGGCGGCGTCGCCCCGCACCAGCGACGACAGATCGCCCGCCGGCACCAGATATTGGGCATAGGCAAACAGCAGCGCAATTCGCTTGCGGGCGTCGCTTTCGTCGACCAGCGAACGGTCGAGATAACGGTCGATGAGCGCCAACACCGGATCGGGCTCGCGCGGCCACGTGCCCGCGTCGCCCAGCCTGCCCGCAAGCTGCTGAACCATGCCTTGCAGTCGGGCGGGGTCGCTGCCGGCCAAGGGCCGCAATCCGCGCCCGAGGTCGTAGTGCAACACCACATCCCAGGCCCCGAAGACTTGCGTGGCCAGAAATTCGCTCAGGTTGCACCAGGCGTCCCCGGCATCTTGAATGCGCACCAGGTCGTGCACATTGCCGTGCAGCAAAAAGACCGATGTCGTGCCAGAGAAATACAGTTCGGCCAGTTCCTTGGCCCAGCCGGGAAACCAGTCGGGCAGCGAAGGAACGGGCGTGCCAACTTCGGGCGGTGGGGCAAGGGTTGGGGGCGACGCAGCCACAGGCGATTCCGGGGATTGTACCACGTTGGCCTCAGGTTTCCGAGGTATCAAGATAGGCTTTCCGCGCGGGTCAGGCCATAGCCGCGCCGCGGGGCGAGTCGGTTTTTATTGCCGCATGAAACTTCGCCGTTGCAAAGCAGTTTTTTGCTTGCGAGGCGCGTTTTGTTCTTTATACTGACGGCCAGACCCCACCTTGAAGCGTTGGGCCGTCTTTCGCTGGAACTGGCGAGGAATCTCCATGAGCACCGTAGCGGAGAGTCCGTTGACGATCGGGCAAGGCACTCGGCAGGCGGCCGAAGAGCTGTTGCCGTTGCTGTATGACGAGCTGCGCCGATTGGCGGCACAGCGAATGGCCGCCGAGCGCCCCGGCCAGACGCTGGAGGCCACCGCCCTGGTTCACGAGGCGTACTTGCGCCTGGTGGATAACGATCATCCTCAGCTTTGGAATAGCAGGGGGCATTTTTTCGCTGCCGCAGCCGAAGCGATGCGGCGAATTCTGGTTGAGCGTGCCCGGCATAAGCGAACGCTCAAAGCCGGCGGCGATTGGCAACGGGTGGAGCTGGTCGATCTGGCCCTGGCCGCCGTCGGACCCGACCTGGACGTGATTGCCCTGAGCGAGGCGCTGGACCGGCTCGAAGCTCAGGATCACCGCGCGGCCCAGGTGGTCAAGCTGCGGTTTTTCGCCGGGCTGACCATCGAGGCGGCGGCCGAGCTGTTGGGAATTGCCACTTCGACGGCTGACAGCGATTGGGCCTATGCGCGAAGCTGGTTGCGGGTCGAGCTGGAAGGAATTGACTACCAGCGGCCTTTGGCGAATTTTGATCGACGAGATCGGCGGCGGCCTCGGTAGGCAGCGCGTCGGGGCGTCGGGGAATTCCTGGTTCTTTCTCGCACTGGTAATTGGGTCATGCCAACTACATTCCCTGCCAGTTCGCCCCATCAGGACCAATCGCCGATGCCAAAGCTTGATGAACGGGCGATTTTCGACGCCGCGCGGCGGATCGAATCGCCCGAGGCGCGCCGTCAATACCTCCAACAGGCCTGTGGCGATGATCGCAGCCTGTTGACCCGCGTCGAGCAATTGCTGCGCGTGCACGACGAAGACTCCGCCTTTTTACAATCGCCCGCCGTGCCGCTGCCCCTACTCGCTGCCGAGGACGGCGCGGGAGCGATCGTCGGGGCGTATAAGCTGCTGGAACAAATCGGCGAAGGCGGCTTCGGCATCGTTTATATGGCGGAGCAGCTCCGTCCGGTCCACCGCCGCGTGGCACTGAAGATCGTCAAGCCGGGCATGGATACCCGGCAAGTGGTCGCCCGGTTTGAAGCAGAGCGGCAGGCGTTGGCGATGATGGATCACCCGAACATTGCCCGAGTATTCGACGCCGGCGCCACCCCTGCCGGGCGGCCTTATTTTGTCATGGAGCTGGTCAAAGGCGTGCCGATCACGCGCTACTGCGACGAGCAACAGCTTGCGCCGCGCCACCGCCTGAAGCTGTTTGTCGCCGTCTGCAAGGCGGTGCAGCACGCGCACCAAAAGGGCATTATTCATCGCGACCTGAAGCCCTCGAATGTGTTGGTGGCCGCTTACGACGGTCAGCCGGTGCCCAAGATCATTGATTTCGGTGTGGCGAAAGCCCTGGGTGGCCGACTCACCGAGCGGACGCTGGTCACCAGCTTTGGCGGCATCATTGGCACGCTGGAATACATGAGTCCCGAGCAGGCGGAGTTCAACGCGCTGGACGTCGACACCCGCGCCGACAATTACAGCCTGGGTGTGCTGCTTTACGAGTTGCTCACCGGCACCACGCCGCTGACGCGCGAGCGTTTGAAACAGACGGCCATGACCGAGGCCCTGCGGCTGATCCGCGAAGAAGACCCGCCCAAGCCGAGCACGCGGCTGAGCGAGGCCAAGGACTCATTGGCATCGATCTCGGTTCAGCGGAAGCTTGAGCCCGCCGAGCTGACGCAAGAGCTGCGCGGCGAGCTCGACTGGATTGTGATGAAGGCGCTCGATAAAAACCGCAACCGGCGCTACCAGACGGCCAATGGCCTGGCGCGCGACATCGAGCGCTACTTGAACGATGAACCGGTCGAAGCCTGCCCGCCGTCATCGTGGTATCGGCTGGGCAAGTTCGCGCGTAAGAACCGCCGCCTGCTTTCGGCGGTGGCGGCCTTCGGTCTGTTGCTGGGCGTGGCAACGGTGGTCAGCGGCTGGTTGGCCTATCGAGCAACCTTGGCCGAGCAGGCCAGGGTGCTAGAACGAGATCGCGCCGAGCAACATGCAATGCGCGCCAATCGTCATGCGTACGCGGCTCACATGAACCTGGCTCAGATCGCCTGGCAAGAGAACCGCCTCGGCAGGCTGAGCGCGCTGTTGGACCAGCACCGTCCGCAGCCGGGCGACGACGACCCACGAGGCTTTGAATGGTATTACTGGCGCAAATTGGCCGACACCGCCTTGACGACATTCGAGGCGCATCGAGCGCCGGTGCATAGCGTGGCCGTCAGCCCCGACGGCAAATGGCTGGCCACGGGCGGCGGCGACCATACCGCCAAAATCTGGGACGCCGCCACGGGCCGCGAGTTGCACACGCTGCGCGGCCACGGCGAAAAAGTGATTCGCGTGGCTTTCAGCCCCAACGGCGAGCTGCTGGCCACCGCTGATAATGAGGGCAACGTGCGGCTGTGGAACGCGGCCGGCGGAAAGTGCCTTGGTACCATCAAAGGCCATACCGACCTGGTCACGGGCGTCGCGTTCAGCCCCGACGGCAGCCAGATTGCCTCTGCCAGCCACGATGGCACGGTCAAGCTTTGGGACGTCGGCGAGCTGAAGGAACTGGCCACCCTGCGCGCCCACTCCGATCAGGTGCACGCCGTGGCATTCAGTCCCGACGGCCTCCGCATTGCCTCGGCAAGCAAAGACAAAACCATCAAGCTCTATGATGCGGAGAGCGGCAGGGTGCTGCTAACACTTCAGGGACATACCCATGAAGTCGCCGCGGTGGCATTCGCTCCCGATGGCGCCCGGCTGGCATCGGCCAGTCTCGATCGCACCGCGAAAGTGTGGAATGCGACGACGGGTGAATGCTTGGCGACGCTGGCCGGGCATAGTGAGCGGCTTTTCAGTGTGGCCTTCAGCCCCGATGGCGCGCGCTTGGCCACTGCGAGTTTTGATCAAACCATCCGACTGTGGGACGCGAAGACGTTGCGGCCGCTGGGACTGCTCAAGGGCCACGGCGCGTTCGTGCTGGGCATCGCATTTCATCCGGATAGCCGCCGACTATTTTCCGCCGGTTACGATCACACTTTGCGCTTGTGGAGCGCCGCCGCCGACAACCCGACGGTCCTGGATCTCGGCAGCCCAGGCAAGCGGATTACCGAAGTGGCCTTCAGCCCCAGCGGCGACCGGCTGGCTTCGGTGGGCGACGACCCCCAGATCCGGCTTTGGGATCTATCCAGTGGCCAGACGGCGCGCACGTTTCATGGGCACACACGCATTGTGTGGGCGGTTGCATTCAGTCCCGATGGCAAGCGGCTGGCCTCCGCAAGCGAAGACCAAACGATGCGGCTTTGGGACGCGAGCACTGGCAATCCGCTCCGAACGCTGACGATGAAGCTGGGCCGGCCCCGCTTGGCCTTCAGTCCCGACACCCAGTGGATTGCCGTCTCCTGCGACGATCATACCATCGTCGTTTTTGATGCCAACGCCGCGGAGCAACAGGTGGTGTTGCGCGGACACGAAGAAATGGTGGCCTCTCTCGCGTTTAGCCCCGATGGCAAATGGCTCGCCTCGGGCAGCCGCGATCAAACGGTCAGGCTTTGGGAGGTTGCGTCCGGCAAGGAAGTGCAGACATTCCGCGGGCACGCCGAGGGGCCAACGGGGGTTGCCGGTGTGGCCTTCAGCCCCGACGGTCGTTGGCTGGCGTCGGCCGGGCCGACCTGGCGATCAAGCTTTGGGATGTGGCCACGGGCCGCGAACTAACTACGCTGCACGGGCACAACGAGTGGATATCGGGCGTGACCTTCAGCCCCGACGGCCGGCGGCTGGCGTCCTCCAGCGCCGACAAAACCGTCAAGCTCTGGGACCTGGCGACCCGCGAAGAGATTTTAACGTTCAACGGGCACCCCTCGCTCGTCTTGGGAGTGGCCTTCAGTCCCGATGGCTGGCAGTTGGCGTCGGCCGGTTTCGACGGCGTGGTGCGCGTCTGGGATGCTCGGCCTTGGACGCCGCAGCTTCGCGCCCAGAGCGAAGCGCGCCCGATCGTCCGGCAGCGGCCCGAGAGCGGCCTGAAGGCCGATCTGGTTCGGCGCATCGAAGATGACCCCAGCTTGCCCGACGACGTTCGCCGTGAGGCGCTCGAAATGGCCGAGCGGTACGAGGAAGATGCCGATGATCTTAACCTCAAGAGCTGGCAAGTGGTCAGACAGGCGGGCGTCTCGCCCGAAACTTACGCGCTAGCCCTAAGCCAAGCCGAAGCGGCCTGCCGGCTGCAGCCCGACAACTGGTGGTTTGTCAACACGCTCGGGATCGCGCTTTATCGCTGTGGAAAGGACAAAGAATCGCTGGAAGTTCTTGGCAGGATCGATACCCCGCGCGCGATACAACCAAACGGGCGCCATCCGTCCGACGTGGCGTTTCTGGCGATGGCGAGCTTTCGGCTGGGAATGGCTGAGCAGGCGCGGGAGTATCTCGATCAGCTCCGCCATCTCCTTCAGCAGTCTTTCCGGTCGCGCAGCGTCGAAGACCAGGCATTCTTGCGCGAGGCGACGCTGCTCATCGAAGGGACCGAGGGGCGGGATTCAGGGATCAAGGAAGCTGAGACGGAGCCTTAACCCCCTCTCGGGCCAACGGGCGTCGCTCCAAGCGGAAAGTCAAAATGCAAAATGCAAAACCGGGAAATGGCGACTATCCGGCGGGTCGTCATTCCACGTCGAAAACCGCGCCGACATCGATGGCAAATTCGGGCAACACGTCCGACGCCGCTGATTCGCCGCGGCGATAGACGCCTGCCTCGACGTAGCTAGCGCCTTGAAGCCGCAGAACGGTCACGGTTTCGTCGTCGGGGTTGACGATCCAGTATTCGGGCACGCCCCCCTCGGCGTAATCGCCACGCTTATCGATCAGGTCGCGATGCGGCTTATCGCGACTGACCACCTCCAACACCAAATCGGCCCCAGTCCAGAAACGGTTTTGCCGGCGCGGGTCTTTGGCCGACCGTAGCAACAGCAGGTCGGGTTCGCGAAACTTGCCCGCCCGCACCCGTAACCGCAAGACGGCCAGATGGACCTTGCCTCCACAGGGACGAACGAAGCCGACAAACGCCTCATACAAGAATTCCAAGATGCTCTGATGCCGATCCGTGGGCATGGGAAGCGGTTCCAGGCAACCGTCGGTGAATTCGATGAGCCGGCTCGAATGGTCGGTGAACGTCAGGTATTGCTCTTCGGTCCACTCCCCCTGCGGCGGCATGACCGCGACCAGCAGGTTTTTCCACGCTTGCGGGGAAAGATCGTGTGTAAGATTGGACGCGGCGCACATGGCTATCGAGCTACGGATTCCTTGCCACACATTCATCATAGCCCGGGCGCCGGGATTTTACGACCCAGGGGACGCTGTCTTCCCAGCCCCAACCGCCAACATCTTATTCATCAGCGAATGCCGTCTACACCGTTCACCGCGTCGAGGTCGGCCTCCGAGGGAACCCGCCGTATGCCCGGCGCAAGCATTTGGGCCATCAAATCGTCGCCTGTGGGCTGATCGGCTAAGCCCAGCACATGGCCTAACTCATGGTCCAAGACGGTCAGCAGATCAAACCGGCCCGCCGAGCCTGCGCCCGCCAACGCGGCAAAGACGTGATCGTTGGAAGTGGGCGCGAAGTCGGCATTGTCCTGCGGATTTGGATCGGCGAACCAGCCGTAACCGTCGGCATCGTCGCTGAGCACAATGCGGCTGCCCGCCGTAATCGCCAGCACATCATTGCCCAGGTGCGCGATGCTGATATCAACCGAACGGAGCAGCGCGGCCAACCGCGGATCGAGCCCTGCAGACATCCAGCGGTCGATCGCCGCCTGCTCCAGGTAACGAAGGACCGGAGCTTGGAGCCCGGCCTGAAAGGGCGGCGCCGGGCCGCCGCTGACCGACGCCAATTGCGGCGCACCGGCGACAAGCGCCACGTCTTGCGCGTCGTACACAGGCGCCCATACCAGGTTGGCCGAAATGTTGGCGCCATTCACCGTGGCGAACGTGCCAGCGAGCGAGGCGAAAGCCATGATTTTCAGCGAATCGCCCGAAGCCGGTTGATAACCGCCGGCCAGGTCCAAACTCAGCGTCCCGCCGAGCGTCGTCGTGCCGCTGACTTTGAGCAGGCCAAGCTCCCCCGCCGCCGCGCCGCCCAGCTCGACGTTCACGACGCCGGCTGGATCGATCGTGAGGTTATCGTTGATGGAAATGACGCCCCCCACGCCGGCGGAAAGCGTGCCTGCCATCGGCGACCCGAGGCCACTGGTGTTGAGCGCGCCGCCGCCGTTGGCCGCCAGCGTGCCGGTGTTGGTCACGCTGCTGCCGATGACGCTGATCGTCTGCCCGGCCGCATCGGCGTCGATCGTGCCCTGGTTGATCAAGGGCAACGAAGAGTTGCCAACGATCGC
>JAICLL010000065.1 GCA_025927475.1 Pirellulales bacterium
CCTGTCGAATTCGGGGCCTGCGCTCGCCCCCACGCGATCTTTCGCCCGACGCCAGGCTCGCGCTTGAGCGGTGCAAGGCACAAATCCCCGTGCGATTCCAAGAAAAAATGGCCGCGGGGGGTTGCAGAGGCCAGAGGTAAACGTCGCATCGAACGGCCGGTTCGGGTATAATTGAATTAGGTCAGCGCCAGCGAGCTTCTTATTCTCAACAATGCGCTCAACGAGCGCTCCAACGAGGTTTGTCATGGGCTCGACTTAAGAGGAATATGAGACACGTATAGGAGCTGACATGACCGTAGTACAATCGCTCCGGACAACCGTTGGCGCACTGTGCGATCAAATGAATGTCTCGATTCGCTAACCCTCCTCCCCTGGGCCGCCGCCCGTGAACGACATCCCCGGAGCTTGGAGCCAGGTCACCATCGCCGGTCATCCCTGCGACGTGTATGAACCACCGCGCCGCAACGAGCATGGCTATGTGGTCATCTATCTGCACGGCATTCACCTCACTCGCCTAGTGGACAGGGCGGTCTTCTGCGGCGAATTTGCCCGGCATGGCTTGCCGGTGATTGTTCCCATGACCGGGCGAAGTTGGTGGACCGACAGAATCTGCCCCGATTTCGATCCGCAGCTCACGGCACAGCGGTACGTGCTTGACCATGTCGTGCCCTGGATCGGGGAGCGATTTGGCTCGCGTCCGCCACGAATCGCCCTGTTGGGCACCAGCATGGGCGGGCAAGGCGCGCTGCGGTTCGCCTTCAAGTTTCCCAATGTCTTTCCGATTGTGGCCGCCATCTCGCCGGCCATCGACTATCAATTGCGGTTCGATGAAGAGGGCGAAGAAACGCTGCCCGCCATGTATCCCGACGCCGAGGCCGTGCGGCAAGACACCGCCACGCTGCACGTCCACCCACTCAACTGGCCGCGGAACATTTGGTTCTGTTCCGACCCGGAAGATCACCGCTGGCACGATAGCTCGCAAAAGCTGCGCATGAAGCTGTGGGCCTTGGGCATTCCCCATGAATGCGAGCTGGAGGCGTCGGCCGGCGGGCACGGCTGGAACTATTACAACCACATGGCCCCCGCCGCGCTGGCCTTCATTGCCGCGCGGCTCGAAGCGGAACGGCTACGAGTGACCTAACGCCGGATCGGCCGCTTGCGATCCCGGCGGCTGAAACCGGTTCTCGTCCCTCGCTTACGCGTCGGACTTCCACGCGGGATGAATTACCCCCGATGGAGCGTCTTTGCTTCAGCGCCGCGTGCCGGAGGGCGGCGCCGACGCGGGCTGCGCCGGCGCACCGCGCGGAAATGCCTGCACGCGCGGCCCCGGCGGCGTCGGGCGACCCATTCCCGCGGCGGGAGCTGAAATGCCCGACCTCGCCGGAGGACCGCCAGGCGCGATGCCCGGAGCCGAACCGCTGGGCACAACGCCCGGCGCCGCCTCGTCTTCTTCGCTTTGCACATGGCTGAAGTCGACCGAGTGGAAGTCGTCGAGCTTGATCTTCTGCGTCTTCGGCCAATAAGAGATTTTGCCGGCCACCAGATCCTTGGGATGTTTGCTCTTGCGATGCTCGCGATAGAGCTGGGCGCCGGTCCAGCCGTCGCCTTCGAGCACCAGCCGGTCCGCCTGCGAGCTATAGGTCAGCCGCCGCGACCGCGCCAAGAACTCGGCCCCTTCGATCACGGTGTTGCCCAGGCCGGTCAACTCAAAGGCCGTCTGTCCCCGGCCGGTCATCGTGTTTTTGGCCACGTCGAGCTGGTCGCAGGTGAGCACGAAGCCGCTGTCGCCCAACCGTTCTGGGTGATCGGGATCGAGCTTGCCGCGCCAGTCGGGCACCGGGCCATACACGGTGCGCACGTGGCCATGCAGCACCATGATCTCGCGATGCTGATTGCCGGTCAGCCGATCTTCGAACGTGGCATTCATAAAAACCAGCGAGGTCGCCGGCTTGCCGGCCAGTTTCACCGGCTTCGGTTTCTGCTTGGGCGGCGCCGCCCCGCCCGGCAGCATCGTCGTAGCGCCGCCGGCGTCGATCCAGGTGCGCGTGATTACGCCCGGCCCTTGCGCAACGATGTCGCCCGAGGTGTACTCGTAATTCAAATCGCGGGCTTTCATGCGTTCCCAGGCGCTCATTTTGCGGCCCTCGAGGGTGCGATGCTCCATCTCGACGCCCTGCCGGCAGATGAGCCGCTCGATTTGCGGCTGCTGCTCGGCATGGCTCGCATCGAACCGCACCGGCTCGCTAAACACCGCCCGCAGCAGCGGCGTGCGAAGCTGCGACTCGGCATTGTGGGCCACCACCTGGTCTTTGAAATCAGCCTGCTGACCGTCGAAGTCCATCCGGCCTTGCCACTCGATGGTCAGCGGTTGCGGGTTGGCGAGCGGCCGGCCCTGCAGATCGCGATCGACGGGCAACAGCAACGCGCCCGGCCCCGGCACCCAGAGCTGATTGGTGGCCCGCCGCAAAAAGATGTTGCCGCCGCTGGTGCTGCTGCCGCCGATGAGCGTCATCTTGCGGCCATCGATGCGGGCGGGCATGCCGGTCACTTGCACCGTCATGTTCTCGGGCGTCGGCTGCGTGAGATGCAAATGATCGCCGACAATCACCAGCGGTTCTTCGTCCGTGAGGGCGCTCGGTCGCTCGGCGCATCGCGTATGCCCGTCGATGGTCAGCTCCGACACATCCATTTGCTCGCCGCGATAAATCACCTGGGCCTGCAACAGATCTCCCGAGACATGAAATTGCCGGTCGGGCGCCTCGCGTTTGGCCGGTGGTGGCGGCGGCGGCGCGGGCTGGGCGGGTGCCGGGCCGGCGGCCACCGGTTGCGGAGCCGGTTGGCCAAACCAGACTTGCATCTCGCCCACCTCGCCTTCGAGTTGCGGCGAGTCGGGATGCACGTGCCCCTGCGCCAGCATTTTTTCCGGGTGGAACTGTCGCTGGTTTGGTCCGCCGGGCGCGGCTGCCGGGGCCTGGCGCAGCCATAGGTAGATCTTATCCGCATCTAAACTGCCGCTGCCGGTGCTCTCGACGTGCGCGTCGCCAAGAATAGAAAGGAGCTGGCTGCCCTCATGGGGATGGAACTTCAGCGCCGTCGTCCAACGGACGAAAATGGTTTGCCCGGCGCCGCTCGGCGGGCTGCCGCGCAGCCAGCCCTTGCCCGTGGCGCTAAACACTTTGGGCGGCCCCGAGGGGTTTTCCAGATCCGACTCGAAATACAGCTCGCGCGCATGAATCTCGCGCAACTCGCCGGCGGTGCGGCCGGCGGCAGGCAGCACACGCTGACGGAGCATGGCCTCGTCGCTGTCGGACAGCCGGCCGCTGCGTTTTTGAATGTTGTAATCGAGCTTCCGACCACGGGCTTCGACGCCGTTAGAGGGCGACCGCAACAGCACCGGCGTGCCTTCGGCCATAATCCGCCGCGGACGCAGCTTGGGCATGCTTCCGCCCTTGGCGGGCGCGGCCGCGGTCGGATCGGGCTCGAACTCCAGGTCGAGCCGCTCGCACGTCATCTGGTCGCTGGGCCCGGCGGGGTTCAGCCGCAACACTTCGACATGATCTTTGAAGGTGGCCAGATAACGCGCCATTTCAAACCGGAACGGGCCTTGGCAAGTGATCTCGACCGGCGGCTTGGGTTCCGCCGGCCGCGGTGCGGCGTGTTGATCGGAAGCCGCGGCATCGACCTTCTTTCCCTCGGCGCCAGGGAACAAGTCGGCATCGCCCGGCTCGACGCGCATGTAGACTTCGCGCGACAGTTCGAACGTTTTTACTGCCCCGCGCGCCGGTTGCTCGGTTTTCTCCGCGGCGCTGTAAAGATTGAGCCGCATCTCGCGGCCCCGCCCGCGATTCGGACCATAGGTAAACTCCACCCGGTGCGGCGTGGTGATCTGGTCGTTGGCCATCGTCACGTCTTGGGTCACGATGAGCAGATCGTCTTCCGGTCCCGGCGAGCGCTGATCGCTGCGGATGGTGACATCGCCCAAGAGCCTTCCGCCGACCAGCTTGTTGCCGGCTTTCATTTGTTTCAGGTCAAAGTTCTCACTGAAGCGCAGCTTGGCCCCGGCGGGCGCCCGCAGCACGATCGCGCGGCGATTGCGCTCGGTCGGATCGTCGAAATGCTCCTCGGGCAAGAAGATCATGGTGCAGGGCGTGAGTGTCACCACGCACGGGTCGGTTGGATCGGCCTGATAATCTTTCAGCAGCAGCTTGCCCTGGGCGGTTTCGAGAATCTTGGGAGACGAGGTAATCTCCCAATCGTCGCCCGAGAACCAATGCGCCAGTTCGGCGCGCTGCTCGTTGACTGCCGACCGTGCCCGCTGGCGGTCGTCGTCGCTGATGTTGACCGCCTCATCATGCGATTCTTCCGGCTCGATGAACGGCACGGCGGCGATCGAGTAGACCCACCAGGTCGCCACGACCACGATAAAGCTGCCGATGATGCGAGCTAGTCGAGACAAGGGAGGGTTCAGTGGTCAGGGTTCAGGCCGCTCTATCTACTTCTCGGCGTTTTTGGGTCGTGAGAAGCTAGGCGAAAGCCGAGACCGAAGAAAGATCATTTTGACTCCGTGGCGTTCCGCGGGGGCGGCTTGACCAGCCGGGGCATCGCTTAGGCCCTTGCCCCAGCCACCGGAGCATTTGCCGAACATGTTCGTCAAAACCGATGACTGACTCGCTACGTCGGCCATCAAGAACGCGAGAGTGGGGCGTTGTCACAATAGGCAGCCTGCGGAACGCTGGTTGCCAACGATGCTCTCCGGACGCACAATGACCAAATGCCCGATGAAGACTTCGATCTCGCCTCGCTGGCCGCTTATCTGCACCTGAGTCCGACCCAGGTGCATCGGCTGGTGGAGCGCGGCAAGCTGCCGGGCAGACGCGTGGCCGGAGACTGGCGGTTCTCAACCGCCGAAGTGCATCATTGGCTTGAAGAACGCATCGGGCTGTCGGACGAGGCCGAGCTGCACCGCGTCGAGGGGGCTTTGCAAGCCGCCAGCGCCGAGCCCGAGGACGATCTGTCGATTGCCGTGCTGCTGCCGCTGGAAGCCATCGAAGCGCCGCTAGCCGCCCGCACGCGCAATTCCGTCATCACCTCGATGACGGAAGTGGCCGCGCGAACCGGCTGGCTTTGGGATCCCGCTAAAATGGCCGACGCCGTCCGCAGCCGCGAAGAAATGCACCCCACCGCCCTGGAAAATGGCGTGGCCTTGCTGCACCCCCGCCGCCCCATGCCCAGCATCCTGGGCCAGGCCTTTCTGGCTTTGGGCCGCACCGAGGCCGGCATCGCTTTCGGCGGCAGCCGCGGTGTTCTCACCGACATCTTTTTTTTGATCTGTTCGACCGACGATCGCGGGCATCTGCGAACCCTGGCTCGGCTCAGCCGTTTGATCGCTAGCCCCGGGTTCTTGCCGCAGCTTCGGTCGGCCGACGACCCGCCCGCCATACGCTTGGCCATCGAACAGGCCGAAGCAGCCCTGCCGTAAGCTTCGCCGGCGGTTGGTTCAGTGGAATCCGTGCGAGCGACTCGGGCCGTAAAAACCTTGACGGGCGAGACGAGATCGGTTCTTCCGATGTGCGGGCATGGATGTTGCATTCCTCGCTTAACGGACGACAGCTTTGCCCGGCGGCGACCTGCTGAACCGCAACGGGCGAGTGCAGGAGCAAGGCGACATGGGCCATTCATCGCACGAACGTCAACAAATCGAGTTCATCGGCGGACCGTTCGACGGTTTTCGCTACGAGATACCGGTGCCGCTGTTCCCTCCGCAGACGATTGCCCTGCCGGTCAGCGAAACCATCCAGCGCATGCTCAATGGCGAAAACACCGGAGTGGCCACGCCCACCACGAGCGTGGCGGCCTATTCATTCGACCGCGGAGCGGGCCGCTATCGCTTTCTGGGCGCCATGCTGCCCGAAACGCTACGAGCCGGCAAATGATCTAGCGGGTGTAGCGCCGAGCGAAGCGAGTCCGCCTTCCGTCGTCGCGTGCCCGAGATTCCGCTCGGCTTGCACCAGGTCGGCCAACTTCACGACGGCGCCCTCTAGCGGAATCAACTCGGGCGCATCTTTCCAACGCCATTTGATCTCTAACTGGCTATCTTTCAGGCTTCGCCCACCGATCACCACCCGCAACGGAATGCCGATGAGGTCGGCGTCTTTGAACTTCACGCCCGGCCGCTGGTCGCGGTCGTCCAGCAAGACCTCGACGCCCGCACTGGTCAGTTCCGCATACAGCCGCTCGGCGGTTTCCATCACGTCGGCCTGGTTGACGTTGAGCGGCGCCAGCAGCACCTCGTAAGGGGCCAGCGACATCGGCCAGATGACGCCGTTTTCGTCATGCTGCGTCTCGATGAGGGCCGCGATGATCCGGTTCACGCCAATGCCATAACAGCCCATGATGGCCGAATGCTGTTGCTCTTTTTCGTCGAGAAACTTAGCGCCCAAGGCATCGGAATACTTGGTGCCTAGCTTAAACACGTGCCCCACTTCGATGGCATGTCGCAGGGCGAGTGGTTTTTGACAGCGCGGACAAGGGTCGCCATCGGCCGCATTTCGCACGTCGGCAAATTGGCCCACCTCAAAATCGCGCGGGCGGTTGACGCCGGTGAAATGAGCGTCGGCGGCGTTGGCGCCGGTGATGGCATTGCTCATCAGGGCCACATCGTGATCGGCCCAAATCGGAAGTTTCAGCCCCACCGGCCCGGCAAAACCGACCGGCGCCGCAGTGGCTTTCTCGATCACGTCGGGCGGGGCCAGCGCCAGGTTCTTGGCGCCCAGCAACCGGCGTATTTTGCCTTCGTTGGCTTCGTGATCGCCGCGCAACAGCACCGCCACCGGCTTTTCGTCGGCCACGTAAATCAGCGTCTTGATCATCTGTGCCGGCTGGCAGCCGAGCATCTTGCTGACCGCCTCGATGCTGCCGGCCTGCGGCGTATCGACTTTTTGGAGCGGTTGCGCATTCGCCGGCGCGGCCGAAGCCGCGCGGTTACCCACATCGGCGCGTTCGAGATTAGCGGCATAGCCGCAGCCCGCGCAGTGGACCACGGTGTCTTCGCCATTGTCGGCCAGCACCATGAACTCGTGGCTGGCGTCGCCGCCAATCGGGCCGCTTTCGGCCTCGACGGCCAGGTAGCTCAGCCCGCAACGATCGAAGATGCGGCAATAGGCGTGATACATCTTGTCGTAGCTTTGATTCAGGCCTTCGAGCGAGGTGTCGAAGCTGTAGGCGTCTTTCATCAAGAATTCGCTGGTGCGCAGCACACCGAAGCGGGGCCGCTCTTCATTGCGAAACTTGGTCTGAATCTGGTACAGCGTGATCGGCAGTTGGCGATAGCTCGAAACATGCCGGGCGACCAGGTCGGTGACCACTTCTTCGTGCGTGGGTCCGAGAGCCAGATGCACCTGCCGGTTCTGGCGGCGGACCTTGAACTGAATGAGCACGTTGCCAAAGGCCTCGACCCGCCCGCTGCGCTCCCAGAGCGAAATGGGGGTGAGGGCGGGCATGAGCAGCTCGACGGCGCCGGCCCGGTCCATTTCTTCACGCACGATCTGCTCGGCCTTGCGCAAGGCCCGCAGCCCCAGCGGCAAATAGGTATATGCGCCCGCCATAAGTTGCCCCGCCAGCCCGGCCCGCAACATCAGCACATGGCTGGGAATTTCGGCCCCTTCGGGCGTTTCTTTCATCGTGGGAATGAGCGTCTGGCTCCAACGCACGGCAATTCCTTTAGTTAATGAGCGGTGTAAAGCTTCTAGCCAATGACGGCCGTCCGGTTCGAATGAAGCGTGACGGGCGGAAAGTGTCGTGCAATACAATTCACGAACCGGGTTCGCTTCGGTCCTTGCCAGTTATGGCTTCTGTGGCAGCGCGGCCGGTGAAAGCACAGATTCCGTGGCCGGTATGATTGCCGGGGCAGACCGCTGACTTTCCTGAACAGAAGTTGACTCAAAGCTTACCGAATGGATGCCCGAGATCCGCAACGATCCGGGATGGTTCTGCCCTCGGAATTCCCAAGTAGAGTCTCCCGCATACGGCCCGCCAACGATCCAACGATGGGCGAGCTTGTTCGCGATCATCAGAATTCGACCTATTGCTTGGTCGGCGCTCGTGGCCTGAAAACGGGAATGGGCAGTTGCTCTGAAAAGGTTTTCGCTTTTCCAATATCGCTCCATGATTGTCTCCGCCAGATCGGAGCCGATCGCTTCGGAAACCTGTTCGAGCAATCGCAGACACTTTTCTTCCCGAACCGCGTCTAGGAAAAGCACCCAACGAATGTTGTATTGCATTCCGCACCTCAATGCGACAGCCGGCCGTTTCGAGTCACATTCAAATAGTTTTTGCCACCGCTAACCTTCGCATATCGTCCCCATACAGACACTCCCTGCGCCGACAATTGCACATCCCATTCGTTGATGTCGCCTCGTGCGGCCGCTTCGCCTTGTGCCGGGCCCTCTTGCCATTCATTCCCGAATCGGTCTAAATAACCGCCGCCTGGACCGCGTGGCAAAGGTCCCGCGGGCGAATATTTCCGCGGCGGAAGGTAGCGAAAACGGCCCGTTTTCGGCAGGCCAATCAAGCCGGCCGCACGCAGCCGGCTGCGAATGCTGTGACCCGTACGGACTTCTCCGAGTTTGCCCCGGACAACTTTTCCCTATGTTCCATTCTAATCGCCAACAGCGCATCACACCAGCGACAACGCTTCGGCCACCAGGCCAGGCCCAAAGCCTAGCGCTACGCAGGGCCGCGCCGCGTTCCGCTGGCGCAGCCGCTCAAGAATAAAAATGACTGTCGGCGACGACATGTTGCCCAGCTCGGCCAACACTTCACGCGAGACCGCCGTGGCGCCCTCGGGCAGTTCCAACGCCTCTTCGACCGCGGTGACAATTCGTGGCCCGCCCGGATGCACCGCCCAGGAACCAATGTCGCGCAGGCCCAAGCCTTGCCGGTCGAGCCAGGCCTCCATCCAGGGACGCAGGCGTTGACGGATGAGATCGGGCACCAAGGGCGAAAGGCCCATCAGAAAGCCGTGATCGCCGACTTCCCAGGTGATGGCGTCGGTCGAATCGGGAATCAGGCACGAGCCGGAGGCGGCCACGCCCCAGCCGCTCTCGTCGCCTGGTTGGCTGGCCCGAGTGACCAGCGCCGCGGCGCCATCGGCAAAGATGGAATTGCCGACGCAGCGTTTCGGGTCCCAGCCGAAATGATAGTGCAAGCTGCACAGCTCGACGGCGCAGACGAGCACTCGCGCCGCGGGATCGGCGGCGGCCAAACCTCTGGCGACACGCAGGCCATTGATCGCGCCATGACAGCCCATAAAGCCCACGTGGGTGCGTTCGACGGTTGCCGGCAAGCCCAATCCGCGGATGAGTGCGACGTCGGTGCCCGGCGCCACAAAGCCGGTGCAAGAGACCGTCACCAGGTGCGTAATCTCGCCGCCCGGAAGACCCGCCTGGTCGATCGCTTTGGCGGCGGCCTCCAGCGCTAACGGCGGCGCGTGCTCCTCGTAGAATTTCATTCGCTCGTACGTGGTCGGGCCGAGTTGAACCAGCGTTTGCACGTTCGAGTCTTCATCGCCCGGATGCAGCCATTCCAGCGCAATTTGATGCGGCACCACGGTGTGCCGCGTGTTGACGCCCGACCGACGATAGAGCACTCGCAACAGCGAGGCCTGTTCGTCGGTGTTGGCGCACACCTGCCGCGCGAGCTCGGTGGCTTCGCGCTGAGTCATGACATGCGAAGGCACGGCAGTGCCCAGCCCGAGAATCGCGAGTTTCATGGTTTCTTTTTCCCAAGGAAGTTGCCCAAGCCCGGACTCACGCAAGTCCGCGGCGCCGCCAGCGAAGCACATAGCGGCACGGCCAGCGGCGGGCCAGCTCGGCCGATTCTAAACCCGCTTGCCGGCAAAGTTGCCGGACTTCGTCCCAGGCAAACGCGCCTTCCACGCTGCGCGGGCCGTCGACATACATTACGTCGGAGCGCGTCAAGATCCGAACACCCAGATACGCCATCCAATAATTCGTGCGGCTGCGCAACAGGTCGCTGACCAGCAGCAACCGCCGCGCGGCCGCGCTCATGCTCCGCAAAACCTCGACGCACGGGTCGTCGTCCAGATGGTGCAGAAAGAGCGAGCTGGTCACGATGTCATAGGGTTCGGCAATTCCCGCGGCGACGGCGTCGTGGACAAAAAAAGTGACCGCGGCGTCGCGCCGTTTGGCATGCTCGCGGGCATGGTCAATGGCCTGCGGGCTGATGTCGCAGGCCGAGATGCGCAAATCGATGCCTGACATTCTTGCCCGCCGGGCGAGCCACATCGGTATATCTCCCGCCCCCGTGGCCACGTCGAGCAGGGTCAACGTCCGACCGGGCGATTCGGCGGCCAGTTGCCGAATCGAAGGCCAAAATAGACCGGCGCTGCGAGTCAGGTAGTTAATCCGGGCCAAGCCCCTCATGACCCGCCGGTATCGCTCGCCGTCAATACCGGGCTGATCCATGATCTCGGGCTGCAGGTTCCGGCGTTCGAGCTTTCGGCTGGGAGCAAAGATCATGAAGAAGCCGCGATGGACCGCCGGGCAAAGACAGGTACGATAAGCCGCAAATCTTGCGTATCCTACCAAAAATCCGCCGATCGGTCATGGGTCAGGGGCCAAAAAACGCTGAAATCGATGCACCGCGGCGGCTGGGGCAGAGCAGCCACCTCGGTGCTTGCCATCCATCAGCTCGAACGACTGACAAAAACGCTAGCGCCGCTGCGGCGCCGCACCGGCGGCCAAAGGCGGTAATCCGCCCTCGCGCAAGCTGAACTCGGCCCAAATCGGCAAATGGTCGGAGATCTCCAGCGCCCGCTCCATCGGCACATGAAACTCACCCATCAGGTCAAACACGCCGGCTTGCCCGAGGTATTCGACCGTGGGCCGCGAATCAAACAGAATGTTGTCATAGAGCTTGCTGCCGTGGGTGTTGGTGGGCACTCCGGAGATGACCCAGGTGATGTAGGGAAGCTGCCCGAGCTCGCCCAGGTGGTGATCGTCGGCGTTCAGGTCGCCCAGCAGGATGATGTCGTCTTCGCCGCGGCCGTCGTTGCGGACCGCGCGAAACACGTCGTCGAGGACATCGAGTTCCGTCTTGGTTTCGTCGGGGTCGGTGTGGATGTCGATCAGCGTGAAGGTAAACGCTTCTTCCGGCGGTGGCCCGCGCACGCGAAAGCCCGCCACCAGCGGCTCGCGGTGCAACAGGTCGTCAGGGTCGTCAATGGTGTAGACATTCTCGCGGTCGCACTCCAGGCTGGCGGCGTCGTAGATGAAGGCGTATTGCTCTTTGCTGTTGGTGCGTCCCAGGCGCGGGCCGAGCACATAGTCGTAGTGCGCGCCCTCGGCGTTGATCATCGCCACAAACCGCGGCAGCAGGTCCTGCCCCTTGGCCCGGATCTCTTGCACTGCCACCACGTCGAAGTAGCGCACGACGCGGGCCAACTGCTGGGCCACTTCGGGCTTGTCGAGTTTCTTCTCGCCGAACACCTGGATGTTGAACGAGGCGACGCGAATGGCATTGCCCGTGCGGGCCACCGGCGGCGCCGACGAAAGGTGCGTTCCGGCGCCGGGCAAGTGCAGCCGCTGGCGCAGCTCGGGCGGAAGTCGCCCATAGCCAAACCAGCCGGCGGCGGCCAGGGCGACGGCCAACCCGGCGAGCGGTTTGCGCAGCAGCTTTTTTGCCGAGGGCATGCGGCCTCCTTGCCGCCGTGGATCGTTTCAGGCCGCGTAGGATACCGCAAGCCGCCTGGGCGCTCTAGGGCAGTTGGGCGAAGCCTTTAATTCTGCAACGCGGAAATCACGCCGATGATTGCCACTCCGGCGAGGATGACGGCGTAGAGCGACAGTAGCAACGCGGCCACGATGCCGCAAAACCGCCAAAACGATTTCTGCGCGCTGAGTGCCGCTTCGAGATCGGCCACGCGTTGCGAATGCGTTAAAGCGCGAATGTGCCCGGCAAAACGCATTAAGTACAACGAAGGAAAAAAAAAGAGCACGCCCATCAAGAGGGTAAACATTCCACCGCCGACGGCTTCGCCGGCTTTTTGAGCGCTCGGCTGACCGATAGACAAGGCCGCCTGTGCGAGGCCGAGCACGATAATGAGCCCGGCAACGAGGAAACCGACGATGCTGAGGAACAGCACCCAGGGGCGCGTCTGGCGAAGCGATTCGACCACCGCTTCGCTGGTCCAAGCCAGGGGAATCTCCGCCGCGGATGCCGGCGGCGCATAGGGATTCGGCTCAGGTTGAAGCGGGTTTGAAGTGCTCATGAAAGGATCCTGATGAGGGGCGCGGCAATGGCGACATTGTAGACTCTGCCGGAGCGTGGCTGCTACCCAGCATGCTGATTTTGGCGGCCCGGCTTAAAATGGTCCGGTGAAGGCCACCTCGCGCAGATCGTCGCGGGCGTCGGGCAGCCAGTGCTCGCCGCGCACCATGCCGTACACCGCGGAGGCAATCGTCTGCGCGTTGGGATAAAACTCGGCCTCCAGCGCTGGCGCGGTCGGACAGGTCATCGGCGCGAAACCGAGCCGCTGCACCGCCACGCTCACGCGCCCTTGCAGCCGCTCGATGACTTGAGAAATGATCTCCGCCCCGGCCCCGCAAGTGGTCCAACCATTATCGACCACACAAAGCCGCCCGGTCTTGGCCACCGATTCGACGATAGTGTCGATGTCCAACGGCGCCAGCCACACGGGGTCGATCACTTCGGCCGAGATGCCCGCGTCAGCCAGGTAGCGCGCGGCTCGCAGACACTCAAGCTGCATGTGCGAGATGCCGACCAGCGTCGCATCCTCGCCCGAAGCCGTGACGCGGGCTTTGCCCGGCGGCACCGAGTAAGCATGGTCGGGTACGGGTCCCGATTGAAAATGCAACAGTCGATGCTCGACATAAATCACCGGATCGTCGTCGCGGATGGCGGCAATCAGGCAGCCCTTGGCGTCGTGCGGTGTGGTGGGAGCGGCCACCTTCAAGCCCGGCACGTGCATGAAGAACGAATACAGCCCCTGCGAGTGTTGGGCGCCTTGGCCCCAGCTTTTGCCAATCATCGCCCGAACGACCAACGGCACCGACACCCGGCCGCCAAACATCTGGCGGCTTTTGGCGGCGACATTGATGAGCTGGTTCATGGCCAGCATCAAAAAGTCCATGCGAATGTGAACATGGATGGGGCGCAGGCCCGCCTGGGCCGCGCCGATGGCCACGCCGGTCATGCCGTCTTCGGAAAGCGGCGTGCCAAACACGCGCTCAGACCCAAACCGAGCCGCCAGTCCGCGAGTGGTTCCTTGGATCGCCTTGGGATCATCGACGTCGAGGCCGAACAGGATGACCGCGTCGTCTCGCTCCATTTCTTGTTCGGTAGCTTCGCGGATGGCGTCGACGTAGGAAAGCTGCCGCGTCGCCGCGGCCCTCGGCGCCGGCCTGCCGCCGCGCATCAGCGGAGCGGGCAGTGCGTGCGGAGCGTCGATGCGGATTTTACGTCGGTTCGAGCCGACTTTTGTGCGCGGCTGCATGGGAATAACAGAAAGATGGTTGATAAAAAAGGGAAGGAAGAACAGCCGCAAGCGGTTCGCAATCGGTTTTCAGTACGGATGGTCGGGCTGCCATGCCCAACGCGATTGCGGCCACTGACGGCACTCTTGAATCGTGCGAGCTAGGCCGCCGCGCGCAGGCCGGTTCTTGGCATTTTTCGGTCGACCATCTTTCTGTCATGAACCATTCGCGCAGAAGACACAGGGGTGGCAGTTCCCGCCCTGCGAAGGGCATCATCCGACCGCGCCTCTGGTTTCGGCTCGGGGCTGAGCTCGGCGAAGGCGAAGGCCACTTCGATCTCGCACTCGACTTCCCCCTCCATTTGCTGTCGGCGCAGTGGGTCGATCATCGCGGCAAGGCGAGCCACCTGATCGTCGGCCAACCACGGCTCGGCTTCTTGCGGCATGCGATAACCTAAATGAAAATCTTCGCCCGGACCCACGTGCTCTTTCCAGCGATAGGTTTTGCACTCGAAGAAAAACGGCCCCGGCTCGCCGGCGCGCAATGCCTCGACCGCCGCCTGCACGTGCTGGTGCAGCCGCAACACGTCGTAGTCAAGCCGCTCAGCGGGCATTCCGTACGCTCTTGCCCGTTCGGCAATGTTGGCCTGCGCCTGCCGGCGCAACTGGTGCGTGTGGATGGCGTAAGAGTTGTTCTCGCAGACAAAGACGATCGGCAACCGTTTTAGCGCCGCGAAGTTGAGGCTCTCGTGAAATACGCCCTCTTCGGTGGCGCCATCGCCAAAAAAGCTGGCCACGATCGCCTTGCTGCGGCGATA
This sequence comes from Pirellulales bacterium, assembly GCA_025927475.1. Taxonomy (GTDB): domain Bacteria; phylum Planctomycetota; class Planctomycetia; order Pirellulales; family JAICIG01; genus JAICLL01. The sequence goes on from JAICLL010000065.1 coordinate 14,332, forward strand.
TTTGAGGGCATAAGCGTGCCCCACGGCGTTGGCGATGGTGGTGCCCACCACCGCCGAGGCGCCCATCACGCCGGCTTCGGGATCGATCAGGTGCATCGAGCCGCCTTGCCCGTGCGTGCAGCCAGTGGCTTTGCCGTACAGCTCGGCGATCATTTGCCGCAGGTCGCCGCCTTTGGCCAGATACATGGCGTGGCCGCGATAGGTGCCATACACCACGTCATCGGCGGCCAACGCCTCGCACACGGCGACGGCAATGGCCTCCTGCCCGATCGAAAGATGGACCGGGCTTTTGATTTTGTCATGCGGATAGACGCGCGCGATCTCTTCTTCGACGCGGCGAATGCGGTAGAGAGACCGGTAAAACCTCTCGAGCATGGGTTACCCCACGTTGCTGTAGCGGCCGTTCTTCAACACGGTATAGCCCTTGATCAACTCGTCGATGCCGTCGTCGAGTGAATAGGCGGGCCGGAAGCCTGCCCGTTCGATCTTGGCGTTCGAGACGATGTAGTCGCGTTTGTCGGGGTCTTCGCCCACGGGCGCTTCGAGATACACAAACTGCGGCAGGTGCGATTTCACCTTGGCGCACAATTCGAGCTTCGACAGGTTGGCGTTGCTCAGGCCCACGTTGAACGGCTGGCCGCGCATGGTGTCGAAATGGTCGATGGCGTGCAGAAAGGCGCGGGCCACATCGCGCACGTGGATATAGTTGCGCTTGGCGTGCCCCTCGAAGACCACCACGGTGCGGTCGTTGACGGCGCGATAAACAAAATCGTTCACCAGCAGGTCGATGCGCATCCGCGGCGACATGCCAAACACCGTGGCCAGGCGGAAGGTGATCGAATTGCCGGCGTCGAGCACGGCCCGCTCGGCCTCGACCTTGGTGACGCCGTAGAGCGAAATGGGCCGCAGCGGCGATTCTTCGGTGCAGAATTTGCCTTGCTCGCCAATGCCGTAGCCGCTGTTGGTCGTCGGATAGATGACGCGCTGAGCGGGCGAGCGGCGCTCCAGGAGCAGCTTGACTGCTTCGAGGTTCGTCGAGCGGCTGGCGGTGGGGTCGGCTGCGCAGGCGGGCGCGCCGACGATCGCGGCCAAGGGAACAATCAAATCTGCCTGGCGCAGCCCGCGCATCAGCACGTTCGGCTCTCGGCAATCGCCGCGAATGACCGAAAAGCGGCGATTCGCACAGCACTCGAGCAGGCTGTTCTGATTGAACAGGAAATTGTCGAGCACGGTGACCGTATGCCCCGCTTCGAGCAAGGCGGGCACCAGCACTGACCCCAGATAACCGGCCCCGCCGGTCACCAGCACGTTCAACGACATGCGCTATCTCCTCGCTGAATCTGCCCGTGGGCCTTTCCCTGGCCCGGTGGCGACGCGGCATAGTACGAGAAAGCGACACTTAGGACAAGCGCAAAGGCGCGGCCCCCTCCATTTGGGCGCTTCGGGAATGGAATGGTGCGATGTAGCTAGACGACCCCGCTAAATCAGGCCCGTGACTACATCTCCCGGTGTGCCGTTGAAAAAGCAAATATCCTCATGCCGCCAAGGAATATCGTCGTTCGGCCAATCCAAGCTGTCTGACCGCCGCTTCTGGTCTTTGCGCCCACATCGCGCGATGGCGCACCCCGGCTGCTACGGACGATGTCTCGAAGGCGGCCTGGTTTCGCTTGGCCCATTCGTTTGAAGGATCGAAACGGATAGCCGCCTCAAAAGCCGCCCGGACTAGGTCCGGAGGAAAACCAAGTTCGGCCTGAGCAATTGCTCTCCATTCTTCGAGTTGGCTTCTCGCAGTGTCTGATCCACGCTTTCGAAGTCCCGTTTCGCAAATAATCCGGCACTCATCAAACCTGGCGGTGATCAGGTAGTGGTGGGCTAAGAATAGGTAAGGCCAAATAATAGGCGAGCCAAGGTTCACCGCTTGCTCAAAGTCGGCAGTCGCACGGACGCTGTCGCCGTACAAAAGAATTCCACGCGCAATCAATAGTCCGTCGTTGTTCGGATCTATCTGAAGGCCACGCGAATAATAGTGCACAGCGCGTTCGTCGTTCCCAAGGAACTCGTAACAGAAGCCCAGCAGGCCAGCCATTATCGCGTATGCCGGCCCGCAACTCACGGGGGCTTGGTTATTTTCGATTCTGGCCGTGTTCCTTTCGAGGATCGGCATCAATTCGGCGTATAGTTTTATCGCTTCAGAGTCTGAGGCGGTTCTGGCTTCGTTGAAACAGACCTCCGCTGCTCGTGCAACGACCGTGGGATCGAACTTCTCATCGTCTGCCAACACATCTCTGGCTAACTTCCGCGCCATATCGGGATCGGATTCAGCCAAGGCGTGGATGTACAACGCGAGGTAGTTTGCGTTCGACGGATCTCCTTCCGCGCAGTGCCGGTAAAACTCGACTGCTATTTCAGGATATCCCGCGTCAAGCCAAATTGACCCCCTTAAATAACTAAGCAAAGCGGGCAATTTGTAATCCTTCAAACGGCGAAGAATCGCAAGAGATCGATCCCAATCCCTGCTCTGGCGCGCCTCCAATGCCTCGTTAAGTTGCTGCTGAAATTGGGGATCCATCGCTCGATGCTTGGTTCCCGCGTCCGGTTCGCTGATTGAGTACAGATCGTCAGACAGCCACTGGGCTCGGTTTTTTTCAGTCGCGTTCAGCGCCTTCAGCGGCGCGTCGGGGGCATCGCGAATACGCTCAGCATCCGGCGAATCGTCCTTTCCCTCTTTAATCAACCTATGAAGCGCAACCAGGCCTCTGACCACGAGCCTGAAGCTCACGCTGCCGAACGGGGGTGGTGTAACCATAATCACGACTCGTCGATCTGCCAGTCGTAGCGGGTTTTCTCCAGAGCTGCCTGATATTCCGGCAACGGAACGACCTGGATGGGAGCAATAACTCCATGTGTGGGAGGAATTGGCCCTTGGTCGGGGATTAATTCCAGACCACCGCGACTATCCCATTTTGAAAGGGACCAATTCCCATCGTAAAGCAGGACGTGCTGTTTGCACCTGTCGCGCCCGGCACAATGTGCCTGAGCCGTTTGGGGATCCTGGTAAAGTCGAGGTCCTGCCAGCGCGGAGCAACTGACATTCCGGTCGAATCGAGCGCCACGTTTCCTGCTCCATCAATCGTAATGTCGATTCCCGGGCGGGCGCCAAGCTCAGAGGAGCTCGTCGCACCCACTACAGGCAGGTTGTCTTGCAGATCCCGTTTCATCGCCCGATAAACTTTGGGCGGTTGCGTTGGAACAATTGACACGGTGGCGGACAACGAAGTTCACGGCGATTGAATCTAACGAATGGTCGGCGCGACCGTTGTCAAGATGATTAGGCTAGTCTCAGAGGGATACTCCATCTTAGAAGTTGGGGCGGACCGATACAACCGCAGGTGAAATCCGGGCTTGGTTCGCCGCGCGGCAAACTCAACGCGATCGGCACCTTGCGCATCGCCACAGCTTGGGCGCTCTCGGTTTGCCGCCGCGACGATTGCCAACGGCGTGGCGGCTGCCCTAAGATGGCCCTTTTCGTGCACCCTTAAGACCCTTCTTCGGATCTCCGCTTATGCCCTGGTTCTCCTGGCGAAAGAAGAAAAAACGCACCTCGAACTCTTACCGCCCCGTCGTGCAGCGCCCCGCAATCGATCGACGGCTGGAATGTCTCGAAAGCCGGCTGGTCCTGTCGGCGCTGAGTTGGACCGGCGCCACCGACGCCAACTGGAGCACCAGCACCAACTGGAACCCGAATGCCGTGCCCGGCAACGGCGATAGCCTCACCTTTCCCGCCGGCGCCGCCAACCTCACCAACACCGACGACCTGGCCGGCCTGACGGCAAGCTCGCTCACGTTCTCGGGCACGTCGGGCGGCTACAACCTTGGCGGCGCCAACTCGCTGACACTCACCTCGGGCATCAGCGCCGACAACACCGCCGGCACCAATACGATCGCGCTGCCTTTGGCGCTCAGCGGCAATCAATCGTTCGCCGTGGCCAGCGGAGCACAACTAACGATCAGCGGCGATATCAGCGGCAGCGGCGCCTTGAGCAATAGCGGCGCCGGCACGCTCGATCTGGCAGGAACCAATGCCTACACCGGCGGCACCACCGTCGCCAGCGGCACCGTGCTGGTTGACGGCAGCATCGGCAGCACGATTCTCAGCGGCGGGACGCTGGGCGGCGTGGGCACTGTGGGAACGATTACCACCACCGGCGGCGCCATTTCGCCGGGCGACACGCTGGGCACGCTCAATAGCGGCAGCGTGGCCATGAACTCGGCCACCACCCTGCACATTGACATCAACGGCGGCAGCAGCGATTTGCTCAATGTGAGCGGCACCGTGAGTCTCGGCGGCGCGAATCTGACCGTGGCCATGAGCAGCACGCCCGCCTTAGGCACGGCCTTGACGATCGTGCAATCGACCGGCGCGCTCACCGGCACGTTCGCGCAAGGCGCCAGCATCATCGTCAACGGTCAAAAATTTGCGATCACCTACAACACGAACAGCGTGGTGCTGACGGCGGTCAAGGCCAACACGACCAGCAGCGTTACGTCGTCGGCCAACCCGGCGGCGTTCGGGCAACCCGTGACCTTCACCGCCACCGTGGTTGGCGAAGCCGGGGCCAACGGCACACCGACCGGCAGCGTCAATTTCTTCGACGGTGTTACGCAGATCGGCACGGGCGCCATCTCGACGGTCAACGGCCAACAGCAGGCCACCTTTACCACGTCGTCGCTTTCGATTGGGACGCATTCGATTTCGGTCGCGTATAGTGGCGATGGCAATTTCAACGGCGGCACCTCGCCGATACTTTCGCAGGCCATCGGCCAGGCACAGGCGACCGTTGGCCTAAGCGCGCCGGTCAACGCCATTTTCTTCGGCCAACCGATCACCTTCACCGCCACGGTGGCGCCGACTGTCGTGGGAGCCGGCACACCCACCGGCACGGTCAACTTTTTCGACGATGGTGTCCAGATTGGCTCGGCCACGCTGGCCGCCGTCAATGGTCAGCAGCAAGCGTCGTTCACCACATCGTCGTTGGCCATCGGCAACCGCTCGATCACGGCGGTCTACGCGGGCGACGCCAACTTTACCTCGGCCACGTCGTCGGCATTCCCCGAGTTAGTGGGCAACACGGTCGAGCGATTTGTCAATCAGGTGTATCGCGACTTGCTGAAGCGCGATGCCGATCCGCAGTCGCTGCTGCTGTGGGCGAACTTGCTCTATCACGGCATGGCGCATGAGGAATTCGTGCAGGCCATCGTGACCAGCAACGAGTTCCACGTGCAGGAAGTTCAGACCATGTATCAGCGCTATTTGGGGCGAGCGGCAGAACCGGCCGCGGCCAACGCCATGGGACTGTTCCTGCTGCATGGCGGCACCATCGAGGAAGAAACGGCGCTCATTGTAGGTTCGCAGGAATATCTGCAAAAGCACGGCGGCACGGTCAATGGCTTTGCCGATGGCATCTATCATGATCTACTGGGCCGGTCGGTCGATCCGGCCGCGCTGGCGGCCATCGAGAACGAACTGTCGGCGGGCGCCACTCGTACCACGGTGGTCGAGCAAGTGCTGACGACCAATGAATATCGCCAGCACGTGGTGCAGACCTTCTTTTCGCAATACCTTGGCAGGCCGGCTGACGCCACGGCGCTGTCCGCCGGCACCGCCTCGCTGAACGCCGGCGTGTCAGACCAGCAACTGGCCGCCGCCATCGTCGCCTCGGATGAATACTTTAATCGACTGGGGCCATAGTTGGTTGAAATGGCCCTGGCCCCGTGGCTGGGGCAGAGGCTTGCCGATGCCCCGGCGAATACCCACCGGGGCGTCGCCAAGCCTCCGCCCCAGCCACCGAATGATTGCACGAACTATCGGGGCCGTAGTCCCACCGTCTAACCGCGACTCGGCGCGGCAACGAACATGCGGGAAATGGTGCTCATGGGCCTCGATTTTGGTTCGACCACCACCAGCGGCGTGGTGGCTCGGGCGACCGCTCGTGGCGGGGCCGACCGAATCTCGGAATTTACTGACCTTCAGATCGAATTTCGCTCGACGCCGGTTTTTACCCCCTTCGAAGGCGAATTGCTCGACGAACGGCGGCTGACCGAATGGCTCGATGGCTGGAGACAGGCAGCGGGCGGCGAGGGGCGGCAAGTCGCCGCGGGCGGAGCGATTGTCACTGGGCTGGCAGCCAAAGCGGACAATGCCGGCATCGTTCGCCGCTTGGTCCACGAGCGGTTCGGCGAAGCGCTGATCGCCACCGCCGACGATCCGGCCCTGGAGTCGTGGCTGGCGTTCATGGCCAACACCCGCGATTTGTCGCTCGCCGAGCCCGACCGCTGGTTTCTGAATTTCGACATTGGCGGCGGCACCGCGAATGTCGCGCTGGGGCGGGCCGGCTGCGTCGAGCGAGTGGGTTGTTATGCGATTGGGGCGCGCCATCTGCAATTCGAGCCGGGCACACTGCGAATCATTCGGCTCTCGACCATCGGGCGGCAGTTGCTCGACGCCTTAAAAATCAATCGGCAGCCTGGCGAGTTAATCTCCGCCGATGAACTGTCTGCATTACTTGATTTTCTGATTGAGGCGCTCGAGCATATCGCTTGCGGAAAACCGCGGCAGTCGCGGGGCGCCGCGGCTGGTTTCTTAGAGCAACTGCCATACGCCCCGCCCGCGGATGCGACGCCCGTCATTACGTTCTCGGGCGGAGTTGGCGAATGGATTTATCAACTTGCTCACGAGGGCAACCGGCCTGCCACCACCGCTTACGGTGATCTGGGCGGCGAGCTGGCCTGGCGCATCGCTCAGTCGCAGACGCTTGCCACCGAGGTAACCAGCCACGCGCCCCTGGCATTGGGCCGAGCAACGGTGCTGGGCTTGGCGGCGCATCAGGTGCAGCTCTGCGGCGGCACCTGCTATTTGCCGCGTCCGAGCTTGCTGCCGCTGGCCGAATTGCCCGTGGTGGGTCGGCTGACCGATGATGCCAGCGACCAACAAATCGACGCCGCGCTGCGTCTGGCTTGCCGCGGCAATCGCGGCGCGTGCCTCGCGCTCGAATTGAACGAGAGCCACGCGGCGAGCATCCGAACATTGGGCAATCGGCTCGCCGAGCGGCTCGAAGGTAGCGGCTTTCCATCCGACCGCCCGCTGGTAGTTCTCTTAAACCAAAACGTCGGCAAGACGCTGGGGAACTATGCCACACGGTGGGGACGGCTCGCGGTCACGCTGATTGTCTTGGACGAGTTGCCCGACCGCGGGGCGGCATTTGTCACACTGGGCAAGCCCGTTGGGCAGCTCGTGCCCGTCTCCTTTTATGGAAGTTATGGAACAAGCCTCCCGGTTACGCCTTGACTTCCGCTTGCGGCTTCGCTAGCCTTCGCGCCCCTTTTCCCCAAGGCGGCGCGCCGATGCCGCGCGCCGCCGCAAGCCTTTTCGGGCAGACATTGCGCATGTCACGACGCCGCCGGTTATTGCCGCTTGTTCTTGGGGCGCCGCTGGCCTTGCTGGCCATCGGCGGCTGCGCCAAGCTGCCCAAGCAGGCTGGCTCGCTGTTCGGCCCCGAGGCCGCCGACGCCGTCGCGCTCGATGTCTTCTTTGTCGGCTATCCGTTCGGCGACGAAACGATCAACGGTCCGCTCTTCTCCGAAGTCGACCAGCAAGAAATTCCGCTCGACGTGCGCGAGCGATTGGCAGCCAACGGATTCATCGCGGGCGTTCTGGGCGGGCAGCTTCCGCCCATCGTCGGTGAGTTGCTGCACCTGGCCGATCTGCCGCCGGCAGAGCATCCGCCGGCCGTCGATTTGGTCAACCCGCCGCATGTGCGGCGCCAGCTTCTCAAGACGTTTCGCGTCGACGATCCGGCCAGTCTAATCACTTCGGGAGGCAAGGAGCCTCACGCCTTGCTCACGTTGCTTTATCGGGATGAAGGGCAGCCGCCCGCGGTACGCGGTTGGTCGCTTCGCAACGCCAAGACCATCTTGTCGACTAAAATCGAGCCTCAAGACGACGGCCGCGTGCGGTTGGAGCTGATGCCCGCCGTCGAGCATGGTGAGGCGAGGCGCGAGATTGTGCCCAGCGAGGGAGGTCTGACGATCAAGATGGCGCCTCCGCGCAAGACGTTCGACCAACTTCGGCTGGCCGCGGCATTGTCGCCGGGACAGATGATGGTGATCGGCTGCCGCGCCGATCGTCCCGGCAGTTTAGGTTATCAGTTTTTTACGCAGCGATACTCCGACCGCTTGGAGCAGATTGTGCTCTTAATCCGCCTGGCACAAGCCCGCCCCGCCGAGTTGTTCGCTGAGCCAACGCCCGACATCGAGGAATAAGATTCCCGGTGGCGAGGAATGACGTCAGTTCGCAGTTCCCCGGAACGGCACGGAGTCCCGTTCCCCACAGACCCGAACGGCGTTGCCGCCCTTGTTCATCGAAACCGATCAGTCGCGTGTTAATTTGCGAAGCTTGGCGGCTTTTAGGCAGTCTGGGCATCGGTAAGATTTACAAAATTTGAACGCTGGCCGCCGAACCGCCGTAGCACCATTGAGACCTGCAATGCTACAGTCTCGGCTGAGCGACCACGTCGCATCGACGGGCGCCTCGCCATTGTTCACGTTATGGCCCACTGTGCATAGATGCGGTCGAACCCTTATTGAGAGAGAGGAGGGGTCGGTCGATGAAATTCATTGCTTCTACTTTGACGTTTGCCAGGGTGGCAATGCACGCGCCCTTGGTTGCGCTGGCCTTGCTGTGGCCGACGTGGACGCAGACGGCGGATGCCGCGCCGCCTAAAGTCAGCTTCGATTTGCGCTACCTGGTCGAATGCCACGACGTGACGCCGCAGGCCTTCGCGCTGCTGCACCCGGATGAAAAAGTGATCGAGGCCGATCTGCGCGTGTCGGTGCGGCTGCTGCAAGGAAGCGAAGCCGATCTGGAAGAGCTACAATTCGAGCTGACCAGCCCCGCCGAACGGCTGCGGGTCGTCGACTTTGTGCCCAAGACCCAGATCGAAAACGACACGGTCGACGGCACCGAGGTGGTCAAGACCACCGAAACGATGCAATCGCTGGGGGCGGGCATCGGCACCACGCTGACCTTTGGCGCAGGATCCGGCAACGTGCATGGCAACGTGGTCACGCAGGCCCTGCCTACCGGCAACGCCAGCGCCACGCATCGCAAGGAACTAAAGGAAACCACCAAGTTGATTCCGCCGGGCAAGGTGGTGGTTGCCAGTGGCACGCTCGAAAATGAGCATGGCGTGTTCTTCAAGCTGCGGCGCTCGGCCAAGACGAGTTTCGAAGGCACCAAGCTGCTCTCGTTTCGGTTTGTGGTGCCGGCCAATTGGCGCGGCGACTGGATTGTGCTGTCGTGCTCGGCCAAAGCCCGGGTGAAGCATTATTTTTTCAAAACCATCGAGCAGGTCGGCACGGCCAAGGCGTTTGTCGCGCTCTATTTGGCGGGCGATGCTGAGGCCGAACGGGCGGGTTTGGAGCTGGCGGAAGATCAGGAGCAATATTTCGCCAGCAAGCCGCCCGCCGACCGGTACGATCTGATCATCACCACGCTGGCCACCGAGGCCCGGCCCTGGCGCGACGCCTCGCACACGCACAACCTGTCGTTCCCCTGGAAGACGCCGGTCACCTGCTATAAGCCGACGACGTCAAGACACCACCTTTTTCGGTTGGCCGCCAAAAAGCCCCAATGCCATTCGGCCGAGGCGTGCACATCGCTGAAGCAGGCGCTCGACGGCGCGGCGCGGTTCTCGGCGGCGCCGGGTTGGCATATGGCGAACAAGCCCTGATGTGGTGTGCGATCTGGTTCTATCGGCTCGGTTGGGCAAGCGCTTGGATCTCGTTGAAAAGTCCGCCCAGAGAAATCGGCGCCGACTGCTCGCTACCAAGCGACCTATAGAGCGCGCAGAAGCAACCAAAGAGCTCATCGCAGACATGGCGGTCGCGCGGGTCGGGCTCGATGATGACATGCTCAGGACACACTTGATCTTGGGCCTCTTCGACAGAGCCGAACGCCCCCGCGGCAAGCAGTGCGAAGATCGCCGCGCCGAGGCACGTAGTGTCGTCCTTGGCAACCAGCACGGGGGCGCCCAATACATTGGCGTACACGCGGTTGAGGGCCGGGCTTTTACGGGCCGCGCCGCCGGTGTTGATGACCCGACGAACCGCAACGCCCTGCTGCCGCATGTGTTCGACGATGATACGCGTGTGAAAGGCGGTACCTTCAATCGCCGCGAACAACTCGTCGGCCGCCGTGTGCGCCAAGTTCCAGCCGAACGTCGCCCCGCGCAGCCGGGGGTTGCCCAGCACCGTGCGGTCGCCGTTATCCCAGACCAGACGCAACAGGCCGGTCTGGCCACTTCGGTAGCCGGCAATCGCGTTGCATAGCTCGGCGGTCGTCGTGCTGGCCCGGCGTGCAATCGCATCAAACAAGTCGCCCACCGCCGAGAGTCCCGCCTCGATGCCCGTATAAGATGGATGAATCGAACCCGCCACGACGCCGCAAACGCCCGGGACTGGGCCGAGGCGATCGGCAATGGCCATCACGCAGGTTGAAGTGCCGATCACATTGACAATGTCTCCTAAACGAATGCCGGCGCCGATGGCGTCCCAATGGGCATCGAGGCCGCCAAAAGGTATGGGGATGCCCGGCCTCAGTCCCAGCCGTTCGGCCCACGCGGTGCAGAGAGTTCCGGCCCGTTGATCGCCGCGGCCATAACGGCCGCCCAGCCGAGCGCGCACACCGGCAAGCAGTGGATCGACGCTGGTGAGAAACGCTTCGCTGGGTAAGCCCCCGAGCGACTCGTTCCACATCCACTTATGGCCCATGGCGCAAACGCTCCGCGGCACTGCCAGCGGATCGTGGATACCGCACAGCGTGGCGGTCAGCATGTCGCAATGCTCCAGGGCGGTGACAAACCGGGGTCGCGCCTCGGCATGATTCCGTAGCCAATGCAGCAGCTTGGCGAAACCAAATTCTGGAAGGTAGGCGCCTCCGCTGTAGTGAAGCGCCTCCAGGCCCTCGCGTCGCGCGGCCGAGGTGATCTCGGCGGCCTCGCGCCAAGCTCGATGGTCGCACCAGAGATAGTAATCGGCCAGCGGTTCCAGGCCGGCGCCGACGGGAACCATCGTTGAACCGGTGGTGGCAACCGCCATCGCCTCAATCTGCCGACCGTCGATGCTGGCCGGCGCGATGGCTTCGTGCATCGCGTCGACAAGCGCTTGAAGGTGGTCGGCATGCCGCTGCGTGGCGAAGTCGGGGTCGTCGGCGCGCCGCTGGGTGGCATAAGGGGCGGCGCCGGAGCCAAGGCGGCCCCGGTCGCTGTCGACAATGGCCACGCGCACGCCTGCCGTTCCAAAATCGACCCCAGCTACGAGCGTCATGGCGTCTCCGCGATCAAGTCTGCGTGCGGGCTGGAGACCAATGGATCTTCGGCGGGCAATCGCAGGAACGATGTCAGTACGCCGCTGATTAGGTGCAGCGCGGCAAACAGCCACATCATGCCGGCTACGCCGATGCGCGGCAGAAACAGTCCGACGAGCGCCGGCCCGACCCATACGCTGGCGCCCGCGCCCAGGTTAAGCATCGACATGGCCGCACCCTTGTGCTTGGGCGTGAGCGAGGGCATCAGCGCCGAGAGCGGTACATAACCGGCCAACGTGGCCCCATAGCAGACGGCCGCCACCGCCGCCAACGGAAAAACTGCCCCGAACCGGCCGGGAATCTCATAGAGCAGCAGCACGCTGGCGGCCGACCCTACGCAACCACACAGCGCGACCGTTCGCCGCCAACCAAACCAATCGCCGAGCAGGCCGAACAGAAGATTCCACAAAATATTGCTCGCGAACATCAGGCTCAACAGACGCAGCCACTCACTTAGGCTGAAGCCAACCGCTTTCGTAAAATAGCCGGGCAAAAAGACAAGAAAGCCGAACTCCGGCGCGGTATTGATCACGCGCACTAAACAGCCCATGACCAGCTTCGGCTCCTGGTAGGCGATGGTCAAGCTGTTGAAAAGCGTGTTGAGCGGGTTGTCTTGAGAAGGCGCCAGGCGCCGCCGGCCAGTCGGCTCGCGGACGCCAATCAGTGCAATGAGTCCGCCCATCGCCACCAACGCCAGCGACAACCAAAGCGTCGAATAAGCGCCGATGCGCGGAACCGTATAACTGGCCAACAGCGAGCCGAGCGTCGGCAGGCCGCCGGTGAACGCGAACCAGTACCAACCCACCGCGGCCCCCAGCCGAGCTCGTGGAGAGACGGCCGTGATCCACACCAGAAAGCCAAACGCGAACAGCGGATAGCCGAAGCCGCGCATGGCATAGCACGCGACGATCGTTTGACGACCGCCCGACACGATGGCGAGCAAAAGTGCCACTTCAAACAGCGTCCAGATCGCCCAGCCGGCGAACATCACCTTGCGAGGCCCCCACAGGTCGCACAGTGCGCCCGAGAGCCAGGCCGCGACCGCCGCGGTCAGTCCGTAAGCGGTGAAGGCCATCGCCGCGCCCCCTTCCGAAAAGCCGCGCTCGACGAGAAACGGCGACAAAAAGCCTGCCTCGACGCCGTCGCCAATCATGAAGATCAATAGCCCGACATAGCCCCACACGAGCGGGGGAAAGATGCCAATCCGTTGCAAGATTGGGTCGCGGCAATCGTTCACGGCGCGGCTCCTTTCCGCGCCCGTTCGAGCCATTGGCCAAGCTCACCGACGTCAGTGACGACAAGATCCGGCGCCCGGTCCAGCGAGGCCGCTTCGGCCGCGGTCGCTTCACCGCTCAGCACGAGCACAGACATCGCGCCGGCCTTTTGGGCCATGGCCACGTCGGTGTACAGCCGGTCGCCCACCATCGCCAATTCGGCGGCGTCGAGCGATTGCCGCGAGCAGATCGCATGCAGCATTGCCGGATCGGGCTTGCCAAACACCATGGGCCGACGGCCGGTGGCTGCGGAAAGGCAAGCGCAAATCGACCCGCAGTCGACAAGCACGGTCGGTTCATCGGTGGGGCAGACCAGGTCGGGATGTGTCGCCAGGAAGGGCAAACCGGCTCGAATCCAATAAGCCGCCTGGCACAGCCGCTCATAGGTCAACGTGGTATCGAAGCCCACGATAACCGCGTCCGGTGCTTGCCAATCGATATGAAACCCCGAGAACTCAAACTCCTCACAGAGCGAAGGCGTGCCAACGACGGCAATCGAATCGGCGCCTGGCAATCTGCCGCGGAGATAAGAGATGACCGCGTCGACGGGCGTGCTGACTTGCTCTTCACACACATCAATACCCAAGCGCGCTAGCTTTCGCACATAATCTGCCTTGCTGAGCGAGGTATTGTTCGTCAGGAAGGTATAGCCGATGCCCGCCTGGCGCAAGCTCGCCAGAAACGGCAACGTTGCATCGAAGAGCCGCCCGCCGCGATGCAGTGTGCCGTCCAGGTCAAGTGCCATGTGCCGGATGCGGCGAAGATCAGCAAACCTGTCTCTCATCCGGCGAAGACCTCATCCAGCGCTTCCGCGAACATGCCGGTACGCATGGCGAAATCGAGCACGGTGAAGCGGCGCCGAATGTAGTACGCCAGCTCATAGCTCTGGCGCAATCGCTCGCTGCTGATGCCAATTTGTTCCGGCCGAATTGGGCAGCCGGCTTCCGCCAACAATGCTCGGGCCTGACGGAAAGGAAGCAACTGCCGCTCAAGCCGCGTACGCAGTGCTGGCCAACCGTCGCGCAGACGGCACAATTGCGCCCGCAGCGCATCGGCCGATGGGTGCTTGGCGCCGGTTTCTTCGAGCGACTTCTGGGCCAAAGCATCTGAACCGAACAGCACCCTGATGCGCGACGCGACCTGTTCCCAGGAAGGCCAGGCGTCCACCGCCGCGGCGACGTCGAGCCGCGCGAAATCGCGACGCAGCAGAACCTGATACAGATCGAGCGAGGCCAAAGTTCCAATGCCCACCTTGAAACCATGCGATGGGGCGACGCCGTCGTGCAAATGATGCTGCATGTCCCACAGGTGGCTGAATTGATGCTCGGCGCCTGAGGCGGGCCGGCTCGATTGTGCCGCCTGCATCGCGAAGCCGCTCATCATCAGGCCCACGACGAGCCGCCGCAGAAAGTCTGGCTCGCCGCGCGCGACGCCGCCCGCCGAAGCGCACCACGCCGGCAACTGCGCCTGGACGGTGTCCCAGACCGCCGGCGCGATCGGCTCCTCGCCCGCGGCGTCGGCCAAAATCCAATCGGCGCCGGCCACGCCTTTGGCCAGCAGGTCGGCATAGCCGGAAGCGTTCATCGCGCGCGGAGCATGCGCGATCACTTCGAGATCGGCTAACACGGCGCGAGGCGCGGCGCACTCGAACGTCTGCTTCGAACCGTTGTGGGTAATCGACGCGCCAAAGGCCGTATAGCCATCCATCGACGCCGCCGTCGCAACCGCCAAGTATGGCCGACCGAGACGGTGCGCGGCCAGTTTGGTCAGATCGTTGATCGTTCCTGAGCCGACGGCCACGGGAAGGGACGCTGTCGCACCCAAAGCGGCTTGCAGTTTTTCGACGAAGACAAATTCGGCACGCACGTCGCGGCCGAACACAAAGGGGGCGTCACAAACGATTCCGGCGCCCCGAAGGCTTTCGAGAACCGCGCCGCCGGCCGCTTGGAACGTGTTGCCGTCGGCGACGATGACGGCCGAAGCGCCGCCAAATGCCGACGCGAAGAAACGGCCCGCCTCGCGGCAGGCGCCGTGCTCGACGCGAACAAACCGCGTATCGCGGGCCGCGCTGAGCGCGCGGTCGAGCATCGCATCAGCTTGGCTTTTCTCCATTCTTACCGTCGGCATGGAGGGCGTCTCGAATGACTCGAAATTCGGGCTGCGACGGTGATGGACGGACGCGATGGTTTGAGCAGTCGCCAATTATACCCAGGTGCCCTCACCCGTGGCAGTTTGGGTCCGGCAGCCGGATTTTCCGAAGCGGTTGCCATCAAAGAGGATGCGTCGCTATTTTGCTAGCATTGCTGGCGCGGCGTCGCTAGCACCACAAGGCGCAACCCGCCAGCTCCGTTGGAGTTGAGACAATCTTTTCGGGGCTGGTTGACGCCGTGGCCAAACCGGGTAAACTTTGGCTCTGACAACCGCATATTGTGGTTTCTTAGCATGACGCATACAATATGTAGTTAGTTCGGGTGACTGCGCCCGGCCCAGCGCCGGACGCTCTGGGCGGAGGAAATCGGGCCGGAGAATGGCATCCCAATGGCCTGCGATTGCCGAGATGATTCCACGGCAATGTGTACCTCTGTATATTGGAATGGATGCCTGTCTCTTTTAGCAGAGGAGTGCTGCAATGGCCGATTCGAGCGTGGGTCTGGTGGGGCAAGCTGCCCCGGCCGAGCGTGCGAAAAACAAACCTGGCCGTCGTTTCTCTCGCGGGCTGAATGTCGAGCCGCGGTTCTGCCCCCCAGACGTGGCCGATCCGTTTGAGACCGTCGCCTGGGAGCTGCGCACCGCGGCCATTAAGGGCGAGTCGGGCGAGGTGCTCTTCGAGCAGACTGACTGCGAAGTGCCCGACTTCTGGAGCCAATTGGCCACCAACGTCGTGTGCAGCAAATACTTCTACGGCGAGGTTGGCACTCCGCAGCGCGAAAAAAGCGTGCGGCAGTTGATCCACCGCGTCAGCCGCACCATTGCCGACTGGGGAACGAAAGACGGCTACTTTGCCTCGCCCGACGATGGCGAGCAGTTCTACCGCGAGCTGACCTGGCTTTGTCTGCATCAGCACGGGGCGTTCAACTCGCCGGTGTGGTTCAACGTGGGCCTTTACCATCAGTACGGCGTGAAAGGCGCGCAGTGCAACTGGCACTGGGACGCCGAGCAGGCGGAAGTGCGCCAGCCGGAAAATCCGTATGAATATCCGCAAGGTTCGGCCTGCTTTATCCAAAGCGTCCGCGACGACATGGAAGACATCATGGAGCTGGCCCGCAGCGAAGCGATGCTTTTCAAGTTCGGCTCGGGCACCGGCACCGACCTGTCGACGCTGCGCTCGCACCGCGAGAAGCTGTCGGGCGGCGGCAAGCCTTCCGGCCCGCTGTCGTTCATGCGCGTTTACGATCAGATTGCCGCGGTGGTCAAAAGCGGCGGCAAGACTCGGCGGGCGGCCAAAATGCAGTCGATCAAGGTCTGGCACCCCGACGTGCTCGAATTTATCGAGTGCAAAGCCAAGGAAGAAAAGAAAGCCCGCGTGCTGATCGCCAACGGCTACGAGTCGAACTTCAACGGCGAAGCGTACAGTTCAATTTTGTTCCAGAACGCAAATCTTTCGGTGCGCGTGACCGACGACTTCATGCAAGCGGTCGAAGCCGATCAGCCGTGGACGACGCACTGGGTGACGCAACCTGAGCGGCCCGGTCCCACACACCAGGCCCGCGAGCTGATGGACCGGATGGCCGAATGCGCCTGGCTTTGCGGAGACCCCGGCGTGCAATACGACACGACCATCAACCGCTGGCACACGTGCCCGAACTCGGGCCGCATCAACGCCTCGAACCCTTGTTCGGAATACATGTTCCTGGACGACACGGCCTGCAACCTGGCCAGCGTCAACCTGATGAAGTTCCGCCGCGACGACGGCACGTTCGACGTCGAGCGGTTTCAGGCGGCCTGCCGCATTTTCTTCATCGCGCAGGAGATTCTGGTCGACCATGCCAGCTATCCGACCAAGCGCATCGCCGCCAATAGCCACGGCTTCCGCCCGCTGGGTCTGGGCTACTCGAACCTGGGCAGCTTGATCATGTCGAGCGGGCTGGCTTACGATTCGCCCGCGGCGCTGGGTTTGTGCGGGGCGATGACCGCGCTTTTGCACGGCGCCGGCAATCTGACCAGCGTCGAGCTGGCCGCCGCGGTGGGACCGTTCGATGGCTACGTCGAAAACCGCGAGCCGATGCTGAACGTGATGGATATGCACCGCCGCGCGGTCGAAGACATCGACCCCGCCTGCCCGGACTATCTGAAAGACGCCGCGCGCGCCGTCTGGGACGAAGTGCTCGTCAATGGCCGGCTCTATGGTTTCCGCAACGCGCAGGCCACCGTGCTGGCGCCCACCGGCACCATCAGCTTCTTGATGGATTGCGACACGACGGGCATCGAGCCCGATATCGCGCTGGTCAAATACAAGCAATTGGCCGGCGGCGGCATGCTGAAGATCGTCAACAACACGGTTCCGTTGGCGCTCGAAACGCTGGGCTACGATCAGCCCGAGATCGAGTCGATCTTGTCCTACATCGACCGCGAAGACACGATCGAAGGCGCGGCCGATCTCAACGCCGAGCATCTGCCGGTGTTTGACTGCGCGTTTCAGCCGCGCAACGGCACGCGGTCAATCGCCTGGCGCGCCCACGTGCGCATGATGGCGGCGGCGCAGCCATTTTTGTCGGGCGCCATTTCCAAAACGGTGAACATGCCGCGCGACACCACGCCCGCCGACGTCGCCGAGGCCTATCTCGAAGGCTGGCGGCTGGGGTTAAAGGCCCTGGCCATCTACCGCGACGGCTCGAAAGAGAGCCAGCCGCTCTCGACCAGCACCGAGGGCGACAAGGCGGCGGAGAAACAAAAAGCCGCCCCGCGCCGCGAACGCCTGCCCGACACCCGCAATTCGGTCACGCACAAATTCAGCGTGGCCGGGCACGAGGGCTATATCACCGTCGGCCTGTACGACGACGGCCGGCCCGGCGAGTTGTTCATCACCATGGCCAAAGAGGGCAGCACCATCGGCGGCCTGATGGACTGCTTTGGCACGGCGGTGTCGATGAGCTTGCAATATGGCGTGCCGCTGGAAGTGTACATCAGCAAGTTCTCGCACACGCGGTTCGAGCCGATGGGGCATACCAAAAACCCCGACATTCGCATTGCCAAGAGCATTGTCGATTACATTTTCCGCTGGTTGGGCATTACGTTTTTGCCCGGCTATCGCGAGGCGAGCATGGGGCTGCCCGCCGCCGATGCGGCCGGAAAGGAGGGGCAGGGAGACGATTCGCCGGGGGAGGCGAAGCCCGCCGCCACGAAGGCCGGCGGGCTGACGGTCGGGCCTGGATTGCCCAAAGCCGCCGCTAGCTCGGCCGCGGCGAAGCTCGCCACGAGCAATGGCGCCAATGGCGCTTCGCACAAGAACGGGCATGGCAAGACCGCCGCCTTGAGCAGCGCGTCGGGCGGCACGACTTTGCTCGAGCGGGCCGGCATGGCCCCCAAGTGGGACCTGGACGAGATGCTTTCGGGTTCGCTCTCGCGCAGCGATCAGTTTGCCAGTTTCCAGACCGACGCTCCGAGCTGCGACAATTGCGGCGCCATCACCGTGCGTGCCGGCAACTGTTATCTGTGCCACAACTGCGGCAACAGCATGGGTTGCTCATAAGCGGTTTGGTGCGATGCGGCCCAGAGCTTCTCATCGGTTTTGATGAGCAAGATAGGTTACGGTGTGCGGAAGGCCGTAGGGTGGGGGGGGCGGGGCGGGGGGCGCGGGCGGGGGGGGGCGGGGGGC
>JAICLL010000137.1 GCA_025927475.1 Pirellulales bacterium
ATGAAGACCACCAGCCTGGAAAAGGTGATCTATTTCCAGGATTACGCGGTGATCGACCCCAAGGACACTCCGCTGAAGCGGCAGCAACTGCTGACCGAGGAAGAATACCGTGCCGCCCGTGAACAGTACGGCGAAAGCGGTTTCGAGGCCGACATGGGGGCCGAGGCCGTCCGCAAGATGCTGGCCAACCTCGACCTGGTCGAGCTGTCGGTCGAGCTGCGCAAGAATCTGGCCGAGACCGGCTCTAAGCAAAAGCAGAAAGACCTGATCAACCGGCTGAAGATCGTCGAGTCGATCCGCGACAGCGACAACAAGCCCGAATGGATGGTGCTCGACGTCATTCCGGTCATTCCGCCCGACCTGCGCCCGCTGGTGCTGTTGGATTCGGGCAACTTCGCCACGAGCGACCTGAACGATCTTTACCGCCGCATCATCAATCGCAACAACCGGCTGAAGAAGCTGGTCGATCTGAACGCGCCCGAGGTCATCATTCGCAACGAAAAGCGGATGTTGCAGCAGTCGGTCGATGCGCTGTTCGACAACAACCGCTGCAAGCGTCCCGTGCTGGGCAGCAGCAACCGGCCGCTCAAGTCGCTCACCGACATGATCAAAGGCAAGCAGGGCCGCTTCCGCGAAAACCTGCTGGGCAAGCGCGTCGATTACTCGGCCCGCAGCGTGATTGTGGTCGGTCCCAGTCTGCGGCTGCACCAATGCGGCCTGCCCAAAAAGATCGCGTTGGAGCTCTACCAGCCGTTCATCATCCGGCGGCTGAAAGAGCTGGGCCACGCCGACACCATCAAAAGCGCCAAGAAAATGCTGGAGCGCAAAGACGATGAGGTGTGGGATATTCTGGAAGAGGTGATTCGCAATCACCCCGTGTTGCTCAACCGCGCTCCCACGCTGCACCGCATGGGCATTCAAGCCTTCGAGCCGACGCTGGTCGAGGGCAACGCCATCAAGCTGCATCCGCTGGTGTGCAAAGGCTTCAACGCCGACTTCGACGGCGACCAGATGGCGGTGCACCTGCCGCTTTCGATTGAAGCCCAAGTCGAGGCCCACACGCTGATGATGTCGACCAACAACATTTTCAGCCCGGCCAACGGCGCGCCGATCATCAGTCCTTCGCAAGACGTGGTGATGGGCTGCTACTACATGACGATGGCCGTGCCCGACCGCCAGGGCGACGGCATGGTGTTCAGCTCGTCGGCCGAAGTGTATCTGGCCTACTCGCTGGGCAAGATCGACACGCACGCGCGGATCAAGTATCGCCTGCCTCCCACCCGGCGGCTGAAGGGCGAGAGCGACCGCGAGCACAAGCCGGGCGCGTTGATCGAAACCACGGTGGGCCGCGTGATGTTCAACGACGTGCTGCCCGAAGGCATGCCGTTTTACAACTTGCCCATGAAAAACAGCGAGTTGGCCAAGGTCATCTCCGATTGCTACGCCATTCGGGGCCGCCGGGCGACGATCGACCTGTTGGACAACATGAACCAGGCCGGCTTCCGCGAGAGCACGCGCAGCGGGCTGTCGTTCGCCACCGACGACCTGATCACCCCGCCCAGCAAGAGCCGCATTATCGGCGAGGCCGAGAAGCAGGTGCTCAAGTTCCAAAAGCTCTATCAGCGCGGCGTCATCACTGAGGTCGAGCGCTACAACCAGGTGCTCGACGCCTGGACGCACGCCCGCGAACGCATCACCACCGAGATGATGACCGAGCTGGAGAACGACCATCGCAAGCCGGGCTATGTGAACCCGATTTACCTGATGGCCCACTCCGGCGCCCGCGGCGGCGTCGAGCAGATCAGGCAGTTGGCCGGCATGCGCGGGCTGATGGCCAAGCCGTCGGGCAAGATCATCGAAACGCCCATCAAGGCCAATTTCCGCGAGGGGCTGACCGTGCTCGAATACTTCAGTTCGACGCACGGCGCCCGTAAGGGTCTGGCCGATACGGCGTTGAAGACCGCCGACTCGGGTTATCTCACGCGCAAGCTGGCCGATGTGGCCCAGAACGTGGTGATCACGCTGCACGACTGCGAGACCACGCAGGGCATCACCAAGGGCGTCATTTACCGCGGCGAAAAGGTCGAGGTGCGCCTGGCCGATTCGATTCGCGGGCGCGTCAGCCGGGCGAACATCGTCAACCCCATCACCGACGAGGTGGTGGTGCGCGAGAACGAGCTGATCACCGGCGAAATCGCCCGGCGGATCGAAGAAATGGGCCTGGAAAAAATCCAGGTTCGCAGTCCCATGACCTGCGATGCCTCGCTGGGCGTCTGCCGGCTGTGCTACGGCATGGACCTTTCGACCGGTTCGCTGGTCGAAGAGGGCATGGCGGTGGGCATCATTGCCGCCCAGAGCATCGGCGAGCCGGGCACGCAGTTGACCATGCGCACGTTCCACATCGGCGGCACGGCGGCCCGCGCCGTCGAGGAAAGCGAGATTCGCGCCAAGAAGGCGGGCGTTGCCAAGTTCACCCGGTTGAAGGTGGTCCGCAACGACGAGGGCCAGCAAGTGGTGCTCACTCGCAATGGCGAAATCGCCCTGGTCGATCCGCGCGGGCGAGAACTCGAAAAATACGAAATTCCCGCCGGCGCCATCCTCAAGGTCGAAGAGAATCAGGAAGTCGCCGCCAGCGCCGTGCTTTGCCAGTGGGATCCGCACAGCATTCCGATTCTGGCCGAAGTGGGCGGCAAGGTCCGCTACGAAGACGTGATCGAAAACGAAACGCTCCGCATGGAAAAGGACCCCAGCGGACACATCCGCCGCATGGTTATGGAGCACAAAGGCGACCTGCACCCGCAGATCATCCTGGAAGACGCCAGCGGCAAGATTTTGGACTTCTATTATTTGCCCGAAAAAGCTCATATCGAAGTCAACGAGGGCGATCAGGTGTCTGCCGGCACGCTGTTGGCCAAGACGCCGCGCGAGGTGTCGGGCACGCAAGACATCACGGGCGGTCTGCCGCGCGTGACCGAAATCTTCGAAGCCCGCAAGCCGAAAGACCCGGCGGTCATCGCCGAGATCGACGGCCAGGTCGAGCTGTTGGGCGAGAAGCGCCGCGGCAAGCGCACGATCATCGTCCGTAGCGAAAGCGGCATCGAGCGCGAACACCTGGTGTCGCACGGCAAGCACTTGCGCGTCCACGCCAGCGACTTCGTGCGGGCGGGCGAGGCCCTGGTCGACGGCCCGCTGGTGCCGCACGACATCTTGCGCATCTCGGGCGAAGAAGCCGTGCAGCACTATCTGGTGCGCGAAATTCAGAACGTCTATCGCAGCCAGCGCGTCGAAATCGACGACAAGCACATCGAGATCATCGTGGCCCAGATGCTCCGCAAGGTGCGCATCGAGAGCGTCGGCGACACCGGTCTGCTGCCCGGCAGCGTGATGGACAAGTTCGAGTTCCGCGCGCAAAACCAAAAGCTGACGGGTTGCTTGAAGATCAGCCACAAGGGCGACAGCGATTTTGCCGAAGGTTCGATCGTTCCCAAGGACACGCTGGAGCAGGTGAACGCGCAGATCGAGGCGCTCGGCGGCGATTCGGCCAAGGGCGTCAAGCCCAAGTCGGCCACGGCCAGCACGCAGCTTTTGGGCATCACCAAGGCTTCGGTGCAAAGTGCCAGCTTCATCTCGGCGGCTAGCTTCCAAGAGACGACCAAGGTGCTCACCGAGGCGGCCTTGGCCGGCAAAGTCGACAAGCTGGTCGGGCTGAAGGAAAATGTGATTCTGGGTCACTTGGTGCCTGCGGGAACGGGTTTCAAGACCTATCAAGAGTCGGAAGTGCGGATCAAGCCCGAGGCGCTGGTCGACCTGGCCCGCGAGAAAGACCGCGTGCTGGCCAAGGCCTTCCCGCTGCTCGATAGCGGCGACGACGGCAATGGCGACGCGGCGGCTCACGCCAAAACGGGCGCCGCCAAGGCGCCGGCGGGCGGGCTCGACGCGCTGCTTGCTGGCGGCGACGAATAAGCGCGAGCGCGGCGCTGATCGGTTTTGGCGTTGGAAATCGGTAATTGCTGCCCGCGCATCGGGAACAGCCGCCCTCGGCTGGTGCTCGCCGACGAAGTCGGCATCGCCGGACCAGCCGGGGGCGGCTGGTAGTTTTGACGAAACAGGCGGGTGCCGGTTTAACTTGATGCGTTTGGAGCCGAGGGAAGCGAGTCCCACCACCTCGGGTAGCACGACGCGGCAAGTTACAATGCGGGCAAAGGTGGGACTCGCTTCGCTCGGCCCACCCTACCCGTTGCGGCACGTTTCCATTCGGCACTCCCCAGTTCGCATGATCCTGCTCATCGACAACTACGATTCGTTCACCTACAACCTCGTGCAGCGGTTGGGCGAGATCGACTCCGGGCTGGATCTGGAAGTGCATCGCAACGACCAGATCACGCCTGAGCAGGTCGCGGCTCGGCGTCCCACGCACTTGATCATTTCGCCCGGCCCTTGCACGCCGCGCGAAGCCGGCGTGTCGTGCGAGATCGTCAAACGCTTCGCCGCCGACGTGCCCATGCTGGGCGTGTGCCTGGGACACCAGGCGATCGGCCATGCGTTCGGGGCCAACATCGTGCGCGCCAAGCGGTTGATGCACGGCAAGACCGACCAGATTCATCACGATGGCCGCGGATTGTTCGCCGGACTCGAAAACCCGTTTCAGGCCACGCGCTATCACAGCCTGGTGATCGAGCCGGGCACGCTCTCTGCCGATTTTGAAGTCAGCGCTTGGTGCGACGGTCCCGATGGCGAGCGCGAGATCATGGGCGTGCGGCACCGCCGCCATCCTTTGCACGGCGTGCAGTTTCATCCCGAAAGCTTTCTGACACATTGTGGCAGCGACTTGTTGCGCAATTTTCTTGCCATCGGGCAAGGTTCGGCGAAAACTGGGAAAGCCCTGACCGGCACATAGCGGGCCGGTGTCGCTGATCGCTTTCGACATTCGAGGTTCGGCAATTTCCGGTGGCTGGGGCAGAGTCTAAGCGATGCCCCGGTCGGTCCGCTTCCGGGGCATCGGCATGCCTCTGCCCAGCCACCGAGGCTAAGAGGTATCGCGGATTGCCGCCGTTAGAATCAATCGCCTCGCCGTTTTTCCTGGTTTACACATGCTCACCGTCGAAGCCGCACTTGAACATGTCGCCCGCGAGATCCAGCCGCTCGCGGTCGAAGTGGTCACCATCGCCGACGCGCTCGGCCGCGTCCTGGCCGAAGACATCGCCAGCGACATCGATTCGCCGCCGCACGACAAATCGGTTGTCGATGGCTACGCCGTGCGAGCGGCCGATCTCGTTAGCCGCCCGATCACTCTGACCGTGCTCGAAGAAGTTGTGGCCGGCGCGGCGCCCACCCAGCCGGTAACGCCGGGCACGGCCACCCGCATCATGACCGGCGCGCCGGTGCCCGACGGCGCCGACGCAATCGCCATGGTCGAGCAAACCCAAACCCTTGCCGGTGAGCCGCAACGAGTGGTCATCGATTCGCCGCCGCTGGCCGCGGGCCGCAACATCCTGCGCCGCGGCGTCTCGATGCGCCAGGGCGATATTGCGCTGCGCGCCGGCCGCACCGTGCGGCACGTCGAAATCGGTCTGCTCGCCGAAGTTGGCCGCACCTCGGTTCGCGTCGCGCGGCAGCCCAGGGTGGCCGTGTTTTCGACCGGCAACGAGCTAGTCCCGCCCGACAACTTGCCCGCGATCGGACAAATTCGCAACTCAAACGGCCCCATGCTGTTGGCCGCGGTGCGCCGCGCCGGCGGTCTGCCGATCGACCTGGGCATCGGCCTCGACGACCGCGACGAGCTGCGCCGGCTGATGGCCGAGGGCCTCTCGTCCGACGTGCTGCTGATGTCGGGCGGCGTGTCGGCCGGCGTGCTCGACCTGGTGCCGGACCTGCTGCGCGAGCTGGGCGTGCGCGAGGTTTTTCACAAGGTGCGCATCAAGCCCGGCAAGCCGGTTTGGTTCGGCGTGCGCGAGGTTTCGGGTCATCGCACGCTGGTGTTCGGTCTGCCCGGCAATCCGGCCAGCAGCCTGGTGGGTTTCGAGCTGTTCGTCGGTCCGGCGATCCGCGCATTCTCTGGCGCGCCGTTCTCACCGCCCTCCACGGAAACGGCCCGGCTGACGGCTGCCTTTGAGCATCGCGGCGAGCGGGCCACCTATTATCCCGCGCGGCTGACCCGTTCGCCCGATGGCCAACTGGCCGAACCGCTCGCCTGGCAAGGCTCGGCCGACTTGCGCACGCTGTCGCTGGCCGATGGTCTGATTCACTTTCCCGCCGGCGAGCGCCTCTACGCCGCGGGCGATGTTGTCGCGGTGAGCCGCTTCGCTCAGTAGCCAAAGCCCGGTGATTCCGCACCAACCCGAGCGACCTACGACTGAGCCTTCTCAAAGAACTCCTGCGACGAAACGAGCTGCGCGATCACTTGAGGCCTGGGCGTGCCCGCGTGCAGCTCGCCTGCGAGCTGTTCGAGGCCCGCCGGATCGGCCGGGCGATCGAGGAATCTTGCATACAGCGCCCGCGTGAGCGACTGCTGATACTCATTGCTGGCGAAGATCTGGGCCGCCAGTTGCGCGCGCGTGGCGCCGGCGGCCAGTTCCTGCGCGAAATAGGTTTGTGCCTGGGCGTCGGCGGCTCGGCCCAGCGCATCGGCGAACATCGCTTCCAGAAAGCCCGCCTGGCCGCCGTGCGCCTGCAAGTATTCAGACGAACCCGCCAGACTGGCCGCGAGCTGGTCGAGCGTACCGCCCGCGGCTAATTGAGCGGTGAAAAAATCGAGTCCCGCCGGGTCGGCCGCGCGACCCAAGTAGTGTTGATACGCCGCTTGCACTTCGTCCTGGCGATATTCCGCGCTGCTCTCGATGGCCGACACCACATCCGCCCGCGCAGCGCCTTGGTCCAGTTGCTGCGACCAATTGGCCAGCGCCGCCGGCTCCGCGGGCCGATCGAGCAGCTTTTGGTAGACCGCCTCGACAAATTGCTCGTTGGAGGTTGGCGCCTCGGCCGGCGACGGCGCCGACGCGCCCGAGCTGCCGCCTACGGTAAGCACCGGGCCGAGAAACACCGGCGGCGACACAGCCACGGGCGGAGACGACGAGACCGGATCGGCGGGATTCGTCGTGACCGGAGGCAGCGAAACCACCGACGGATTCCAGGGCGCCGGCGCCGGCGTCTCGATCGGCCCTGGGTCTTCAACCTTCGGCTGGTGCGTGGTGATGACCGGCCCGGAAGAATCGCCACTCTGCGTGGGATCCATTACTTGCCCCATGAACAGCACGCTGCCGGTTTGCGTGTCGCGGATCAGGTACAAGAACGGGTGGTCGGCGCGGAACGCGATGGGTGGGGGCTCGATGGGCACGACTGAGGCGCCCACGCTAACCCCCGTGGCAGCTGCGGCCTCGGTGCCCGCTTCGTCGATGTCGATAAACGCCTTGTGAACCACCTGCGAGATCTTCAGTTTTTCCTCGTCGGAAATCCCCGAGAAATCGGCCGCCTGGTCGGAAAACGCATCGGTCATGCCGAGCGCTTTCAGCGCATCGCTCAACAAGAACTGCGTGGTGACTTGGAACTTGGGCAGCGAAACGGCCACGCGCTGCGAGCTCAGGCCTTGCAGCCAGGCGTCGAGCTTCTCGGGCACCAGGTTGGCGTCGATGCTCGACAGGCTCGTTCCGGCGGTCGGCAGTAGCACGTCCATGGCCAGCCGGCCATTGGCATAGGGTAGCTCGACCACCTGGAAACCATCGCGCTGCATATAGCGAAAGCCGCTGGTCTGGTGCATCGTCGAAGCCTCGACCTGATCGCCCGAGGCCAGCGTGAACGGCTGGCTGGTGGTTGATGCCGGATCAAAGGGCGCGGCCCATGCGCTTTTGAAATATATCGCGTTGGTGAGCACCAGTCGCGTGTACTGGTCGAGCACACCCTGGGGAATCAAGTTCTGAATTTTGTTATTGGTCTGGTCTTGCACCCACTGATTGATGGTTTGCCGCGCCGCTTCGGTCGCGTTCTTAAAGTCGACTTCTTTCAATGCGCCGCCGTAGTCCGAATCGATCAGGTTCACAAACGGCGCCGACAGGTCGAATCCTTGCTGCGCCCAAAGCGCATTGGCCAGGTTCAGGGCATAGCCGCCGGCCTGGCCCGCCGAGTTAAGATCGTTCAGGAGCGCCCCATAGCCGGCGGCCACCGCATCGGGGTCGAGCGAAAGGTGCAGAGCGTCGGCCATCTGGGTGGCGGTTTCGCCGCGGGCGCCGGCGTCGGCCATGGCCAAGGCCGTCGAGATGCTAAGCGGCGAGACGAACAGGTTGCCGCCGTTCTCGCTTTGCAACTGGGCGTAAAGATCAAAGGCAAAGGCATTGATCGAGTCGGCCACGGCGTTTTCGCCCGAAGCTTGCTGCGCGGTGAGCTGCGCCGCCGCCCCGGCGACCGCCCCGCCCGTCATCAGAAAGCGCGGCTCGAGCTCCTGCAGCCATAGCCGCCGGCGGCCAACTTTGGGGCCTGCCGTGCGCCCCGCGGCGCCGGCCCCTCGTGAGCGATGGAAATTGAGTCGATAGGTGTCGATCATGAAAAACCTCGTTCCGGCAATGGCCCAGGCTCGATTATAGGCACACCGCCCCCTCTCGCAACATTTGGGCAATCACTCCGCCGCTCGCCGCCCTGCGCTTGCGGAAAACAAGGCGTGACTTACCCACGCGCCTCGCCTAAATCACCGCCACACCGCGGCTTGCAGCGCATGCCCAACGCATCAACGGCCGTTTACGCAAGCGCTGATGGGCTTCTATCCACAAGGTGCGCGAGGGAATCACGCGAGCCAACGGCCGCTCCGGCTCTCAAGCCCCGCGTTGCATCCGGGCATCTGATCGGTTTTAACAGACACGATCGGTATCGAGTCGTGGGATGACCTTGCTAGGTCGTCCATGCGGCTTCAACCGCCTTCCCTGGTCGACTACCTCGGAAGGTCGTCCTACGAATGCGGTCGAGTGCTGGCGCTCCACAAGATTCGCGCGATATGGCAGGCTCATCCCTCTGAATCCCGATCCCCGATCGAGTCCTCTCTCTGTTTTTTAACAACAGACTGGCTTGGTCGGTTTTCAGCCGTGTTTTCAGCGATTTTCCGACAGAGGTGCGAGGCGTGCCGGGTTTTTGAACGCCCGTGCAGCCATTGGCGGCCGCCTAGTCCGTTAGACGCCGCTCGCGCCCGGCCGGTTCCCTGGGCGACGGCGCTGACTGCAAACTGGCAAAAAATGCCCCGCTACTTATTTCTACGCACGCCGAGAAGCTTTGTTCGCCGGTTGCTGGCGGCGCCGGCTTGCGAATGGCTGACACCTTGCATCGGGCTGCGCCCGATGGGATTTTGGGAGGCATAGCTCCGATGTCCAAAGGGCTAGAAGAAAACGGCGGGCCATTGGCGATTTGTACAAGCTTCTGAGTCGCGGCGAGCGGGTCTTCGCCGTAGACCTTGGTGAGCACGTTCTTCGCCTCGAACAGCACGCTCGGCGACGTGAACCCACCAGCATTCGCTCGTAGGAACCGCTCGCAGGCCGCCGCCGCGGGATGACCAGGAAGCACGCTGTAGACGAGCACCATGGTATCGAGCCCGCGCTCGATGTGCGGTTTAGAAGATGAGATCATCCCCGCTCAATTCTGTTACGTCTGGCTCCGTACTTACGTCGCCGGGGCGGATGGAAAGTTTGTTCGCGGAGATCTCATTCCAGGTCAATTGCGCTGGCCGGACGGGAATTCCATCGGGCGTTCGTTCCAGGCTCACGGCCCGCGAAATACCGAGTCCTGTCGCCCACTCCGCGGGTAATTGAATGCGGTTGCCCGGCTCCAAAGCGGTGATTTGGACAGTAGTCATGCTTCTTTGATCCGGTTGGTCTGGCAGATCGACTCCCTCGGTCATTGTCGGCTGCTCGTCTCGGAGAATCAAGCCGCGACGCGCAAGCGACCGCAGGCAGTCGGGCGACCCGCTGCCACCGTGTCGCTCGCTTGGTTCGGCTGAGTCACTCGGGCGGAACGAACACGGTAATCACTCCGGGGCCGCGCGGGAGTCGGCTTTTGGGACCACCGAGGCCTCGATCTTCGAGCGAAGTTCTTCCAAGTCGGCCCTTAAGTCTATCATCTCCGGATCGTCGACGAGATTCTTCAACCGCACGAGAGTCTCGGCGCGGGAGGCCGCGGGCAAAGCCGGGACGATCTTCGGCAATGTTTTCTGCATGTAGCCAATGAGTCGGCGCAATTCGCCAACCCGATACGCTGAGCGCTCGGACAAGGAATCGAGGTTCCCAGACACGACGGTCGCCAGCCCGCCCCGCATCCGGTCAAGGCCTTGCATGCGCACCGGATAGCTGGGATCGTCCTTGTTCAACGTCGGTATAAGCTGGTCGACGAGTTCGATCATCACCACGGTCATTCGCAAAGTTGATCCCAGCAGCTCAACCAGCTCAGTTGCGCGCGCATCGCCTTTTTCAAAAGCCGCCAGATAGAGCATTAATATCTGATTGTGGGCCTGGTAGAAGCTGAGCGCGTCCCCCAGCCGGCTTTCGAGAGGCAAGCCGTCATTCCGGAAAAGTTCGAGGTTCGCGGGCGATGTCAATCGCGCGAATACTTCGCCGGAGCGTTTGCTTTGATAACGAGGAAGCTGACGGTACTTTTGCTGCCCGAATGATTCAAGTATTTTCGCGGCCCGCGCCATGTCGGCGCCACCCCATTCTCGGTCGTGAGCCGGCAAGCCCAGGCGGATGTACTCGTCGGGCGTGAGCGATTCATCGTCCGGAAGATCAGCGGCAACCTCAGCCGTTTGGGCATTTCCACCGCCGCTTTCCTCGCTGATGCTTACCGCCGCATGGTCGCCGCGTGGTTCCTGCCCGGGTGTTTTTTGGGGAGCCTGCGTCCGCGGCGGGTTGGTTGCGGCGCTTTCAGCCACCGCTGGCGGAGCGGGCTGTGCCGCAGGCGCCGATGCTTGCGGTACCTGCACGGTGGGCTTGCCACATCCGCCCCCCGCCAAAATCAGACAGCCGACGACGGCAAGCTGCGCCCGACGCGCTCGTTGACTTGGCATGGCGATATCCGTTTGCGATTGGAAAAAGCGCACACTCTTTGCTGCATATCGACAGCGTAGAAGCAATTCTATCGTGCGCCGAGCAAAGACGCCATCCTGCCGGCAGACTTGGTGCATTAATCGTGAATCGCTGCAGCGCGGATAGACACGAACCGAAGCGTTAGCGAGGCAGATTCAGGCTGCTTCCTCGCATACGCTTCGAGTTGGCGTGGGCGAGTCGATTTGCGATCCCTTTTACCACACCACCTGCGCCAGGCCCGAGACCACGTCGGCGTTGCTCATCACGTTATGCCGATTGAGGAAGGCGTGAATGTAGTTGATCGAGAAGCGCATCTGGAACGTGGCATACCAGTTCAGCCCGACCGTCACGTCGTTGAGCGTGCCGCCTTGAATGTTGCGGTCGCTGAGATTGAGCGACGAGAAACGGGCGGCAACTTCCCAGGCGCCCGGCCCGGTGGCGATGCCGCGATTGGTCCGCACGCGAAAAAAATTGCTGTGGGGCTTGATGGCCGTGAAGATGCCCTGCTTGCGGTCGTAGGGACGGTGCTCGCCGGTTAGCAGGTAGCTGCCGTAGACGTACATGCCCTGAAAGAACACCTGCGGATTGTGTACCTGATTGACCAGCGTGCCATAGTACTCGGCTTGAAACGAGAGCGGGCCGAGCACGGTGAACGCCTCGGCGTGAAAGATCTGCGTTTGATTTGCGGTCAGCGTGCCCGTGCTCACAAACGAAGGGATGATCGACATCGCGTCGTATTGCAGGTTGACCTCGGGGCCGGACGAGAACTTTTCGGTTCGGCCCTTCAGGTCTCGCAGGCTATAGGCCGCGCCGACCGCCGCCATGTATCGCCCGCCTGAGGGCTCGTCGTACCAGGGCACCCACACCAGGCGGTTGTCGTAGGCCAGCCGGGCGGCGTCGCCATAGTATTCGCCGAAGTTGGTGGCATGCTCATTGAACAGGCCGGTCCACCAATACCACTTTTCATTGCGCGAATTGTTGTAGAGCATGATGCCGAAGGCTCGCGAGGTGTGAAACGTCTGCGGCAGGCCGCGCTCAATAAACGTGATGTCGTTTCCGCTGGTCAAACGCTCGACGCTATACGGCTCACGGAACTGCCCCAGGCGGAAGGTGCCCAACGTGGGCAATTGGCGGATTTCGAAATAGCCGTCGGTGATGCGTGGTCGCCGTCCCGTCACCTCGTCGGGCTGCACAAAGTCGATTTCGAGCCGATAGAAAAGGATTTCATATCCGGTGCCCTGCATTCCCAGACGCACGCGGCGGAAGTCATTGCCGTTGGGAATATTGCCCAGTTGCCGGATGTTGGCCGGGTCTTGATTGAAGGTCGCGCCTTCGGCCTGGATGCGGCCAAAAATCTGGTGTTCGAAGCGCGGTTCTTTTTTGCCTTTCTCGACGGCTGTTTTTTGCCCGTCCTCGAGCTGCTTAACCCGGTTTTCGAGCTCCTGCACCAGCGGGCTGCGGCCCTCGTTGGTGGACGATTGGTAGTAAGCCAGCTTGGCGTCGGGCTCGTTGGCCATCAACGGCTCGCGCTCCACAAAGTCGGCGAAATCTTGAGCGGGACTCGGCGGCAGGCGAGTGAAGAAGGGTGAGCTGGGAGAAGACGAATTCGGCGCGGGAGGACGAACTGCGGCGCCCCCTGCACGCGGTGGCGGCGGTGGCAAACGACCCGCCGGGCCAGCAGCGGGGCCAGCCGGATAGGCATTTTGCGCGCGACCGGAGAGCGAAGCCGGTCTAGGCAGCGAAGCCGGTCTAGGTGGAGAAACAAGACCGGGAGCGGACGCCTGCACGACTGGCTGAGCCAGATCGTTTCCCGGCGGCCCGGGACGCGGCGCCGGAGCCTGCGCATGGCCACGCGCCGCTGCCAACAGCAGAGCCGCCGCCAGTGGCCAAACAGGAAATCCTGGCGGAAACCGTTGGCACAGAAATCTGGTGAAACCAGCGAGCATGGGCAATGACACGGCGACGCTACGTTTACGGAAAACCGTAGCGTCGTTTATCGGCCCACTGTAGGCGTCAAGGTTAGCCTAATCGGAATAATCGTTAGATCTTTGCCATGCCGCGGGTCTCCGGTTCATCCCGGAGCGCAGGCCACTATTGTGCCGACTCACACAAGAGCAGGTCCCACCAGGTCGGTGCGGATGACTCGTCGGAGGGATCGTCGAGCACCGCGTCGAACCAGCGCAGCGACGAATCGTCGCAGGCAAAAGGTTCCAGGTCGCCGTCATCCGCCGTTCGCCCGGACGAGGCTGCCGAAGCGCCGCGGCAACAGGCCCCCGTGCTCTGATTGGCCGAGTGCGAAACCGACACGGCCGTGACGCCTTGAGCGACGAGCAGCACAGCCGCCGCCAGGCCAATCCGCCCGCGCAATCCGAGACGCCTGCCCAGCCTGAAACGGCCGAGCCCTAGCGACATGGTGCGAACCAATGGCATGAGATCTTCCTCTTCATCCGAATGGGTTAGCTGTTCCGGGGCAACCCTGATCGAATCACTTCGACTATTCTGAATCGTCTTGAGCTCGGCGGCGGCCCGTACCACGGGCCTGAGTTCGCTCATTGCCGCGGTCTGACCGCGCGTCGCCCCCGCGGTCAGCACGGTCTGCGCCGCGGCCAGCTTGGTCTCCCCCGCGGTCTGCCCGATCTCCACCGCGGTCGGCCTGGTCTTCGCCGCCGCGCTGTCCGCCGCGTCCACGGCCCCGCCGCGGCCACAGTTGACTGACGTCGAACGGATCGCCTTTGAGCTGCTCATATTGTTTACGCTGCTTGTCGGTCAACACCGCCAGCACCTTGGCGTCGCGCTCGTCGTTCATTTTGCGCATGTTTTCAAACCGCTCGCGGAAATCGCGGCCCGAGGGACGGCCGCCGCCTTGCCCGTCTTCACCATCCTGGCCGCGTTGGCCAAAGGCAGCCGGGCGGTCGGCCCGATTGTCTCCGTCAGCCGGCGGCTGGTCCGATCCGCCGGCGGGGCCTCGGCCCCGGAAACCGCCCTCAGGCGGCCGGAACGACTCGCGCATTTTCTTGCCCGCCTCGTCATATGCGTCGTCGATTTCTGCCCGCTGGTCTTTGGAAAGCTTCAGGGCCTTCGCCAAATCGTCGCCGCGCAAGGCCGCCACGCCGATGACCTGCCAACTGATCTGCTTCAGGCGTTTCTCTTGATCGGGCTTGAGCAGCTTTGACAGACGTGGACGATATTTGTCGTTGAGCTTACGGACCGCCTTTTCTTGCTGGTCGCGGCTCTTTTCAATCGCTTTCGTGCGCTCGCTGTCGGACATCGCTTCCAGTTCGTCGCGGTCGAGCCGCGTTTGCTGCAGTTGCTCGCTGCCGTCCTTTTGATAGGCCTCGACGAGCTTGTCGATCTGCGCGATCTGTTTTTTGGTCAGTTTGAGTTCTTCACGAACCGCTTCGCTCTTGAGCAGTTGAAAGGGGTCGTTGGGCGAGCCCATCATGCCGCTCGTCCGCCCGTTGCGGCCCATGCCGCCAAAAAAGCCCTGGCCAAACCCGCCGGGGAACCCAAAACCGCCGGGCATCATTCCCTGCCCGAAACCACCCTGCCCGAAACCACCCTGGCCAAACCCGCCCTGCCCGCGGCGGCCGCCACGCTGTTGTTGGCCATTTTGCCCTGGGAAGCCGAAGCCCTGACCGGGGAAGCCGAAACCCTGACCTGCGTCGCCCTGCTCCGCGTCGTCATCCTGGGCGAGCGCGCCGGGTATCTCCACGATCGACAGGGCAAGGGCAGCCAGACACAGTGCGAATAAACGAGCACGGGCCATCATTTTTCCCTCCGGGAAGCAAAAGGGGTGTACGTGCGCCGCCCCGCGGGGCGCCGGCCCTTAATATATAAGTAACCCCCCGCAAGCAAAAGCCGCCGCGCGTCGGACCGGTTTTTATGCCCCCCATCGCTCGGCTCTACGCAAATCGCCCGCAGAACGCCATAATTGGCGGTTTGCCGAACGAAAGCGGTGAACCGCCGCTCGCTCCGGCGTGTCTCTCCCCGCGGAGATTGCATGAGCCCACGACGCATTCTGGTCACCAGCGCCCTGC
This sequence comes from Pirellulales bacterium, assembly GCA_025927475.1. Lineage (GTDB taxonomy): Bacteria > Planctomycetota > Planctomycetia > Pirellulales > JAICIG01 > JAICLL01. The sequence goes on from JAICLL010000137.1 coordinate 15,086, forward strand.
CCTATGCCAATGGACATATCCACCTTGGCCATCTGGTGGAATATATCCAAACCGATATCTGGGTGCGGTTTCAGCGTTTGGCCGGGCATCGTTGCGTCTATCTCTGCGCCGACGACACACACGGCACGGCCATCATGATTCGCGCCCGCCAAGAGGGCCGCGGCGAAGAAGCGGTAATTGCCGATATGAGCGCCGCCCACCAGCGCGATTTCGCGGCGTTCGACGTGGTGTTTGACCACTATGGCAGCACCCACAGCCCGGCCAACCGCGAGCTGTGCGGCGAGATCTGGGCGGCGCTGCGGCGCGAAGGGCTGATCTTCCAGCGCGACGTGACGCAGCTTTACGACCCCGAAGCCAAGACCTTTCTGGCCGATCGTTTTGTGAAGGGCAGTTGCCCCAAGTGCAAGCTGCCGAATCAATACGGCGATAGCTGCGACAATGGCCATACCTATAGCCCGACTGAATTGCTCGACCCGGTGAGCACGCTGTCGGGGGCGCGACCCGAGCTGCGGTCGTCGCCGCACCTATTTATCAGTACCGAAAAGCTACACGGGTTTCTGGACGATTGGACGCAAAGCGGCGGGCACTTGCAGCCCGACGTGGCTCACTGGCTGGCGGGCGCGTTTCTGTCGGAGCCGCTGCGCGATTGGGACGTCTCGCGGCCCGCCCCGTACTTTGGCTTCGAGATTTCCGACACGCCGGGGCACTATTGGTATGTCTGGTTCGACGCCCCGATTGGCTACATCGCCGCCAGCAAGGAGTGGTGCGAGAAGACCGGCGAAGATTTTGACTCGTGGTGGCGAAACGACGAAACCGAGGTTCACCACTTCATCGGCAAAGACATCACCTATTTCCATACGCTGTTCTGGCCGGTGATGCTCAAGGCGTCGGGGTTCAACCTGCCGCGGATGGTCCATGTACACGGCTTTTTGACCGTCGGCGGCGAAAAAATGTCGAAGACCAAAGGCACGTTCGTGCGCGCGGCCACGTATCTGGAGCACCTCGACCCCGCCTGGCTGCGCTACTTTTACGCGACGAAGCTCACGCCCAAGCTCGACGACCTCGATCTGAACCTCGACGAGTTTGTGGCCAAGGTCAACGGCGACCTGGTGGGCAAGCTGGTGAACCTGGCCAGCCGCACCGCGCGGTTCGTGCGCGAGAGCGGGCTGGCGACGACCTATCCCGACGACGGCGGGCTGTTCCGCCAGGCCGCGGCCGAAGGCGCCGAGATCGCCGCCGCCTACGACGCTTGCGACTTTAACCGGGCCATGCGGCAGATTATGCTGCTCGCCGATCGGGCGAATAAATATGTCGAAGATCGGGCGCCGTGGACGCTGAAAAAAGATCCCGCCAAAGCCGAAGAGTTGCGGCAGGTCTGCACGGTCGCTTTGAATCTGTTCAGGCAACTGGTAGTTTACTTGGCGCCGGTGCTGCCGCGCCTGGCCGAGCAAACCGGGCGGCTGCTGGGCCGGCCCCTCGAGCGTTGGAGCGAAGCGCAGCAGCCGCTTGTCGGCACGCCGGTGGGCGAGTTTGAACACATGATGCAACGCGTGGAACTGAAACAGGTGCAAGCCATGATCGAAGCCAGCAAAGTGGGCGATGAATCAGCGACGGGGCAGGCGAGCACGCCCGCCGCGCCGGTCGATGGACCCGAGCCGCTGGCGGCCGAGCCGCTCGCGCCGATGATCAGCTTCGACGAATTCGCCAAAGTCGACTTGCGAGTGGCCCGTGTGGTGGCGGCTGAAGAGGTGCCCAAAGCGAAAAAGCTGTTGCGATTGACGCTCAGCCTGGGCGGTGATGATCGCCGCAACGTGTTTGCCGGCATCAAATCGGCCTACAAGCCCGAAGAGTTGGTCGGGCGATTGGTGATCTGCGCGGCCAACCTCGCTCCGCGGCAGATGCAATTCGGCACCAGCGAAGGGATGGTGGTCGCCTCGGGATTAGGCGGCGAAGACATTCATCTGTTGCGGCCCGACGAGGGGGCCAAGCCGGGCCAGCGCGTGCATTGAAACGGCCGGCCGCGGACGATGGAAGCGCGATGAGTAAGCGAGGAAGAGTTGGTCTACGGCCCAGGGCCACGCGCTAACGTGAACTTCTACGAGCCGACGTATCATCCTCGCTAGGATGACTCACCATTCGGCGGTTCATCAACCACGATCTCTTCCGCCGGGATCCACACCACTTGGCCGTCGCGCCATACGGCAATTGGATCACCGGCGCGTCGATGCTCCGTTAAAGCAAGGCGAGCGCCGTGCGCAATGGCCTCTCGGATCGCTTCGGGGCGCCTAAACAGCGAATCTAGATCTTTATTATCCATTAGCCCACCGAGTACGGATTAAGTCCCACTTCTCCGTGTTAAAGGCAGTCACTTCCATTGTACCACAGCCTGCCGCAATCGGCCGCGAATCGGTGCCTACCGTATTGTCCAAAAGAAGCCAGCTATCGGCGATCGGCTGATACAATCGAAAGAAGTTCCGTAGCCCAGCGGCGTATCGGCGACGGATCGTCTCTTCCGGCACATCATGCCCGCCTCGGCGCACGCGTTCGGCCACGCGCGCAAGCGCATAGTCTGCGTCGGGAAGCCACAAATACATGAGCCGAAAGACATAACCTGTTCGGCGAAGCTCCGAGATCCACGGCGCTAACGAGCGGGAGGCGAGCGTCGTTTCGAACGCAAAATTCTTTCGCATGCCTGCCAGTTTCCGCAACCGAACCAGCATGATTCCGGCGGCTTCAAATGCGGCCGCCTCTGGCGAGAAGCCAGATAGCCCTTGCGCAATGACATCAGCATTTACGAATTCATGAATTCCCATCGTGCCGCGCAGTAGATGCGGCGCGCTGGTTGATTTACCGGCGCCGTTCGGGCC
>JAICLL010000142.1 GCA_025927475.1 Pirellulales bacterium
ATTCCCATCAAGGCGGCCATGAAGCTGGTCGGTCGCGACACCGGCGAACTGCGCTTGCCGATGACGCCGCTCACGAACTCCGAAGAGCAAAAGCTGCGCAAGACGCTCGCCGACTATGGCTTGCTATAAAGCGGCCCGCGGGCGGCGAGCCCGGCCGAGCGCCGGCGGGCGGGAGGCCCGCGGCACCATGCGAGTTCCTCGGATAGGCTCTAAGTAAACAAATAGCGCGTCACGTGAAAAAAGATCGGGGCCGCGAAGCAGGTCGAGTCAATCCGGTCGAGCACGCCCCCGTGGCCTTCGATCAACGTACCGTAGTCTTTGACGCCGCGGTCGCGTTTGATGGCCGACATCGTCATGCTGCCGGCGAAACCCATCGTCGTGATCAACATCGACATGGCCGCGGCCTGCAAGGGATTAAATGGCGTGGCCAACCACATGAGCGTGCCAAACAGCGTGGCGCAGGCGGCGCCCCCCAGAAAACCCTCCCAAGTTCGATTGGCACTGATGGCCGGCGCAATCACGTGCTTGCCGATCAGGCGCTCGCACAGATAGCGAAAGGCATCGCCCAGCGTCACGACCAGTAAGAAGAAGAACAGCAGTCGCGCGTTCTGGCCGCCGTAGCGTCCCTCGTTGACTGCCGCCTTGGCGCGCGCCAGCCGCTGCGCCGCGGCCGATCGGGGCCTTTCTTCCTCGGCGGATTCTTCGGCGGCCTGCGGGCCTGCCGTCTCGGCGATGTCCAGATAGAGAATTGCCGGCGCGTAACTCAAGCAGTACACGCAAATCATCAGGCCGGCCTGAATCTTCGCGCAGCGCTCGAGATACCGCTTATAGTCGCCGGCCAAGGCGATGCGCGCAGGGATGAACAAAAACGCATACACCGGAATCAGCACGCTATAAAGTTGATAGCGATTGATGCCGACCAGCACGTATTGCAGCGGCGTGAACAGGAAGAAAACCCAGAACAACGCGCGGTGGTCGGCCATGCGGGTGGGCGTCAGCGTGATGAACTCTCGCAACGCCCAGAACGACAACAGACCAAACAACACGACGGTGGCTTCGCGCCCCAGCCAGAAAGCCGCCAGCAACACCGCGCACAACACCCACCAGGCCCGAATGCGAAGGTTGAATTGCTCAATCGCGGCGGGGTTCAGCCCCATATCGACCTGCCGCCGAAGCAATTGACCGACGCCGGTGGCCGCGGTCAGCAAGGCAAACACGCCGCCGACTAATCCGAACGTGGCAAGGTCCATCAGATACATGACCGAGCACCCTAGCGACGCTTCGCGCTTTTGATCGAGTCCGGCTTCGCGGGACCGGATTTCAACGGAATGGTGACCAGCAGAGCGGGCGATGCGCCGATCTTCGAGGCCGAGAGCGCCAACGTGCTCGTCTGACGCTCGATCGGCGGCTCTTCCAGCACCGCCGCGCCGGCCCCTTGTTGTTTCCACTCGGCAGAGACCTTGGCCAGAGCGGCGGCGTCGAGCGGACCTCGGAAACGGACCGCCTGCGACTGGAGATCTTCCAACACCTTGAGCCGAGCCTGGCACCGCGCGCGCAGTTCGCCTTGCGTAACGCGCTCTTCGGGCGTGAGCTTGCTTTCCGTTTTCTTGCAGACGAGATCGCACATTGCCGCCAGATCGTCGTCGGGCTTCGTTAGCGCGACGACGGTCAATTCGTCCTCGCCTGACTTGCCGTCGAATTCGAACACACTGCCGTCGGTGGGCAGTTCTACCGGCTGGCCCTGTTTGGCGAGCCAGGGAGTGTTGCGGTCGGCAGGCAACAAGCAGCGTCGTCGCCCGGTGGCGTCCTCATAGAAAATGTACAAGTAAAACCCGGTCAGCGGTTGAATCCGAACCCGAATCTTATCGCCAAGACGAAACGAGTAGATCGACGGATCGACCGCTTGCTCGATGCCCTCTTTGTAGAGCACGACCGAATACTCCAGCGCCATCACCTGCTCCAAATCGGCAGGCAGGCCGGGCAGCGTTTTGCCCTCCTCCGCCGTCTTGGCCGATGCCAACGAGCGCCGCACCGACTCGCGAAACGCAGGTTCGGCCGCCGGCGCCACCGACAGAAGCCCCGGCCCCAGCACGGCCAGGAAAGAACACCGCGCAATCATCGAACTCATGCACATGCCTGGTTCCCCGGCCACGCTACCGCCGCACAAGGTAAAGAAGAGAATGCCGCCGCCAGACCGACTTGGCCCCATCATAACATCGCGGAACACGGGCGCGCAGTCACCCTCGGGCGAATTTGCTGGAAAATGGCGCTCGCTCGCCCGCAGAGCTTGCAAATTCGTAATTGTCCGATTCGATTACAATCGACCCGGTGGCGCACGAGGCTTTTTTTGAAAGGGCGCCTTTGAAAGGGCTCCACGGCGGGGCGCGAATCTCGATTCCGTAAATGTTCGCAGGCAAGATTTCCGAAATACTGGCGCCGCTGACGGTCGTAGTTGGCATCATGTTGCTCGTGCTCGGAGTTGCGCGGCTGCGGTTGCGATGGCTGGCTGCCGGCGCGGCGTTGCTGAGCATGGCCGCCCTGCTGGCGTTGCTGGCTGACGATGAGCCGTGGAAAACCATCGAGGTCGTCAACCTGCGGGTTCGGGCGATCGACGCCTCCACCGGGCGATCGGTGACGCCCGTGGGTGCAAGAGTTCTTGATGGCGCCGACGGCACATCCGCTTCGATCAGCACCACGGATCGCGGCGGCGTGGTGTTGGTGTCGGCGGTCGTCGAAGCCTCGGGCAACGGCTCACTGCGGCAACTTTTTAAGCGCGAAGCCGAGTCGACGAAGGCCGACGGATATCGACTACAGATCGAGGCCGATGGCTACCGGCCCTGGCAGGCGCCACTTGCCGAGGTACTGCCTCGGCAATGGCCCGTCGTCGTGCCGAAAGACGTTGTCGAGATTCGCCTGGAACCCGAGGATTTCGGATTGTAGTTTTGGGCTTTCCATCGAAAATCCGGCGCCCTATCGTCTGCTCGCCTGCCGGATTGCCGTCACATAGCGAGCGGGGTTGTTCTTGAATTGCCGGTAGCTGGCTTCGCTGCTGAACAGAAAGATCCGGTTGTCAAAAAAAGCCCCAAACTCGCGTTTTCCGGTCAGCTCTTGTTGCCGATCGAATGCCACGACCGGATCGATGCCGTTCAGCACAGGCGCGTAGTGATCGGGAGCGCTCAAGAACGCTTGCTGCTCGGATTGTCCCGCGAACAAATAGGTTCTACCCCGATGAATCGCCCCCCAACGCGCGTCGCCGGCCTGCCACTTCTTTTTTTCCAGCAGCGTCACGGCACAGTAGCCGTCCAATGCCAGCGGCGGGTGGCCAACCTCCCGCGGCGCACTGTTGCGAGAGTCCACGGGCGGGCTCGGTGGCGATGATGCGATCGGCCCGGGCGAAGGTTCTGACCGCATGGCGGTCGCATGTTGGACGGCGCTCGTGGCGGCGCTCGCGGAGACCGGCGTACCAGCACTCAGCTCGGCGGGCGGCAGCACCATCGACGCCAAGCGGTTCATCTGTTCGATATAGGCGCCTGCCGAGGCCGGCACCGGAAAGATCTTGTAGACGAGCTGTCCGCGGGCGGTGGCAATGACGTCGGTGGGCACCTTTTCGATACCGTACTTTTTGGCCGTGGCGGGGTCTTTTTGTGGATCGACTTTAACCGCCACATAGTTCGGCACCAGCGCCCCGCCAAAGCCGGGCTGGTTGAACACCTGGTGCTCGAGCCGCTGGCAGGGCGGACACCACGGTCCGCCGAAATGAATCAGAATCAGTTTGTGCGTCTGCTGCGCCAAGCGCTGAGCCGTCGGCAGGTCGTCTTGCCACCGCAGTCCATCGTCGGACGCTCGCGCCGGCAAGCCCACCAAGGTCACCAGCGCCATCCACAGCAGTGAGCGTTTGGCAGACATCGGTTCGGAAGCACCTTGAAGTTGGTGAAAGCGGGGCCTTTTGAGAGTTGTATCGGAACGAGCAGCCGAGAATGTTGCGACAATTCCACCGGCTTTGCCGAATCGGCGGCCGGATCGTTCGGGCGGGGACGCAAAGCACCCCGCACGGCCTTTTTGCCAAAAGATCGCTTGACACGGTGCCGAATGTAGTTATGATTTTCATAGTTTTACGCCATTGCCTGACAGACAGGCACCGTCACTCGGGCGACGTTGGATCGCCGGAGTGCCTCCGAAAAAGCTCCCCGAATAGGGGGCCTACTTGGTTCGGAGGGGTAAATTGAGCCGCCTCTGGCCCTGAGTTTTCCTGAATACTTTGGCGTTCAGGGTGACTGGATAGATTTGGGGCTTTGGCCGCTTTTTTGGGCGGGCCGTGCTGATCAGGAACCCCTTCGCTCGCTTGGCAGGGGGTTTTCGGAATGACCTCTGGTTAGCGCTTCGGTCACGAGCCGAGGCTTCGTTCTACATGCTTGGGTCGCCCCCAACGATCGCGCTTGATTTACGCGCGTTGCCATCGATCGCGTGATCGTGGTGCAACTTATCTCCTTTTGGTGAACTATGAAGAAAAAACGCAGCCGCGGCGGACGCGGTTCTGGCGGCGCAGGGTTTCAAAACGGTCACGTTCATCGCGGACGACGACGCTCGCGACCGCCTTCCGACCGAACCCCTTATCTCGAAAATGAGCCGCTGACCACCGAAAACGGCGAACCGCTGCCCACCGAGCCGGCCACGGGCATCCTGGAATTGCACCCCAACGGCTACGGCTTTCTCCGCGACCCCAAGAACAACTACCAGCGCGAGCGGACCGATCCGTTTGTGCCCGGCACGATGATCGAAAAATTCGGTCTCCGCGAAGGGGTGCTCATCAACGGCCTGGTCCAGCAAAGCCGCAAGCAGCAGGGGCCGCGGCTGAAAGAAATCACCGACATCGACGGCATGAAGCCGGAGGATTATCCGAACGTCAAGACGTTCGATTCGCTCACGCCGATCAACCCCGAATCGTGGCTGCAACTGGAGACCGGGGCGCAGCCGCTCAGCCCGCGCGTGATGGACCTGCTGACGCCGCTGGGCAAAGGGCAACGGGCCTTGATTGTGGCCCCGCCGCGCACCGGCAAGACCATCTTGCTGCAACAAATTAGCCAGGCCATTTCGACCAACTACCCCGAGGTCAAGCTGTTTGTCCTGCTCATCGACGAGCGCCCGGAAGAAGTGACCGACATGCGGCGCAACGTCAACGGCGAAGTCGTCGCCAGCAGCCTCGATCGAGACGTCGAAAGCCATGTGCGGTTGTCGCAACTCATGGTCGAGCGTTGCAAGCGGCTGGTCGAAATGGGACACGACGTCTTTCTGTTGATGGATTCGATCACGCGGATGGCCCGCGCCTTTAACAAGTGGGTGGGCAACACGGGCCGCACCATGAGCGGCGGCGTCGACATCAAGGCGCTCGACATTCCCAAAAAGCTCTTCGCCACCGCGCGGGTCTTTGAAGAGGGCGGCTCGCTCACCATTGTGGCCACGGCCCTGGTCGATACCGGCAGCCGCATGGACGAACTGATCTTCCAAGAGTTCAAGGGCACCGGCAACATGGAACTGGTGCTCGACCGCAAGCTCTCAGACCGCCGCGTCTGGCCGGCAATCGACATCAGCCAATCGGGCACACGGCGCGAGGAAAAACTGCTCGATCCCGACACGCTGCATGCCGTAACCATGCTCCGCCGCACGCTCTCTTCGATGCACCACGTCGATGCCATGGAGCAGCTCACCAAGCAGTTGTCGAAGTTCAAGAGCAACCGCGACTTCATCGGGCTGATCAGCGCCTCGAAGGGCGACTAGGCCGAGTCATCGGTATGAACATCAAGAGCCCCTTTCCGGGAATGGATCCCTACCTGGAGCGCCACTGGCGCGATGTCCATCACAGCCTGGCTACCTATGCGCGCGATTTGCCGCAACCGAACCTGCCCGCGGGTCTGCTCGCTCGCGTGGAAGAACAGCGTTTCGTCGAATCGGACGATGCGCCTCCGCGTTTGATTTATCCGGATGTTCGTGTGCTTCAACATGCCGGCGCCACGGCGATGGGCCCCGCCCCGAGTGCGGTGGCGGTCGAAGCCGGCGAAGACGGACCGTTTGTGGTGAAAGTCGCCCATGAACCGGCCACCGAGGGTTTTATCGAAATCCGCGAAGTGGGCGAAGGCAACCGATTGGTCACGGTCATCGAGTTTTTAAGCCCGTCGAACAAAAGCACCGTGAAAGGGCGGCGTCTTTACCGCCGCAAGCAACGCGAGTTGCGGCGAGCGCGCGTCAGCCTGGTCGAGATCGACCTGCTGCGCGCCGGCAAGCGGGTACTCAGCCTGCCTGTGCGCGAGCTGCCGCCGCAATATCGCGGCATGTATCAAGTCTGCGTGCGCCGCGGCTGGCGATCGGACGAAGCGGAAGTCTATCGCCTCCGGTTGCGCGCCGCGCTGCCGAAGATCAAGGTGCCGATGCGAAAAAAGGACGCAGACATCGAGCTCGATCTACAGCGATTGATCGAGCTGTGCTACGTCAATGGCCGATACGACACGCTCGATTACACCGCCGAGGCCGACCCGCCGCTGGAGCCCGACGATGCCAAGTGGGCCGACGAATTGCTGCGCTCCGCGGGGCGAAGGTAAGCACCGACGTCGCTACTTCTTGTCTGCGGCGCCCGCGGCAGCGGCGCCTTCTTCCTCTTCCTTACGCTTCTTCTTCTTTTTCATCGTGATCTTGTAAACCCGCACTTTGGGCAAGCCCAGCGGGCTTTGGCCTTCCTGCCAGCGATCGGATGCTTGCAGCCGAGCGATGCGTTCGGCCCGCGACAGCACGCTGCGCGAGCGGACCAGGCCGGCCCGCAGTTGAAGGCTTTTATCCATGGTCATGGCGACGTTCCTCCGAGGCGATTTTCAGCCGCGACGGCGGTCGCGGCGATGTTGGTTTGGTTGGTGAAAGACCCGGTAGTATAAAGCCCTTCGCCCGCATCTTCAAGGACGCCGAAGGTCAAACCCCATTCAGCGACCGGCACTGCTCCGCCCCTTCGGCCGTGTGTTCCTCGCGTGGCACGCGGAGCAAACACAGCATGGCCGCCAAGCGGGCTATGCTCGATAGCCCGAAAATCATGAGATAGGTTTCCGGGGCTTCGCCGACCAGCCGCAAGATGCCTCCGCCCAACAGCGCCCCCAGGGCTGTCGCCACCGCGTTTCCGGCGTTGTAGGTGGTGAGCACGCTGGTCCGCTCGTCGTCACGGATCGCTTCGAAAAACAACAGGCACATGGCCAGTTCGTAGCCCGCCCACGCCAGCCCGGCCGCCACCTGCACCAACAGCAGATATCCAAAAGAGTTCGACACCAGCCAGAACGCCGAGACCGGCGCAATGGCCAAACCGCCAACCCACAAGAGCTGCGTGGCGCCAATCCGCCGCGCCAGCCGCCCCAGTGCGGGCAAAGCCACCGCCTTGGTCGCATACGAAGTGGCAATCAGCGCCACATATTCGTAATACGAAAAGCGGATGTGCTTGAGCATATAAGGCGTGAAGTACGGGCCGGCGATCTGCGCGGCGGTTTGCACGGCGAAAAAATAGATCAGCAGGGCGCCGTCGGAACGCCGCGGGGCCAGCAACTGGGCCAGAGACACGCGGTGATGATTGTTGCCCGGGGGCGTCGGCTCGCTTTGGCTGGCCAACAGCCCGGCCGAAATCAACCGGCAGACCGCCGCCGTCAAAAACAGCGCGGCGAAGGCCGTAATGGCCCGCGACGTGCCGGCGAAGTATTGAAGCGTAAAACCGCCGGTCAAAAAACCCATCAGCACACCAAGCTGGCTGAACCGCGTGCGATGGGCGAAATAGCCAGCCCGCATCGCGCCGGGCACCAGCGTGGCGGCCCAGCTATTCCAGGCCGGGCCGGCGGCCATGCCCGAACCCCAGTAGACTGCCGCCATGCCGAACACCAGCCAATGCGAAATGCATCCGCTCCAGGCCGCCATCGCCAGCGGCAAAAACGCCATCGCCTGGCAGGCGGCGCACAACACCACCCATCTCCGGTGCGATCCCAGCCAGCGAACCGCCGCTGGCGAAACCAACTGCAACAGGGCGCCGGCCACCATGGGCAACGTGGCCACCAGGCCCGCCGCCAGCTCGCCCATGCCCGCCGCCAGCACAAACGCCGGCAGATACGTCTCGCCGATGCCCACCATCACGCTGAAGATGGCGCCATCGGCGGTCATGGCGCGCAGGTCTTTGCGCGTTCGGCCGCGCTGCGCTTCGGCCGGCGGCGACAAGATCGCGCGCCGGCGTGAGGCGGGACGAGCTACGGTTGCCATACTTCTGCCCCGCGCGTCCTATTCGGCGCGGCCTATGGTGGATACTTGAATACGCCTGCGATTGGGAATACATTGTCGGCCATGAAAGCCATTGCCGTCCGTCCCGGAACACCCAACAGCGTCCATCTGGCCGATCTGCCGAAGCCCAAACTGACCGACATTGCCGGCGGGCGCGGCGTGCTGGTGCAAGTGCTCAAGGTTGGAGTCGACGCCACCGACAAAGAAATCAACGAAGCCAAATATGGCAACGCCCCGCCCGGATACGACTTTCTGGTGCTGGGTCATGAGTCGTTTGGCCGAGTGGTCGAAACCGGGCCGGAGGTCACGCACGTGCGGCCGGGCGACTATGTGACCGCCACCGTGCGTCGTCCCGGCGGCTCGATCTACGACCAGATCGGCACTTCGGACATGACCAGCGACGAGGTCTACTACGAACGGGGCATCAACCTGTTGCACGGCTTCTTGACCGAGTTCTATGTCGAAGATTCGGAGTTTATCGTCAAAATGCCGGTCGGACTGAAGCACTTGCACGTGCTGGCCGAACCGATGAGCTGCGCGGCCAAGGCCGTCGAGCAGGCGTTCGAGGTGCAGCGGCGGCTGAAAGTCTGGCGGCCCAAGCTGGCTTGGGTGCTGGGCGCCGGGCAAATCGGCCTGCTCTCGACGCTTGTCTTGCGGCTGCGTGGTCTGCAGGTTTACACCGCGGCGCGATCGCCCGCGCCCAACCTGAAGGCCGAAATCGCCGAAGGCTTCGGCGCCCACTACATCAGCACCGAGCGCACGCCGTTGGAAAACCTGGTCAAGCAGACCGGCAGGCCCGATCTGATCGTCGATGCCACCGGTTCGAGCGCCATGGCTTTTGGCGCCATGGAACACCTGGGTCACAACGGCGTGTTGGTGTGGACCAGCATCACCGGCGGGCAGGCCCGCACGCAGGTGCCCAGCGACAAAATCAACCTCGAGTGGGTGCTCGGCAACAAGTTGTTGCTCGGCTCGGTCAATGCCAACCGCGGGCATTTTGAACAGGGAATCAAAGACCTGGCGCTGGGCGAAGTAATGTATCCGGGCGTGATCGAGCGAATACTGACGAATCCCGTCCAGGGCCTGGACCATTACGCCCAGATGATGCAACTCTTGGTGGAAGACAAAAACGCGCTAAAGGTCTACGTCGAAGTGGCGGCCGGATAGCTCAAGCCGCCCTATCGAAACTCTACCTCACGCGGCCGCCGTCATTTTTCCCCGCTTCTTATTGGCAGGAGCACGGGGCGGCGGCATAGGTGGTTGTGGGCGTGCCGTAATACGAACCCGACGTATACGTCGGTCCATAGGCGGGCTGGCTGAAGAGACCGCCGGGACGGCAACATCCGGCCAGCGACGTGGCGGCCACCAGCCCGCAACAAAGCAACAGCCATTTCATCAGAAACGATTCCTTCGGCGGCGGCGTGGCCTGCAACGCGGGCCGGGCGCGACCGCTCTCGAGCGAGGGAGAAGTGATGGGGCCGAGACCATAGGGCGTCACCCCTGCCCCGTCAAGGGCAGCTTCTAACCAAAGCTCTGAATGAGCATGCCCACCACCAGGTGCCAGCCGTCGGCCAGCACGAACAACAGCAGCTTGAACGGCAGCGAGATCAGCACCGGCGGCAGCATCAGCATGCCCATCGAGATCATCACGCTCGAAATCACCATGTCCAGAATCAGAAACGGCAGATAAATCTGGAACCCGATCAAAAACGAGGTCTTCAACTCGCTCAACATGAACGCGGGCAGCAAGGCTTGCAGCGGAACGTCGTCGTAGGTCTGCGGCGTCGAGCTTTCGGGCATGTATTCCAGAAACAGCCACACATCGTCGCTGTTGCCGGTCCGTTCGATCTGGGCGGTCATAAACTGGCGCACGGGCCGCAGTGTGGCGGTCCAGGCTTCTTCCAACCCCATGCGGCGTTCGGTGTAGGGCTTAATGCCTTCGTCGTAAGCCTGCTTCCACACCGGCGACATGATGGCCAGCGTCAGAAACAGCGAGATCGACGTAATCACCTGGCTGGGCGGCAATTGCTGTGTACCCAATGCTTGCCGCAAGAGACCCAGCACCACCACGATGCGAATGAAGCTGGTGGTCATCAGCAGCACGGCGGGCGCCAAGCTGATCACCGTCAGCAGCAACATGACTTGCAGCGTCGAGGTGAGGCCCTCGGGGCTGGTCCAGGCGTTCGGCCCTTCCGAGAGCATGTTGGGCAGCGCGACACGCGCCGGCCGGTTCGGCCCCTCCTGGGCAATCGCCGGCGCGGCGAAGACGAGCACCGCGCCGAACAACGCCAATGTTAACCAACAACGTCTGCAATCAGGCATCGACTTGCTCCGAATCGAAAGCGGTCGTCAGCGGATGTCGCTCTTTCCGCGTGGTCGAACGCGTGCCGTCGACATCTGGCTTTTCACGCGAAAACTGCTGAAACACCTGGCGGAACGAAGCGGTGGTGCTTTGCGGCTGCGACTGTTTGCAAAGCCCCGCCAACCGATCGACCTCGACCGGATCGGTAATCTCGGTGAGCGTCTCGGCGCAGCCGGGGGCCAGATACACCAGCAGCATCTTATTGCCGCACCGCACGAGGTGGGCAAACTGACGTCCCGACAACGGCGCCCGGCCCAGCACTTCGACCACGTCGGCCGGCAGCAGCATGGCGCCGCGCGGCATGCCGCGGCGCAACGCCCAAGCGACGACAAAAAACAGCCCGAGCACCACCGCCAGGCTGGCCACCCCGGTAATCACGGTCGACGCCGTGCCAGCCGGACGCGATAGCCGCGCCGACTCGCTGGCACCGCCGCGTGCTTGCCCGCGAGGCGGCAAGGGCACGCCGCCGCGCGGGGCGCGGCTCGTGTCGTCGCCGCCCATCGGCGTCTCGAAACTTGCCCGCTCGACTTCCGAGCGCTTGGCAACAGGCGGTCGGTCTGCGGCTGCGCGCTGCCTCACGCCTTCCGCGGCGGCCGCTCGCGCCGCGCCGGTGAAAAGCACCACGCCCACCGCGAAAAACACGAACACGCGCGCATACGTCGTCGCAAAAAGGTGAAGCTTCATCAAGGGCATCCTTGCCGCGCTATCGCCGACCTCCGAAGCGAACGGACTTCCTGTCTGGAGGGAACGGACACCGTGCCGTTCCATGCGAAGATCGTAGTCGCGGCCCTTGTGGCCGGCCCGCGGCATCAATCACACCATCGCCATCGCAACCGCCCAGCACAAGGAGTCCACCAAATCCAAAATCCAAAACCCAAAATCGCTAGGTCTGCTGCTCGCCGGCGATCAGCTCGGCCACGCGCACGCAAAAATTGTCGTTCAGCACCAACACCTCGCCTTTGGCGATCAAGCGGCCGTTGACAAAAATATCGACCGGATCGCCGGCCAGCTTGTCGAGCGGCACCACCGATCCCTTGCGCAGCTTGAGCACGTCTTCCAAATACATCTGCGTGCGGCCAAACTCGATGCGCAAATCGAGTTCGACGTCGCGGATCAGATCGAGTGTGGCCCGTTCGGTGTTGGGCGGCGCGCCGCCCAGCTCTTCCAACACCAGCGGCTTGGCCCCGGCCGCCGGATGCTGCGGCTGGTCGATCGAGGCAATCGCCTCTTGCGCTTGCTGCAACAACAGCTCGACATCGGCCGGTGCGATTCCGTCGGTCGGCGGCGCCATCGCTTTCACCGCCGGGGCCGCCGCCGGCATCGGCGCCGCCGCGGGCGGACGCTGCCCGAGCAGGTTTTCGATGTCGAGGCCGCCCGCCGGGTCTGGCGAAGCGCCCCCCGGCGCGTCGCCGGCCGCCTGGGCCTGCTGGAGCAGACGCTCGATCTCGTCGTTCGGAACCGGCGGGTTGTCGTCCACTATTGTTCGACGGCCAAGAAATCGCTGAACACGATTCCCTGAAGAAGCGGTTTTCCCAGGGCGCGGTTGGTTTTCTCCAAAATCTGCCTTTTAATCAAGCCCAATCCCGGATCGGTCAGGTCGGCCATCTCGGCGCTGCGGATGGTCGTCAACACCTGGTCGCGAATCCGGTGCTTGTTCACCTCGTATTGCTCGGTGAAATGGTGCTCGTCTTCGCCGCTGATCGTGCCATACAAATGGAAATTGATCAGCAACGTCGTGTTTGAGGCCGGCTGAAACGCGGTGAGACTGTATTCGCCCATGTCGATCTCGCGTTCTTCGCCCACCGCCCCATGTTCTCCACCCTCGCCATGTTCGCCAGCCTTTCCATGACTGTCGTCGGCATGATCGCCGTGCGGATCATGGCTGTCGTGCTTGCCCGCTTTCGCGCTACCCGAATCTTCGCCGTTGGTCGCCTTGTCGGTGGCCACCGTCACATAGACGAAGGCGAACAAGCATTCGGCGCCGATCACGGCCAGAATCAGGCCAAGCACGACGGCTTTCCAGAACCAACCTTTCTTACCGCTCGCCGCGGCGTCGCCGCCGGCATGGGCCGCGGGGGGCGGCATGGTTTGAGTGCTCATTTTTGTGCTCCCTTGCCCCGTTTTTCGTCCAGCGGCGTCGGCAGGATGCCGCGCTCGCGGAAGTGCTCGGTAAACTCGTCCAACGTGAAGATCTCGACCCACGAGTCGCTGATCAGCAGCAGCGGCTGGTTGCCGGCCTGGGCCTGAGTCGCCTGCGGCGCTACTCCCAACCGAATGCGATCGGCGTCGATGCCATGCTCCACCAAAAACCTCATCGTCTCGCGGCAACGCGCATAGGCCAGGTCCCAGTGGTCGCGGTACGGCGCGCCTTCGGGCAACGGACGCCGCGAGCTGTGCCCGCGAATCTCGATGCGCTGAGGCTTGCCTCGGAGCGTTTCGACGGCCAGCAGCAACTGGTGCTGGTTTTCTTCAGAAAGCTCGGTCGAGCCTTCGTCAAAATAGACGAGTCCGCCGTTGGCCAGCGGTTGGCCGGGCGGTACACGCGGCACCGTGGGCGGCGGGGCGCGCAAGGCCGGCTGACGATCGCGCGTCTCGCGGTCGCTGGGCGGTGGCATAGCCCCCATTTCGGTCAGCTTCGATTTGGGCAGAAACCGGCCCAGCACGCCCTGGAACGGCCCCAGACTGTGCCGCAGCGAGTGCATCACCGCTTCTTCCTTGTCGGGGTCTTTGCTGCCGGCCATCGAATACATCACCACAAAAAACGCCATCAGAATGGTGATCATGTCGGCATACGACATGATCCATTCGGGCAGGCCTTCTTCGCATTCGGGGCATTTGCCAGACATGGTTGCTGCGGGCCGCCGCTTAGGCCGCCTCCTCAAATCCCTTGCGCAAATTAGGCGGCAAGTAGGTGCTGAGTTTCTGCTCGACAATCCGCGGGCTGTCGCCGGCCTGAATCGACATCACGCCGTGCAGCACAATCTCTTTGGTCAGTTGTTCCTGCTGGCTCAGGTAGGCCAGCTTCTCCGCGCAGGGCATGCAGACCATGTTGGCCATCGCCGCGCCATAAAGCGTGCCCACCAAGGCCATCGCCATCGAGGGACCGATCGAATCGGGATCGTCCAAGTTGCCAAGCATCAGGATCAAGCCCAGCAGAGTGGCGATCATGCCGAACGCCGGGCCGCAGCGGCCCATCATTTCGAGCATCCGCTTGCCCACGTGATGCCGGGCCTCTTCGGCCTTCATCTCGGTGTGCATGATCTCTTGAATCACTTCCGGCCGGGTGCCGTCGACCGCCATCTGCACGCCCAGCACCAAAGTGTGGTTGCTCAGCTCTTTGACCTTCGATTCCAACGCCAGCAGGCCGTCTTTGCGAGCGATCTCCGAGAGCGAAACCAGCTCTTGCACCAGCGCCGGCAGGTCTTCGCTCTTGTTGACGATGAGCTTCATCATCATCTTGGGCATGGCCAGGAATTTCTTGAGCGGCACCGAGGTCATCACCACGCACAGCCCGCCGCCCAACACCATGATGGCGGCGGGCGGATCGATGAACTGGCCCAGCGACACGCCGTGGCCGCCGCCGTGGCTGCCCGCGATCAACAGCGCCACCAGCATCAGCGTAAAGCCGCCGACGACTCCGGCAATGGTTGCGATGTCCATGGTTATGCGATCAGGTGTTTCGAGCGTTGATAATCGACGGCCCGGCGGATCACTTCGTCCATCGTTTCGCGCACGACCAACCGCTCGCCGCTGGTGAGCGTGAGCGTGGTGTCGGGCCGCGCCTCGACGTAACGGATTAACTCGGCGTTCAAGACGAATTCGTCGCCGCCGAACTGCGTGAGCTTGATCATGCCGTGAAAAGATAGGCTACGGTTCGCCCGGCTGCCTCCGCCCGCGTCGCCCGAACATCCGGCACGATCCGCACATCGGGGCCGGGGGTTCCCTGTTCCCCGTCCCCCGTCCCCTCTCCCCCCGTCCCCTTGCGGAAAACAAGGCAACGCGCAGCCGCTGGCGTGGTCTAATCCGCCTGCATTGCTGCGGTTGCAGCGCTTGCTGAATGCATCAACGTCGGTTACGCAAGCGCTTTCCTCTCTGCGGTGAACCGTTGAGCCCGCCCCAGGGTCTGAGATCTGACGCTGCCCCGGCCCTCTCCCTGTTTTTTACACCCGGGGTGGCTTTATT
This sequence comes from Pirellulales bacterium, assembly GCA_025927475.1. Lineage (GTDB taxonomy): Bacteria > Planctomycetota > Planctomycetia > Pirellulales > JAICIG01 > JAICLL01. The sequence goes on from JAICLL010000142.1 coordinate 14,834, forward strand.
GGTTTTCACGCGCGGCTGCCGTGTTGGGCAAACGACGTAAGTCAATTCAACAAAACGCCTTGCGTCGCGCCGTCTGGACGAGCACTCCGCTCAGCCGAAATGGCCCCATATAGACAGATTGTCTCGAATCGGTTGGCGGCGATAGGTGGCCCCGGCCGCCACGCGCGGCGGTCAAATCGCCCGTAAGGAACGGACGGAGCATGACTTCGACCTACAGATCCCTCTTCCTCCGATAGAGGCCAAGTGAGGGCCGGCCAAAATGCCGGAGCTGTTTCTCGTCTGATCCTAAGTGCCAAAAACGCGCGCCCTTTGCGCACGGTGTGTGCAAATTTGCAAAGACCGCAAAAACCCGAGGAAACTGCGTTGTCTCCCCCGCTGTAGCGGGGGATTTTTGATGTGCTCTTTTTCGGCACTTACGTCAATTCGGCGATGCCCCTTTGCGACGAAGCGAGGGCGAAGGCAGCGGTCTGCGAATCCACTCATTCGTCGGCGGCTTGTGCATTCAGACCACGACGCTCGGGCCTCTATTCCCGCTCATCGCCAGCGGCGCAGGCCTCTTCCTGCATCATCCCACGAATCTGGCTTGGTCGGTTTTCGCCTTTTTTTCGCCGCTTGTCACACGCCCTGCGAAAACGGACGGTGTCTTTAGGTCACTGTCTGCCCCTGCCCGCGCTCCAACTCGCGCTGCACCATTCGCGCTTGAAACGTGCGTTCAGCACGTCAGCACTGAAGGTGCGAAATTCGATAGCACAGGGCGCATTTGAACAATGAATATGCCGGGTTGTGCCGCAAGCTGACGGAGAAGCTCGCGCGGATGCGGCCATCGGCGTTGGTCAGCGATTTCTCTCCCAGAGAGAGAGGGATCTGTATGCCGAAGTTGTGTTCGTCCGCCGCCTAGCACGCGCCGCGGTACAGCACTTCCGTCTCTCCGACGCTGGGTGGCAATAAGACGAGACCCTCGCGGCGCAGCTCGACGATGCAGTTGGGCTGGCCGACGGCGTGCCGGGCCAGTATGGCTTCCATCGCCTGAACGGCGGCCACCGTCTGCCGATCGGCAGAGAGATCGTTGTAGGAAAGCTCGCGGGCCCGCTGCAATCGTTGCTCGCGCTCGCCGACCGGGCCGCCAAACTCGACCGTGGCCACCTCGCGCACAAAACGTTCGAGCACCTCAATGCCGTAGCCGCGCTGAGAACGCTCGCCCCACGGCTCCAGAAACGTGCCGTTGTAGTGATTGTTCATCGTGATCTTGCGCGCCAGCGGCGTCTGCCCCTCGATGGTACACTCGACGCCCCGCTTGCGGCTGTGGCCGTTCCACACGCCGTTGTCGAAGCGGAACTGCACCTCTTGCTCCACATAGCCGGGAAAATTGTCGGGCGTGACCCAGCTTGTGTGAATGTCAAACGCCGCCTCGCGGCCGTCGTCGTACTGGTAGATCAAGCGCAGTTGCGTCGAGTCCCAGGTGGGGCCGTCGGCGGGGCCGACCAAGCCGCGTTGGCCGGTGCAGGCCACGCTTTTCAGCCGCCCGCCAAACGTGAAGTCGATCAGCTTAATGTAATGCACGGCCACGTACGTGCCCGGATTGCGGCCGACAATCCACTCGGCGAACTGCCCGCCGGAAATCGACTTCGGCTCGAGCAGCGAGCAATAACCGTGGTTCACATGCCGCAAATCGCCGTCGGCCACCAGCGTGCGGAGCTTTTTGTGGTCGGGGTCGAGCAGCTTGTGGTAGACCACCTTGGCCAGCACGCCATGCTCGCGGGCCAGCCGGTCCAGCTCGTCCAATTCGGCCAACGACAGTACCGAGGGCTTTTCGACGAGCAGGTGCTTGCCCGACGCAAGCACGGCTTTGGCCGCCGCAAAATGGCGGTCGTCGGGCGTGGCCACGCACACCAAGTCGACATCGGTCTTGAGCAATTGGCCGATCGAATCGGGTTCGCGAAAGCTTTGAAAATCGCCCGCCTTGCCAGCGGCGGCGCGGCGATAGGCTTCGGCCCGGCCGCCGGTGCGGCTGGCCACGGCCGTCAGCGGCGCCTGGCAAACGCCAAACGACGGGTCATAAATGCCGGCGGCGCCCGCCTGCTCGAAGAAGGGCCGATAGGTTTCGTCAAAAATCATTCCCATACCGACCATGCCGGCGCGAAGCACGTGCTGGTCGGTGGAGAAGGTGGCGGAGGCGGTCATGGGGCGGTTGTGGTGGCGGGCTCAATGTGGGCGATCGTACACTCGAACTCCGGTCTGGCCGGGTTTCGCAATCATAACCGGCAATCACCTCGGTAGGGAACGCCTCGGTGGCGCTCCGTGAAGCGGCTAGACGGTAACATGCGTTAGGCCGTAGGGTGGGCCGAGCGCAGCGAGTCCCACCATTGGCCGCATCACCCGATGCCGCGTTGCACTGGCGCCAGACGGTGGGACTCGCTGTGCTCG
>JAICLL010000292.1 GCA_025927475.1 Pirellulales bacterium
CTCTATAGTCCCAACTCGAACTGGCCCGGTCCCGATAGCAATCATCCGGGCGTGGTGCTGGTCGTCTTCGCCGATGGATCGTCGAAGCCGATCTCCGACCAGGTCGATTTCTCCGTCTGGGCCAGTCTCAATACCCGGCAGGGCGGCGAAGCGATCGACAGCGAATACTGAGCGGCTTCATCAACAAACAGTCGCCGAGCTGAATCGCCAACTGCGGCGAAGAAAGCGAATTGCGAGCGCGAAAGTGCGCAAACCGGGCCGCTGCGAATCTGCCTGCCGCAGCCAGGTTATTGTAAAAGAGGGGGCGGTATGACCTGGAGTAACGCAAGGCGCTGAACGCACGAGAGGAAAAGTCGATGATGGCGACCGTCGAGCAAGAGGTATTTCCAGAGGTGCGGTTGTTGTTGCGCGGCGTGCCGTGGGAAACGTATGCGGCGCTGCGGGACCTGGAGTGTAATAACCACATCTTCATGACCTACGACCGAGGGACGCTGGAACTGACGTCACCCTCCGGCCAGCACGACAATATCAAGAAGCTCATCGGCCAATTGGTCGAGGCGTTCGCGACGGAACTGAACATCCCGCGTCGCAGCTTCGGCAACTGCCTTGCCGAGCATAGCGTCAAGCCGGGTGGCGGCGTACCTGCGCTCGGCCGAGCGACTACGACCGGACGAGCACCATCCCCGCTCGATCGGGAAAAAAACCACGGGGAAACCTAGTATGCTGATTATAGGTCGCGCCGCCAAGCCTCGCGCCGGATAGCACGGCATCGGTCAAATTCGCGTCCTGTAACTCGGTGGCGCCGCCGACATTGTCGGTGGAGAGATCCGCGCCGCGCAAGTTCGCGCGCAATAGGTTGGCCTTTGTCAGATCGGCGCCGCGCAGATCGCTGTCTTGAAGGTTGGCGTCAACGAGCGTGGCGCGAAAAAAATCGGCCCAATAAAGATCAGCGCCTGAAAAATCGGCATGGGTTAAATCAGCATCGCCGAAACGCGCCCCCTCCAGAACTAAATTCGAGAAAACTGCGCGTTTCAAATCACGCGAGTCGAAATCGAACCGCGCTCCATCGTCCAGCGACAGGAGTACGTCACCCTCGCGGTTTTTGATGATGAGCATGGCGCTGAATGAACGCTTCGCGTCGGCAATTGCTTCTTATGCGATGACTTCACCGCGCATCAAATCTTCCGAAGTTTGTCGGCGGCGAATTAACCGCGGTACGCCGTCGCGCACCAAGACCTCGGCGGCCAGGGGCTTGGAGTTGTAGTTGGAACTCATCGCAAAGCCGTAAGCGCCCGCGTTCTCAATCACCAGCAGCTCGCCCACATGCGCGGACGGCAAACTGCGAGTGCATACAAAACCGCCTTCCGCCTGTGTAAAGATATCGCCCGACTCGCAGAGCGGCCCGCCCACCACCACCTCGCGCAGCGGACGCCGCTGCGTGCCCGCGGTCTGGCCATCGAGCGACTCGGGCACGACCGACATGGGGTGATGCGCGCCGTATAGGATAGGCCGGGCCAGATTATTGAAACCCGCGTCGAGCAGGTAAAACGTGTTGCCGCCCATCTGCTTGATCGCGCGGATCTCGGCGATCAAAAAGCCGCTCTCGGCCACCAGGTACCGCCCCGGCTCGATCTCCAGCCGCACCGCATGACCAAAGGCGTCTTCCAGCCGCTTGCGCGTGGCGTCCCAAAGGCGATAGTAGACGTCGATATCGACATAGCTGTCGCCCGTCTTATACGGCACCGGCAGTCCGCCGCCGGCGCTGATGTTGGTGAGCGAGCGGCCCACGTCTTTGCCCAGCCGCTCCAGCGCGCCGCAGACCTGCGAAAGATGATCCAGGTCGGTGCCCGAGCCAATGTGCAGGTGCAGCCCGCTCACGCCGAGGCCGTGGTGATCGGCCCGCCGCAGCGCGTCGTGAAGCTGCTCGTGCCAGATACCGTGTTTCGATTGCTCGCCGCCGGTGTTAGTCTTTTGGCTATGGCCGTGGCCGAAGCCCGGATTGATGCGCAGCGTGATGCTGCGGCCCGGCGCCCGCTCGCCCAACTGGTCGATCATGTCGGACGACCCGCAATTGACGTGAATGCCGCGCTCGACGACCAAATCCAGCGATTCGCGGTCAAACAGGTCGGCGGTGTAGACCACCGGCGGCGGATCGCCGGCCGGCGTATAGCCAGCGGCCAGCGCTCGGGCGATTTCGCCGGCGCTCACCGCGTCGACCAGCACCCCCTGCCGACGCACCAGGTCGAGCAACGCGATATTCGAGCAGGCTTTTTGCGCATAGCGAATATGGTCGAATGCCCGCAAATCGGCGATCCGTTCTAAAATCTTCGCGGCATCGTAGACATAGGTGGGCGTGCCGAATTGCCGTGCCAAATCGACGACGGCCACGCCGGCGATCTCGTGGCGAAGGGTGGGAAAACCGGCGGGAGCAACGGGCATGAAATCCTCTCAGATTCAAGTGCAAAAACGACAATAATGCGGCTGATGACTGTCTTCGCTAAACGGCCGTGCGAACCGGCAGGCCCAAGGTCGCCTTTCGCTCCGCGAAAGTAGCGCTACTTTCGCGGAGCGAAAGGCGACCATCGCGCACCTGGCATTCGCCCGGCTACTTTGTTCTCTAAAACCACACGAAACCGCCGCGCATCCGACGAAAAGTTCGGTCCATGGCGCAGCCGCCTCGCATGCGCTTCGGGTTGATGTTACAGCTTCTTACGCGGCGGTCGAGCTGGTCTCGTGCGATTCCTTGCGTTTGACCATGGTAACTTCGTTGCCGCAGTCGTTGTAGCTCACTTCGTCCATGAAGGTGCGCATCAGCACCATGCCGCGCCCGCCCCGACGGGCAAGCGCCGTGGGGTCGTCGCTGTCGGCGATCGGCGCCACGTCGAAGCCAGGCCCTTCGTCACGCACCACAATCCGCGCCTCATCGGGCGTCATCTGCACTTTCACATAAATCTTGCGCTGCGAGTAAGGAAGCTGGTCGCGCCGCTGCTCCGCCAGGCCCATGCTCAGCCCTTGCAACAGGTTCGCCCGGTCTTCTTGCATCTGCTCGAACCCCAACTCCAAGTTGCCGCGATAGAGCGCGTTGAGCAAGGCCTCTTCCAGGGCGATGCCAATCCGCACCCGGCCCGTGGCGTCGCAGAGCTTCATCTTTTCGACCATCTTCTGGACGACGTCGACCAGCGGATCGATCAGCGACGAATCGTTTTCCAGGTGCAGGGCAAAATCGCAGCGCGTCAGGCAATCGGCCAGGCGGTCGTAGTTATGCTCCGCTCGCGAAACGGCCAGCACCTGCTCGACGGTGTCCAGCAGCTTTTCGGCCAACTGCGTCTTGGGCACATAACTGGCGGCGCCCGATTCGAGGGCCTCAACCGCCAGGTCTTCGCTGCCGTGCGCTGTCATCATCACCACCGGCACGCGCGGATGACGGATCCGCACGGCTTTGATGAGCGCCAAGCCATCAAGCTCGGGCATTTGCAGGTCGGTGACCACCACGTCGGGCTCCGACATTTTCATGCGGGCCAGGGCCGCCGCTCCATTCTCGGCGGTCTCGATCGAAAGCATGGTTCCCTTGTTCAGCAGGCCGGCCGCCAGGCGGCGATCGACAGCCGAATCGTCGACGACAAGCACGTTGGGCATGGCATGGGTACTCCTTGCGATTGGCGGCGGGGCTGGTTGGCGCCGCCACGGGTTCTGTCAAATAGATCGGCGCCAACCTCAATCGTCAAGTTTTTCGTCCTTTTCACATCTGGGTTTGAAGCCAGTAACGTAAACGGCTGTAGGGTGGGGCCGGGGCGGAGGGGAGCCCCCACCGGGGGGGAAAAACGGGCGGCCCCAACAAATAAGCGACGGTGTTGGGTAGGAGAGGCAGGCGCCACC
>JAICLL010000134.1 GCA_025927475.1 Pirellulales bacterium
CGCCCCCCGCCCCCCGCCCCACCGCCCCCCTCCCCCCCCCGCGCCCCCAAACCCCCCCGCCCCCTTTCCCGCCCCCCCCCCCCCCCCCCCCCACCCTACGGACTGTTCCACATGCCGGAGCCGGTGGCTGGGGCAGAGGCTTGCCGATGCCCCGGGATTGAACTGACCGGGGCATCGCTTAGGCTCTGCCCCGGCCACCGGGCATTACCGAGCTCGAGTGTCGAAACCGATTCGGAACGGCACGGAGACTGTTCCCTACAGCCGCCGAACCTTAGGACTACCGGTTACGCCAGGCAAAACCTGCCGGCAATGGCCGCCTTCCGCAAGAAACGATTCTACACCAGCCGGACTACGGAATCTCGTAGAGCGACTGGCTTTTGACGATCGCGTAGTCGTCGGGGAAGGTGTGGAAGGCCTGCACCAGCAGGCTGCGATTGCGCGTTTCGACGTTGATATAGCTGAGGGCGCCCAGGGCCATCCGCCCGCTGGAATGAAAGCGGTGCAGCATGCCCTGGCGTTCGGCGTCGTGGCACAGCTCTTGTTGAAAGGTCCAGAAAACCTCGGGCTCGACCGGTTCGAGCTGAAAACTTACCTGGTACATCGCTCCGCCGCGGCATTCGAGCCGGTCGCTGCGTTCGCCCTTCAAGCGATAAGACAAGAGCCGCCGCTTCTGGGGCAGCGGATGGTGAGCGGCGGCGGCCACCTCGGTGAGCGTCAGCCCGTGATAGCGCCAGGTCACCAGATGCCCGGCGCTGGTGATGCTGATGGTCGCTTCATATTCTCCGCGCCGCACGCTGCGCGATGAATAGACTTCGAACAACTCAGGATGCAGCGAGCGGCCATAGAGCTGGAACACCAACTCGGCGACTTTCGGTCGGACGGATAACACGGCGGCAGATCCCTTGACTCCCAAGCAGAAAAGCGGCGCGGCGGCGCTCTGTGGCGGCCGCTCGCGGCAACGACGGCCTCATTATAGCCTGACTCGCGGCGCGACCAAGTGACTTTTCGGCGCTTGGCGGCGCAGGCAAAGTTTCTCTCTTGACAAAGTGGAAAAGATTGTCTTGCTACGCGGCCAGCGCGGTCGCGCGCGCATCGAGTCGCTGACGAAATCCATCGGCTTGCTCGGCAAACCGGGACAGTCCTTCGCGCAGCAAGGGCAGCGGCGTCTCCAACTCGCGCCGCACGCGATGCGTGTTGAGCGAAGTTTCGTCGGCGTGGGGACGGCGCGGCGCTTCGTCTTTCAGCCGCACCAGCCGGCCGGCAAAATTGCAGGCCAAGGCCAGCTCGGCGGCGAAGCGGAATGGGCTGGTTCGCTCGGCACCGGCGATGTGAATCAATCCGTGCAGCCGCGCTCGCAATGCGCGATAGATGAGCACCGCCAGATCGGTCGCCAAGATCGGCGTGGCATGCCGCTGGGCGTCGACTTCGCAAGGCTCACCTTGCGAAAGAAGCTGCCAGCATGCCTCGGCATAATTGGGCTGGGCGCCGCGGGGGCTCCAGCCATAGGCGTGCGTGCGCACCATCAAGACTTCCGAATCGGTGAGCACCTGCTCGACGGCCCGAGCGGCCGCGGCGAAGCGGCCGCCGGCGGTGGGTGTTGAGGCTTCAGTGTGGAAGAGCCGCGGGCCGGCGAAGACGGCGTCGGACAGGACGACGGCCAGCCGCGCCCCCGAACGCCGCGCCGCGGCGGCCAGACTGGCGGCCACGTGCGACTCGTGCTCGGCGTCGGGCGAGGGCATTTCGGCGGCGTCCCAACCGCAGCGTGAGAGCGGTCCGCAGTGAATCAGCCAGCGCGGCGATTCGGCATCGGCAATGGCCGCCAATTCGAGCGGGTCGTTCGGGTCGCAGGCGATCACGCGGTACGGCGCCTGTGCGGAACCGTGCGAAACACCAACCACCTGGCAATGCTCGGCGAGCACCGCCGCCACATTGCTTCCGACCAAACCCTCGACGCCCGTCACCAGCAGTTTATCCACGTTTGGCCTCCATGCCTGGGTGTGCCGCTTGCTGCTCTACGCGGGTGGCAAGGCGGCGTTTTGTAGTCCGCCGGCCCACTCCTTGACCGGCGAGGGCGGGATTCTAGCGGCAGTCGCTCGCCCGCGAAAGGCGAGTAATTGATTTGTCACGGAGTCCGTTCCCTACAGAGGCCATTACTGATCTCTACCGTCGAAACCGATCAGAGCATCGTGAGGCTCGCAGCGCAGACCCGTTCCTGCACCCGGCGCTCTTGGTGCAGAATGCGCCCCTCTTGACTGCCCAATCGGGCGGTTGTTAAACTCGCCGTCCCCCGGCAGGCGAATTATTTGATTGATGTCGCTTTTGCCAACGACCTGGGGCGAGCAACAAGCACGGCGGTTCGATGCGGAGGCCGGCCACCAGTGCCGGGGCAGGCCGGCCACCAGGGCCGGGGCCACCTAGCTCGGCGAGAAGTGCAGAGGCGGGAAAGGATTCCGGCAATGAAGCCCGAGGCCATGATCATCGGCCAGCGCACGGTCGGCGCGGATCTGCCGGCGCTGATTGTCGCCGAGATTGGGCAGAATCACAACGGCAGCCTCGCCCTGGCCGAGCAGCTTATCGACGCCGCGGCCTGGGCCGGTGTCGATGCCGTCAAGCTTGTCAAACGTGATCTGCGCAGCGAGCTTTCGCGCGAAGCACGCCGCCGGCAATACGACAGCCGGCACGCCTTTGGCCGCACCTACGGCGATCATCGCTGCGCCTTGGAACTTTCGGCCGACGACCACGCCCGCTTGTCGCGGCGAGCCGCCAGGCACGGCCTAGTTTACCTGGCCACCGCCTGCGACGTGCCCAGCGCGGCGCTACTCGACAGGCTGGGCGTTGCCGCCTTCAAAATTGCCTCGCGCGATCTGGCCAATCTGCCGCTGTTGGCCGACGTGGCCCGCCGCCGCAAGCCCGTCATCCTTTCCACCGGCATGTCGTCATTCGACGAGATCGACGCGGCGGTCGGCGTCTTGCGCGAGCGGAGGTGTCAGTTCGCTTTGCTGCAATGCACGTCGCTCTACCCGACGCCATTCGATCAGGTTCACCTGCGCAGCATGAGCGGGTTGGCCGAGCGGTATGGCTCGCTGGTGGGTTTTTCCGATCACACGCCCGGCGTGCTGTTGCCGCCGGTGGCGGTGGCCCTGGGCGCCGCGATGGTCGAAAAGCATCTGACGCTCGACCGCAATCTGAAAGGCACCGATCACGCCTGCTCGCTCGAGCCGGACGAATTCCGGCAACTCGTTCACGACGTGCGGCGAGTCGAGACGGCCTTGGGACGGGTCGACAAGCCGGTCGCCGAAGGCGTCGAAACGGTTCGCGCCAAACTGGGCCGCAGCTTGGTGACGCGGCAACCGCTCTCGGCGGGCACCCGGCTGGAAGAACCGATGCTCGCGTTGAAATGTCCCGGTGACGGGCTTTCGTGGTTCGATCGGCGACAAATCGTCGGCCGCCGATTGAAACGCGATTTGCCCGCCGATGAAAAACTCTCGCTCGACGATGTCGCCTAATGAATTCACCCAATCCAACCCAACTGCAGGGGCTGCTGTTCGAGATGGACGACGTGCTGCACGACGCCACGCTTTGGCGGCGCTGGCTGTTGCAGCTCTTGGTCCGCATGGGTCTGAACACGCGGTACCGCAGCTTCTTTCGCGTCTGGGACGATGAATACCTGGATGACGTGCATTGCGGGCGGCGTGAAATGAGCGAGGCGTTTCGCTCGTTCTTGTTGGCGGCCGGACTGACGCACGCGCAGATCGACGAAGTGGTGGCCGCCGCGCAGGCCCGCAAGCGGTATCTCGACGCCACGCTGCGGCCGTTGCCCGGCGTGCGGACAACCATCCAGCGATTGGCCGAGCGTGGCGTGGCGCTGGGCGTGCTCACCGATTCCGATCGCAGCGGCGACGACCTGCGGCAAACGCTGCGCGGGCTGGGCTTGGGCGAGCAGTTCTCCGTCGTGCTCTCGTCGCTCGATTTGGGACGCACCAAGCCCGACACGTTTTGCTATCGTTCGGCATTGGGCTTGATGGGGTTTGAAGCTCGGCAGGTGGCGTTTGTGGGCCATGCCGCCGACGATTTGAATGGCGCGCGGCGCGCGGGGCTGCGGACGGTGGCGTTCCACCGCGCGACCGGCGGGGCGGCGGGGCATCATCTGAATCGCTTTGACGAATTGCTGAGCCTGATCGAGCCGGCCAAGGCGCGGGTCAGCGCCTTAACCCAAGCGGTGTGAACGATGCAGATCTTTGCACGCCGCGCGCTGGCCGCCTCCGTTTCCGGCAGCGCCACGAAGATCGCCAGTAGTCCCGGACCTTATGGCCGGCTGTCTGGCCCTGGTGGCCGGCTGCCCGGCGATACCACATTACTCTTGGAGGGATCGTGGGCTGGCGGCGAACTGCCTTTCGATTGCTGGTCGCTCGACGACGCCATCGACGCGCGGTTTGCCTGGATCGATCGCTTGGCCGCGGAATATGCAGAGCGGCTAGCGCGGCAGGAAGCTGGCCTCCGCGACGATGAGCGTCCGACGTTGGCTTATATCAACGAGCTTGCGCTGCGATATTTTCTGGTTAAGCTGCTGCGAGTCGTGGCGTTTTTCGAGGATGTCTGTCTTCCCGTGCCCGGCGAGGCGTGGCAACTCGATCTGTCCGGCGAAGCCGACCAGGTTTACGCAGAGTTGTTTGACGCATTGGCAGAGCGGCACGGCGTGGAACTCACGGTGCATTGGCATGGTAGCCCCGGCCCTCGTGGCCGGTCGTCCGAGGGTTCCACCAGCCGGGCACAAGGCCCGGGGCTACCTTTCGCGGAGCGAAAGGCGACGTTGCCGTGGCGGCGATGGTTGGGACGCGCGGCCAGCGCCATTTCGCGCACGTCATTGCCGAGCAATGATGATCGCCCGCGCGTGATTCTGTGCGGCAACCCTCGGGTTCTCGACCCCGTGTGCGCCGAACTGTTATCGCGCGGTTGCCGCGTGTGGTGGCTGTATGAACAATTTGCCGTTAGGGCCTGGTGGAAGTGGCGCCGCGCGGGCATCACCCAATTATTATGCGACAACGCGGGCAGTCTGAATGCCAAAACCGATCAGAACGCAGGCGTGTGCAATGCGGGCGTAAACAACATTGTCTGCCGCGGCGTGCGGCTTGGGGGAGCAATCGCCAATTGGCTTTCGGAGCAGGCGGCAACGCAAGGCGACAGGCAGTTCGGCTGGCTGGAGCAGATCGGCAGGCACTTTCGCGCGGTGCAACCGACCGCGCTGGTGCTGGATGAAGACGCGACTCCGCTGAAACGTGTGGCGGTGGCCATGGCGCGGCGTCATGGCGTTCGCTCGCTGGTGGTTCAACACGGCGCGCCCTGCGGCCCGTTCGGATTCGCGCCGCTGACCGCCGATGAAATCTGCGTTTGGGGAGAATCGACCCGCGAGCAACTTCTCCATTGGGGCATCGATGATGCGCGAATTCACGTGAGCGGCTGGCCGAACGCTGCCCTCCCTGTTCGATCGACGCCGAGCCAGTCGCTCTGTAGGGAACGGACTCCGTGCCGTTCCGCCGAACGCCGATGGAGGGTCCATTGGAATCCAAGGGAGCACCGCAGAGGGCATTCCTTACAGCGGCTGGACAAGGAAAACGCCCCCACGCGATTCTTGCTGTTGGCCACCGTTCCGCCCGACGATGCTCGGCCCGACACTGCCACGTTTCATCTGACCAGCCACAATCATGCGGCAATGATTGCAATGGCCTGCGCCGCGGTCAGCCGTTTCGCCGGCGCGCGGCTGACCATCAAGCTGCACCCCCGCACGCGAGACGCTGGCGTCTTTGAATCGCTTGTCAAGTGCTGGCCGCAACTGGACATCCGCTTGGTTCACAACCGCGGCGCCGCGGCCCTTTTCGCCGACGCCGACTGCGTGTTGAGCTGCGCCTCGACCGCCGGCATCGAGGCTGCGTTGGCCGGGGCGCCCGTCGTGCAACTCTTGCCCGAAGGCTCCGGCGACGTGCTGCCCGCCGAACGCTGGGGGCTGATCGGCTCGGCCCGTACGCCCGAAGAACTGCCGCTCCTGATTGATCAGGCCCTGGCCCGCGGCTGGTTGGCGGCGCCGCAGCGATGGCCGGACATCGTCGCCGAAACGGGCTTTCGGGCCGCCGCCGCGATCGCCGAACGGGTCTTGTCGAGCAGGTCTCCCCCGGTGGCCGGGGCAGAGGCTTGCCGATGCCCCGGCGTCGAACGGCCGACGGTGGCGATTGATCATTAGTGGACCCGCGCAGAGCAAACGCGGTTCGCGGCGCAGACCCGTTCCCGCGCCACCGACCAACTTCCCTTGGCCAACTGGTCTTTGCCCAAGCCGCGCTTTCGCCTAACTTTGCCAGCCAAACGCCATCCGTTCCGACGTTTTGCTAGCAACCATGGCCAGTGTTTTTACTCATCCCACACCGGTTACGGGTTGGCGCAAGCTGCTTGCCGACATGGCGACGGTCAGCGCCGCCACGCTCGCCTGTCAGGCCATCGGCGTGGTCACCAGTTTGCTGCTGCGCGTCGCCCTCAGCCCGGCGCAGATGGGCGTCTGGCAAGGTTTGAAACTGCTGCTCGGCTACGCCAATTATGCGAACCTGGGCATTAGCAAAGGGGCCGCTCGCGAACTGACCATCGCGTGTGGACGCGGCGACCCGGCGGCCGCCGAACGCGGGCTCGATCTGGCGTTCACGTTCAACACGCTGACCAGCCTGATCTACGCCGGCGGACTGCTGGCGACCGCGGGCTGGACCGCTTTTCAATCGGGAGCAAACGCCTGGTCCATCGGGCTGGCGGCGCTGGCGCTGCTGGTGGTCTTGCAGCGCCATTTGACGTTTCATGTCACCGTTCTCCGCTGTCGGCAAGCGTTTGCCCTGACGGCGCAACTCACCCTGATCGAAGCCGTCCTCACGCTGGCCTTGGCCGGCCTGGCGGCCTGGCGATGGGGACTGCCCGGTTTGTACACCGGCACATCGCTCGTGCTGTTGGCGACGCTGGCGGTCATCCGTTGGCAGGGAGTGCGGCCGTTTCGCTGGGCCTGGGACGCGCCGGAGATCCGCCGGCTGGTGGCCATCGGCGGACCCATCCTGGCCGGATCGGTCGTGACAACGCTTTTCCAATCGCTCGACAAGCTGATGATCCTCGGTTGGTCGGAAGATCGCGCGTTCACGCTGGGGTGCTATTCGACGTCGCTGCTAGTGACCGGGCAGGTTTACGGGCTGGCCAACATGCTATCGATCGCCATGCTGCCGCGCTATGGCGAGATGTTTGGCCGATCGGGCTGCCGGCGGCAGACGGCGCGGTTGGCCGCTCGGTTCAGCGAGATGTTGGCGGCGACGACCACGATTGCCGCGATCGGCGCCCTCCTGATTGGCGCGCCGCTGTTGGCACGCTGGCTGCCCGACTATCGGCCAGGCCTGGCGCCACTGGCCTACCTGATGCCGGGCGTGGTGGCCTGGGCAATGGTGTTGCCGCTGAATCAGTATCTCGTGGCCGTCGGTCACGAACGTCGGGCATTGATCCCGCTTGTTTTTGCAGCGGCGCTGGCCGCAGGCGGCGATTATCTCGCGCTGCGGGCAGGCTATGGCCTGGTTGGCGTGGCGATTGCCACGTCGCTGGCGTATGCCGGATGTTATGGATTGACGTTGGCCATTTCATTTTGGCCGCAGTTGGCGGCCGCCGACCGCCGGCGTTATTTGTGCGTTCACGCGCTCGCGCTGGCGAGTGTGCTGGCGGCCGCCGCCCTGCCGAGTCCCGTCGCTTTCGGTTCTGTAGCGAACGCCCTCCGTGGCGTTCCGCGTTTTGCGGATCGGGGCGTGATCGCCATTCGGCGGAACGCCACGGAGTCCGTTCCCTACAGAGCGTTGACAGGCCGGCCACAAGGGCCGGGGCTACCTGCCGCAGGCTGGCCCCGTTGCTTCCGCGTCACTCGCCACTCGCCACTCGCCACTCGTCCCTTGCCATGACCCGCCCGTCGCTGGCTGAACTCGAAACTCGCTGCCAAAAGCCCGATCACCGCCGATCGGGCAATTGGATGGCGCGGAGCATCAGCCGCCCGGCGGCCCTGCGCATTACCTGGGTCGTGCATCCCTGGGGCGTCTCAGCCCACGCGATGACCCTCGCCGCTGGTACCTGCGCAATTGCGGCGGCAGCCGCTTTCGCCTGTGGCAATGTGGCGGGCTGGCTCGCCGGCGCCGCGCTATTGCAGCTTTGGTATCTGCTCGACCACGTCGATGGGCAGCTCGCCCGTCTGCACCGCGCCGATACGCTCGACGGCATGCAGCTTGACTACCTGATGCACCACGTCGTGAATCTGGTGATCCCTTGGGGCGTCGGCTTGGGACTCATGCAAGCCGCCGGCGCGACGGGCTGGCTGATCGCCGGGTTGGCCTGGTCGCTGGGCCTGTTGCTGCTTGGGCTGGCCAACGACACCCGTTATAAAGCGTTCATCGGGCGGCTGAAGCAACTCGATGGGCAACTGCTGGTGGTCGCCGGTGGCGCGCAAAAGCCGTTTCCTGCCGGTAGCCCCGGGCCTTGTGCCCGGCCGCTTGACGGGCGATCCGGCCACAAGGGCCGGGACTACCTTGCGTTGTTGCTCAAGAACGCGCTGGTGCACACTGTGCACGCGGCCCGCAAGCTCTGCGAGATCCACGTGGTGATGAATTCGCTGAATGCGGTCGCCGCGGCGCAACTTTTGACAGGCAATCTCTCCGTGGGCAAGTGGTATCTGGCGATCGCGGCGCCCCTGGCGTTGGCGACGGCGGTGGCAACGCTGGCGCGCGACATTCACCGCGGCGCCGCCGAACGCGAATTCGCCCAGTGGTATCGGGCATTTGACGGCGGCTGAAGCACGCTTTGGGTCTCGAAATGAACCCGAATCGTCAGCGAGGACGCCGGTCCGCTAAAACCCGCGAAATCGGCCCGAAGCGCACGGATCTGTCGCTTTTTCTTTGACACCCAGCCACCGTCTGCGTAGACTCAACGTAGGTCTTTTGCCACCAAAGTCTTAGGTGGATTGGTCAACGGAGGAGGAGTATTTCAGCGATGGCCAGTAGCGAAAATCAAGGGTTGCAGATTGCGTTGATCATCTTCGTGATGCTCACGATTTTGCTCAGCGTGACAACGTTCATGTTCTTCCGCTCGTACACCGATGCGGCCGACCGCAGCCGGGCCGACGCCGAAAAGGCGTCGAAGGCCGAGGCCGCCGCGCGCAGCGCCGACGCCGATATGGTGACGATGCGCGGCATTATCGGCGTGGCCGACAACGCCAAGCTGAGCGAGATTCAAGAAATCAAGAACAAGGACATGCAGACGTTTGTCAGCACCGCGCCGGAAGAGAGCCAGCGGTATCACCAGGCGGTCGAGTTTTTGGCCAGCACGCTCAATCAAAAAACGCAAGAGCTGATTGCGGCCCGCGACGACATCGCGGCGGAGCAAGCCAAACGAGCCCAGGTGGAGAAGGATAAACAGGCGCAGGTCGACGCGGCCTTGAAGAAGGTGGAAGAAGCCGAACAAGCCAGAGCCGCCGCCGAAAAGCAATTCAATGACGAGCGCGCGAAGATGCTGGCCGACAACAAAGAGTTGCAAGATCAGCTCGCCGCCAAGAACGATGCGTTCTCCAAGCTCGAAGCCGACAAAAACAATCAAATCACGGCCCTGACGGCGGAACGAGCAAAGCTGCAAAGGTTCAATGATTCGCTCACCGAAAAAAATCAAGAGCTCGATCCGACCAGCGGCTTCGAGGTGCCCGACGGCGCGATCGTGTGGGTGAACCAGAAGATGCGCACCGCGTACATCAACGTCGGTTCGGCCGACGGCCTGCACCGCCAGACGACGTTCAGCGTGGTGGGTAGCGGCGACGATATCGGCGAAGACCAAAAGACCAAAGGCCGGGTGGAAGTGGTGAACATCCTGGCTCCGCATTTCGCCCAGTGCAAGATTATCGAAGACCATCTCGTCGATCCGCTGGTCGAAGGCGACAAAATCTACACGCCGCTTTGGCAGCCGGGCCGTGGCGAAGGTTTTGCCATCATCGGGTTCATCGATCTCGACGGCGACGGCTTCGACGACCGCGGCATGATCCGCGATCTGATCCGCATGAACGGCGGCCGCATCGACGCCGAGGACGATCCGACCGGCAAAACGGCCAAGCAAACGGGCCAACTGTCGCTGGAGACGCGCTACCTGGTTCGCGGCAAACCGCCCGTCGACAAACAGGTGGAAGGCGCCTGGACCAAGATGCAGGAAGACGCGCAGCGGATGGGCATTCGCGTGATTGGCATCGATAAGTTTCTCGATCAGATGGGTTGGAAGGACCAGAAACAGGTGCTGCACTATGGACGCCGCGGCAATGCCAATGACATTCCGCCGGCCGAGCCTGACGGCGGGCGGCCGCAATCGTCGGGCAGCGTAAGCGGTCACTTCCGCGTGCGTCGTCCGCCCGGCAAGCGCGGCATCGGTTCCACGCAACCCTCGGCCGGCACCGCCACCGAGACTCCCGGGAAGAAGCGCAAGAGCGCCTACTAACCCTAAGCCAAGTAGGGTGGGGCATCAGCGCGGCCACGCCGCTTGACACCTTGGACGTGCCGCTTACGATGATTCGAGACCGGCGCTTGGAAGCACGGTTCGGCCCTCGGCGGGCCGCCCTCTAGTGATCCACCGCCCCGTGTGTCGCGGCGCACGGGGTTTTTTTCGGCCGCTTCGCTCGCGCGGCGCCCGCGCGCCAATACCGATTCGTCAGGAGAGAATCGTTGTCGTCCACCCTTTCGCTTTCTGAAACCACGCCCACGCTGGAAGTCCTCAATCGGATGCCCTGGGAGCGTTCGACGACGGCCGATCCCGAGTTGCTCTTGAGCCGCGAATGGCTGGTGACCAACGGGCTGGGCGGGTATGCCTCGGGGTTGATCTCGGGCGTTTGCACGCGGCGCTATCATGGCGTGCTGATTGCGGCGTTGGCGGCGCCGCTGGGCCGCACGGTGATGCTCAACCATCTCGCCGAAGAGTTTCGCCTGCCCGACGGGCGCATGATTTCGCTGGGGGCCGACGAGCGACCGGGCGGCACGTTGGTGGTACACAGCACCGCCTTGCTCGACGAGTTCCGCCTGGAAATGGGCCTGCCCGTCTGGCAGTACGCCATCGGCGATTTCTTGGTGGAGAAACGCATCTGGCTGATGCACCGGCAAAATACGGTCCACGTGCGCTACCGCTTGCTTTCGGGTCCGGGGCGGCTGCGCGTGCGCATCCGGCCAAGCGTTCATTTTCGTGCGCACGAGGCGGCGGTGTCGGCCCACTGGGAGCACCCGTTTACCGTTACATCGGTGCGAGAGGGATTCGAACTCAGCTATCCGCAGATTCCGCCGCTGCGGGTGGTGTTTCGCGACAAAGCCTCGGCCCTGGTGCTCGACGGCGGGCAGTGGCGCCAGTTGTTCTATCGCATGGAGCATCGCCGCGGCTACGACGCCGAAGGCGCGGTTTGGAGCCCCGGCTATTTCCGCACCGATTTGAATGTCGCTGACGAGGCGACGCTCGTGGCCAGCACCGAGCCGTGGGACACCGTGCTGGCCATCGGGCCGCAAGAAGCGCTGGCTGCCGAAAACGAGCGGCGTTCGCGGCTGCTCGCGCAAGCAAAGCACGCGGCGGGCGACGCCCTGGCCGCCGAGCTGGTGCTCGCGGCCGATCAGTTTGTGATTACGCCGGCCACGCGCGTGGCCGATGCCGCCCGGTCGCACGCCGCCGGCGACGAGGTGCGCAGCGTCATCGCCGGCTATCACTGGTTCACCGACTGGGGCCGCGACACCATGATCAGCCTCGAGGGCCTCACGCTCGACACCGGTCGCCATGCCGAAGCCGGGTACATCCTGCGCTCATTCGCCCATCACATGCGCGACGGGCTGATTCCCAACCTGTTTGCCGAAGGCGAACGCGAGGGCCTCTATCACACCGCCGACGCCACCTTGTGGTACTTTCACGCCCTCGACCGCTACGTGCAAGTGACGCAAGACCGCATGACGTTGAAGCTGCTGTTGCCCGTCTTGCAGCAGTCGATCGAGCACCACATCCGCGGCACCCGGTTTGGCATCCACATGGACGATCGCGACGGATTGCTCGCTCAAGGCCAGCCGGGCTATCAGCTCACCTGGATGGACGCCAAAGTGGGCGATTGGGTGGTGACGCCGCGGCGCGGGAAGGCGGTCGAGATCAACGCCCTCTGGTACAACGCGCTGCGCCTGGTCGAGCGCTGGACCGGCGAAGAGCAAGACTCGCTGGCCGCCGTGCGCTATGCCGAGCTGGCCGGGCGCGTGCGCCGCGCCTTCAATGAACGCTTCTGGTACGAACACGGCGGGCATCTGTACGACGTGGTCGATGGCGAAGCCGGCGACGACCCCGCGATGCGGCCTAACCAGGTGTTTGCCATCTCGTTGCCCCATGCTGTGCTCGACCCCGGCCGCTGGCGGTCCGTGCTCGACCAGGTGGTCGACCGCCTGTTGACGCCCATGGGGCTGCGATCGCTGGCGCCGGGGCAGCCGGGCTATCAGCCGCGCTACGACGGCGACCTGCGCGCCCGCGACGCGGCCTATCACCAGGGCACGGTCTGGGCATGGTTGGTTGGTCCGCTGGTCGATGCCTGGCTCAAAGTGCATCCCGACGACCTCGCCGCCGCGCGTGGCTTTTTGAGCGGCTTTCGCGGTCACCTGGGCGAAGCCTGCATCGGTTCGATCAGCGAAATCTTCGATGCCGAGGCCCCCTACGCGCCCCGCGGTTGCGTGGCCCAGGCCTGGAGCGTGGCCGAAGTGCTGCGGGCCTGGCAGAAGGTTTCCGGCGCGTCGCGCGCCTGAGCGATAGGTTGCCGTGTGCGGAAGGCCGTAACGCCGGGGCAAACTCTGAGCCACATTCTTGGCGATTTTTCCAATTGTGCTAGATTTGAATCGTAGAGGCGAACACCGTTGATTTTCTTCTTTTGCTGCCGCCGTGTTGATCCGTGTTAGCCAAGCCCGGCCCCTTTGCAGGCTGCGCGCCGTGGGCGTGGCGGTCCTGGTGGTCTTGTCGGGCATTTCGCTTGCCAATGCGCAGTCGCGCAGGTCTCCCAGTGGCGGCGGCGTGCCCTGGCCGCAGGACCAGGTTTGGATTGTCAGCAGCCGTGGCCTGGGCGGCCGGTCGACCGAAAAAGTCGCCGAGCGTCTGCAATACTGGCGCAATGTGAACGGCGGCTGGGTGGCGTCGAATCTCGCTGAGTTCTTGCAGCAGCCGAAAGACCTGACCACCAGCATTTTTGTGACGGGCAATTATTACCGCGAGCGCGAAACCATCGAGGCGGGCTGGTTGCTCTACCAACGCCTGGCGGCGCATCGTACGAATAATCGGCCGCTGCGGTTCGTCATCTGGTCGTGGCCCTCCGATCCGGTGCCTGGCCGCCGGCTGCAGGACGCCAAAATCAAATTCGCCCGGATGGACGCGGGATCGTATCACCTGGCGAGTTTTCTCGATCAGTTCGACCGCGCAACGCCCGTGTCGCTCTGCGGCGCCAGCTTTGGGGCGGGCATTGTGGTCGGCTCGCTGGAGTTGCTGGCGGGCGGGCGATTGTCGGGTTTCCGGCTGCCCGATGGCGCGCGGCAGCCGCACCGGGCGCGCGTGGTATTGATCGGCGGAGCGTTCGACAACAATTGGCTGCTGCCGGGCCGCAAATACGGCGGGGCGCTGAGCCAGGTCGAGCAAATGCTGGTGTTTGTCAACCCGCGCGATTTGGCGCTGCGATTTTACAACCGGCTTTATTTCCGCCATAGTCCCGCGCAAGCGATCGGCCGCACTGGTCCGTCCGGAATGGCTTGCATCGACGAAGCCGGCAAGCTCTATCTGTTCAACTCCAACGCCTACTTAGGACATCGGCATGCGCCGCGATATTATTTTTATTCGCCAACACTGATGGCCACGATGCAGCCGTTCCTGTGGGTCTTAGATCGCTCGTCGCCACCGGCGGAGCAAACCGCAATCGTTCAGCGGACGGATCCGCGCCGTTAGCGCCGTGGCAACCCGTTCAGATCAGCCCCGTGAGCGATGTCAGGCCGATCGGTTCCCGGCAGGCGAAGGGCTCACCGTAGGTCGTGCCGATCGAGGCGCCCCAGAAGACGGCCTGGTCGCGCCAACGATCGACAAAGGTGCGCGGCTCGGTGGGCCGGCCCACGACAAACTGGCTCTGATAACAGTCGATGGCCTGCCGCTTGCGCGGCCAATAGTCGCTGATGTCGAGCACAAACGCGGGCTGGGCCGCGAGCTTGATATGCACGCCGAAGTAATGATACACGCGCTGGGGATGGTGCGGTTCGCCCGGCAGGTCGCTCTTGGTCAGCTTGGCCCAAAACCGCGCGGCTTCGACCAGTTCGGTGGCCGCCAGGTGGTCGGGATGGGCGTCTACCCAGTAGGGGGCGAAGAGCCAGCGGGGCCGGGTGCGGCGAATGACGCCCGCCAGGCTGGCCCGCGCCTCCATCGTCGCCTCGAGCCGGCGGTTGGTCAGGCCCAAGTTTTCGCGCCAGGTGACGCCGAGCACCTGGCTGGCGGCGGCCGTCTCGCGGGCGCGAATTTCCGGCGAACCATGCGGCGTCGGTTCGCCATCCGTCAGGTCGAGAATGCCGACGCGCCAGCCGCCGGCGAGCATTTTCATGATCGCCCCGGCCATGCCCAATTCGGCATCGTCGGGATGGGGAGCAACGACTAGTACGTCGAGCATTTCGGGGTTCTCGCTGCAATGAGCCAGCGCGGCGGACGCCGGCCTGAAGGGTTGCTAGGTCTCAGGACTGGACGCATCAAGTATAACTGCTGACTATCCACCGCGGGACTAATACGATGAAAGTGCTGTTGACGGGCGGCAGCGGCCTGCTGGGCGGGTATCTGCTGCGCGAATTCGCCAGACGCGACTGCGGCGTCATCGCTTGGAGTGGCCCGCGATCGAAGACGCCCGCCGTCGGCGAGCCTGCGCCAGTTGATCTGGTGGAGCGCGACGCGGTGGCCGCCGCCTTTGCCGCCGCTCGGCCCGACGTGGTGCTGCATGCCGCGGCAATCAGCAGCGTTGCTCAATGCCGCGAGCAGCCCGAACGAGCCCGCGCGGTTAATGTTCTCGGCACGCAGCTTTTGATGGAGCTGGCCGCCGAGGCGCACGCAAGGCTGGTGCTGGTCTCGACCGATCTGGTGTTCGACGGCGCGCGCGGCGGATACCGCGAGGACGACGCGCCATCGCCGCTGTCGTTCTATGGAAAAACCAAGTTGGCCGCCGAAGGCCTGGTGCTCGGCCAGCCGCGAGCGGCGGTGGCGCGGGTCAGCTTGCTGTTTGGTCCAAGCGTGAATCGGCGGCGCGGTTTCTTCGACGAGCAACTGGGGCGCTTGCGTTCGGGCAGCCCGGCGCCGTTTTTCGTCGATGAGTGGCGCACGCCGCTGGCGCTTCCGACCGCCGCGGCGGCGCTGGCGACGTTGGCGGTCGGCGAATTCGAGGGGCTGCTGCATCTGGGCGGCCCAGAGCGGATGAGCCGCTGGGAGATGGGCACTCGGCTGGCGGCCCATCTGCGGTGCGATGCGTCGGCGTGTTTGCCGGCGTCGCGAACCGAGGCGCCATCTTCAGAAGCCCCGCGGCCTGAAGCGCGGCCGCGCGATACCTCGCTCGATTCGTCACGCTGGCGAGCCTTGCTGCCTCAGCATCCCTGGCCGACGTTTGAAGACGCTCTGAGCGAAATGGGTCTTCCGCCGGGCTCGCCTTGAGCGATGCGGGCTTAGGGCAAATTCAGCCAATGCGGCCACCACAACTCGCCGCGCACCCGGCTAACGGCGTCCAGCAGCACTGGCAGCCAGATCCAACGCGACGCCCGGCGGCACTCACACCACAGCGACCGCACATCGACGCTGATGGTCGGCCCGGTCGAAAAGTTCCGCACCGCCGGCAAAAACCGCGGCACGCTCTGGCAATAGCGTCGATAGGGCTCTCCCAGTTGGTTGGCCAGATAGCGTTCTTCGGCGGGCACGGTCGCCCAGGCATAGAAGGCCGCCCCCAGCAAGACGCCGGACGCGAAGGTCAAGCTTTCGAGCATGATTGCCGCCGACAAAGCGATGAGAAACGTGCCGACATAAAGCGGATTGCGGCAGAGCGAGTAAGGGCCTTCGCAAACGAGCATTCGCCGCTTGCGCCCGCCGATATAGAGCGTGGCCCAGAACCGCAGCGCGGCGCCGGCCACAAACACCAGCCAGCCGAGCGCTTCGAGCAACACCGGGTTCCACCGGGCATCGAGTGAGGAGGGCGGCGAAAACAGCACCAGCACGCCGAATGCCAGCCCCAACAGCGCCCCCACCAGTCCGCGCGATCGAAACGCCCAGCTTGCAGCCCGTTCTGCTTCCACCACATACTCCTGCTAAGAAAAATGAAGCCCCGACGAGGGTGGCGGATGGTAGCGAAAACACGGATTACTGGCAAGAGAGGAAAACCTGTTCGCTACGAAGCTATAGGCGGCTCGCCAAGATGGCGTTGACCGCGGCAAGCACAGCCGAATCGCCACCGGCTAGCCCCACCGTCTGGCTGTTGCCGCTGGCAAGATCTTTTACCTGGCAGGTGCCGGCGGCCAGCTCGTCTTCGCCGGCGATCAGGGCCACGCGAAAGCCGCGGCGGTCGGCGTATTTGAGTTGCTGGCCGAGCCGCTTCGGTTCGGGATAAAGCTCGACGCCGATGCCGGCCGCCCGCAAGTGCGCCGCCAGGCGCAAATAGTCGTGCAGTCGGTCGGCCACGAAATAGGCGATGAACACTTCGGCCGGCGTGGTGACCTTGGCCAGCATGCCGAGCTCTTCCATCGCCGCCAGTAAGCGATCGAGACCGAGCGAGGCCCCCACGCCGGGCAGCTCTTGATTGGTGTAAAGGCTGGCCAGACGGTCGTAGCGCCCGCCCGAGCACACGCTGCCGATGCCGGGCAATTCATCGAGAAACGTCTCGAAAATGGCGCCGGTGTAGTAGTCGAGTCCGCGGGCAATCGAAACATCAAGCCGCACGCGCTCGCAGGGCACTCCCGCCGCCTCGACCGCCGCGAGCAACTCGGCCAACCGCGCGACCCCTTCCTGCCCGGCGGCGCTGCCAGCCACCATCGGCTCAAGCTTTCGCAGAATCTCTTGATTCTCGCCCGCCAACTCGGCCAGGCGAAGCACCTCGTTGACTTGCTCGGGCGTGGCCCCGGCGGTGCGGGCCATTTCGTCGGCCACTTTCTCGCGCCCGATCTTGGCCAGCTTGTCCAGGGCAATCAACACCGCCTTCGATTTCTCGGCCAGGCCCAAACGATCCAGCAAACCGTTGAGCACCAGCCGATTGTTGATCCGCAACGTGAACCGCTCGAAGCCGATAGCCCGCAGCAGGTCGTGAATGACCAGGGCCGTTTCGATATCCGCGGCCGGTGAGCGCGTGCCGATGGTGTCAAAATCGCACTGCATGAACTCGCGGTAGCGGCCGCGCTGTGTATTCTCGCCGCGCCACACCGACGCGATGTGGTATCGCTTGAAGGGCGTGCCCAACTCGGCGATGTGTTGCGCGGCGAAGCGGGCTAGCGGCACCGTCAGATCGAACCGCAGGCCCACCCAACGATCGCCGGAGTCCTGAAACCGATAAATCTGTTTGTCGGTTTCTTCGCCGCCTTTGCCCGTCAGGATTTCCAGATATTCCAAGGCCGGCGTGTCGATGGGGCTGAAGCCATAGGAACGATAGACTCCTCGGGCGGTATTGATCAGCCGCTCGCGCGCCATCATGGCGTCGGGCAGGTAATCCCGAAATCCCTTGAGCGTTCTCGGTTCGATGCGCTTACTCATGCCGGCTGCCTAACCGATCACGTTCAACAGCGGCGGGCGGCGGCTGCGAAATTCCTGCCGCGGCAGCACCGCCTCGACATATTCTTCCACCTGCTCGGCCGTCTCAAAGTAGCGGTCGTAGACGTGATCGTCTTCGTACTCGCAGTTTTCGGTCGAATATTCGCGGCAGATGTTGGGCCGCGTGTGGTAGATGGCGCAGCGATTGTCTTCTTGCAGGTGTTTGCAGCGGGTGTGGACCAGCAGATACCAGTTTTCGCCTTCCACGAAGACGGAGGCCGCGTCGTGCAGCAGATACCAGCGGATGTAATCGAAATCTTTGCGCCGCGTGGGCGTCTCGATGGGCAGCGCGAAGTATTTGCAGCATTTGGCCGAGCAGTGGTTGCAGAGGCAATCGCCCGGCTTCAGGTCTTCGCGGCGGATTTTGGGTAAACGCATGAGGAGTGAGGAATGCGGAGTGCGGAATCGTTCAATGTCTGATTGGTTTTACACTCAAGATAGGTCATCATGTTGCGTAAGGCCGTAGGGTGGGCCGAGCGCAGCGAGTCCCACCTTCTGGCGGCAAAACGGCGCCGCAACGATCCAACGGCAAAAGGTGGGACACGCTGCGATCGGCCCCATACGCATC
>JAICLL010000271.1 GCA_025927475.1 Pirellulales bacterium
GACGTGGTCGTGAAGGCCACGGTGTTGTTGTTGCTCGCGATGCTCGCTGCTGCGATGTTGCGGCGTTCGTCGGCGGCGGTGCGGCATCGGGTGTGGTGTTTGACGTTCGTCGGGCTGTTGTTGCTGCCGGCGCTCTCGGCCGGCTTGCCCGAATGGCGGCTGGCGGTGCTGCCCAAAGTAGTAGGCACACTCCGTGTGCCGCAACTTTCTACCCTTGAATCGGCGCCCGCAGAATCGGGCGCGTTGACTGCGCCGCGACGTGATTCCGCGCAAATAGATTCAACGGAAGGCGACCGTCTCTTCGGCGATCCATCGTCCTTCGCCGCGCCGGGCGGGCCTCTCGCGGAGCGAGAGGACTACGGTACGCACGCCCAACGACTCCAGCCGCAACTACCGCCGGTTGCAAGCGACCGAGTCAATGAACCAGCGGATGCCCGCCGGACAATCTACTATCTTGTCGCGCTCTGGTTGCTCGGTGCGCTGGTCGCCGCTGCGCCATTGATCGTTGGGCTTCTGCGCAATCATCTCTTGCGCCGTCACGCCCGGCCGGTGGCCGAACCTGCCTGGACCGGATTGCTCGATGAGCTGCGCGCGCGGCTCGGCTTACGCCGCCAGGTAGCGCTTTATGAAACACAAGCTTCGCTGATGCCGATGACTTGGGGTCTGCTCTCGCCCGTCGTCCTGCTGCCGCACCGGGCGCGCACCTGGACGGATCGTTTGCGGCGGTTTGTTCTGCTGCACGAGCTGGCCCACGTCAAACGCTACGACGTCGGTTTTCAGATGCTGGCGCGGCTGACCTGCGCGCTATACTGGTTTCATCCGCTCGCCTGGTACGCCCTGCGGCGATTGCGCATCGAGCGCGAGCTGGCCTGCGACGATTGCGTGGTGCAGGCTGGCGAGCGCCCCAGCGACTACGCCGCCGAACTCTTGCAGATCGCGCGGTCGTTCCAGCCGCTTCGGCTGACTGCCGCCGTGCCCATGGCCCAAACCAGCAACCTGGAGCATCGCATTCGCGCGCTATTTGATCGTGCCCGTTCGCATTTGCCCATCAGCGCGCGGGCCGCGCGGTTGTTGCTGCTTGCCGCGACTGTAACCGTCACCTCCATCGCCGTCATCCGTCTCGCGCCCCGCCCAACCGCCGAGGCCGACGAGCCGCAGGCCGTTGCGTCAGACAGCCAACCCGATGTAGCCCAGCCGCCCTCGGCTGGAGCGGCGGCATCGCCGGACGCCATTCTTACTGTCCGCGGCCGCGTGCTCGACCCCGACGGCAAACCTTTCGTGGGCGCCACCATCTATGCGCTGGGCTATTACTGGGCGCCCGAGGTCGAGCGGCTGCCGTTGGCCGAGTCGACCAGCGGCGCTGACGGACGATTTAAGATCTCTTATCGAAACCCAAAGCTTACACGCGCCGCGCAGTACAGCCAGATGTCGGGCGACGGGTATGCTATCGCCGCAATCGCGAAGGATTTTGGGCCGGGCTTTGTCTCCGTGGAAAAATCGCCGCCTAAAGACCTGACCTTGCGATTGGTCCGCGACGACGTACCCGTCGCCGGCCGCGTGCTCGACCTCGAAGGCCGCCCCGTCGCCGGCGTCCGCGTATCGGTGCAGGAAATTCAGTCACCGAAGGGAGATGATCTCAGTGCCTGGCTCGAAGCGATCAAACTGGGTGAAGTCAACTGGACCGCGGCGCGGCATCTTGAGGCGGCTTTGCCCGAATATCAAGCCCCGAACACCGAACAGATCGTCACTGACGCCGCGGGTCGCTATCGCGTGACGGGCATTGGCCGCGAACGCCGCGCGCGGCTGCTGTTCACGGGGCCAAGGATCGCCTACACCGAAGTGAACGTGGTCACGCGGCGGATTGCGTCTGTGCAAATGGTCACGCGCCCTGTCGATAAACAGACGGAGGCGGTCTACGGCGCCGACTTCGACTTGACTGCCTCGCCCACCCAGCCCATCGTCGGCACGGTGCGCGACGCCGACACCGGTCAGCCGCTGCCGGGCGTGACTGTCGCCAACGAAAACTGGCTGCCCGGCGTGGTCGGCACCCGCCTGGTGCGGACGACCACCGACACGGCAGGGCGGTTCCGCCTTACCGGGCTGCCCAAAATGAGCGGCATCGAGCTGCTCGCCATTCCCAACGACGAACAGCCGTATTTCATGCAAGAATCGCTCGTGTCTGATGCGCCGACGCTTGAACCGGTCACCGTCAATTTCGACCTGCACCGGGGCATTTGGATAACGGGCCGTGTCACCGACAAGGCGACGGGGGCGCCCGTTCCCGCGCTGGTGCGCTATTTCCCGTTCCTCACGAACGAGTATGCCCAAAAGCGACTTCCTGAATTCGATCCGGACGGAAACGTGCAGGGCGGCGGCTTTTACGGGCGGTACACCACTCGGGCTGATGGCACTTATCGTCTGGTCGGTCTTCCCGGCAGGGCGATTGTGGGCGCGGAGTGCCGGAGCCGGTCGTACCGGATCGGCGTCGGCGCCGAGACGATCACGGGCGGTACCAACGAGTACGGCCATTTTCCAACGTATCGGAACAACCTGCCTCCAAGCCTGAAATGGCCGAACACCGTTCGCGCGATCAACCCACCGGCAGACGCCGAATCGGCCAGCTGCGATCTTCTCTTTGACCCTGGCGAATCGATCAAAGTGAGCGTAATGGATACCGACGGCAAACCGCTGGCCGGTTACAAGGTCGACGGCGACTTGCCCCATTATGGTTCTGCGAACGCGCGGGACGAATCGAGCTTCGATACCATGAATCTCGGCCCCGATGAAACGCGGACGCTGGTGGTCCGTCACGAGCCGCGCAAGCTTGGCAAAGTCGTCACCATGCGGCTCGACGATCATCCAACGCGCGCGATGATCGTCAAACTAGAACCGTGCGCGACGGTCGCCGGCCGGTTGCTCGACGCCGAGGGCGACCCGATTGCTGCGGCCAGCTTGCGGTTCGATGTACTACCACACGGCGATTTTGGAAAAAGCCTGGAGCCCGTGGGCACCGACAAAGAAGGCCGTTTCCGCCGCACCGATGTGCCGCCGGGGTGTGATTACACGATCTATGCGGAAGGGATGACGATTGGCTTCCGCGTAGTGAAGCAAAACTTAGCCGTCCAGCCTGGCACAACGCATCACCTGGGCGACGTGGTGCTTAATTCAAGCAACCCACAGGGCCAGACGGCTGCTCAAGGAGGAGCCGCGTCCAAAAAGATCCGTGTCGCGGGCCGCGTGCTCGATCTGGATGATCGCCCGATTGCCGGCGCCCGCGTGCGGGTAATCCGCTCGCAGACCAGCCACGATAGCTCGATCGCGCCGCTGGCCGAATGGGCCGCCGACGTGCGGAGCGACGCCGAGGGTCGGTTCGTCGCAAGCTACCCGCAATCGAGCGCGCCTCGGTCTGATCGGGCACGGTTACTCGCCGCCACAGAAGGATTTAAGACCGAGACGTCGCTGGTGGTTACCGCCGACGGTTATGGTCTCGGCGTCATGTACTTTGACCCGTCGCAGAGCAGTGCTTCGGGCACGACTGCCCCTCTCACCGTGCGGCTGCCGCGCGATACCGCGCCGTTGCAGGGCCGCGTGCTCGACCTGGAGGGCCGCCCGGTGCGCGGGGCGCGCCTTTCCGTCCGCCGCCTGCTCCTAGTTGAGCCAAACGATCTCGAAAGCTGGCTTGCCGAGCTCGGCCGCAGTCCGCCTGTCAAAATGCGGGGCGGCGAAGTCCCCAACGGATCGATGTTCGTCGAGTTCGACTCGTTCTTCAGCCCCTTCCCGACGGTCACCACCGACGACGAGGGACGGTTTAAGATCGCCGGCCTCGGCGCCGATCGTGTGGCGCACCTGGAACTGCAGGGACCGCAAATTGTCAAAACCTGGCTGGTGGCCGTCACGCGCGCCATCGAGCCGCGACCGATCGCGAGCGGCGATCCGCGGTTCCTATTGCAAACTTGTTACGGCAATCAGTTTGACGTGTTGGCCGAGCCGTCGCAGCTTATCGCGGGGCGAGTGCTGGACGCCGTAAGCGGCCAGCCGCTGCCAGACATCGAAGTGCAGGTAGCAGATGGATTTCTGTCTGCGGTGACGGACGGCGCGGGCCGCTATGCTCTGCAAGGAATTGCCAAGCCCGACGACGATAAAGAAACAGTGGGGCTGCGCGTCGTTCCGGGCGCGAAGCAGCCGTATTTCCGCACTGAGCTTGAGGCGCCGCGCGGCAAATGGCTCGATCCGATCGCCTTCGACATCCGGTTGCGGCCGGCGGTTGCCCTGCGCGGGCGTGTGACCAACGCCGAGACCGGCAAGCCGGTGCGCGCCGCCCTGCGTTACTATCCGTTTTTGAACAACACCGCCGCGCAGGACTATCCCAATTTCAGAGCCGGCGGGCAAAAATTGGGTTTCGACGATCGCTATGCCACCGATGATGACGGA
This sequence comes from Pirellulales bacterium, assembly GCA_025927475.1. Taxonomy (GTDB): domain Bacteria; phylum Planctomycetota; class Planctomycetia; order Pirellulales; family JAICIG01; genus JAICLL01. The sequence continues at coordinate 4,432 of JAICLL010000271.1, forward strand.
GCGTTTGTCATGCCCGCCCTGCCCGGCCGCGGCGTCGTAACCGTCGTCGCCGAACGGGGCGAGCGATACCCGCTCGGCGAAGGCGCCGCCGACATCGCCGACCTGACGTTGCCGGGGCAACACCGGCCGAATGTGTATCACCTGTCCAGCGCAAGTCAAGACAACGCGATCCGCGAAGTCAACGTGCCAGCGGATGTGGAAGATTTTCGTCTGGACGTACGGTTGACGCCGATGGCCGTCACGCCGTTGCGTGTGGTCGATGTCGACGGGCGGGAGCTATCGGGCTTCGAAACGCAGGGACTGCTGCCGGCGAACCCATTCGATTCCTCACACGGAAGTCAGTGGGACGATCCGTCGCTCGCCGCGACTGTAGATCTGGTGGGGCCGGCGGCGGACGAGTGGCGCGATGTGGCCTTTTTGCACCGCGCGCGAGGGCTGGGCACCGTCGTACGATTCACGCCTGACGACGCGCTTGACGTGCGGCGCCGAACCGTTGTCTTGCAACCTTGCGCAACGGTCATCGGGCGGGTCGTCGATGCCGACGGGCAGCCGGTGGCGGGCGCGTGGGTAGACATGCGCGTTCCCGACGAAGTCGCAGGCCGGCCAGACGCTAAGCGGCGCCCCGTCGCGGAGCGCGTCATTCATCCGCGTCAAATTCAGTTGCCGCTGATCAATCTGACCGCGACAGGCGGCGACGGCCGGTTCCGGCTAGCCCGGATTCCACCAGGCGTGGCGTACGAGCTCGACGGCTTTGTCGAAGGTGGCGCGAACTGGCGTACGCGAACGCGGCATGTGAAGCCTGGCGAAACGATCGACGTGGGCGATATAAAGCCAATCGACCCGACGAGCCCTGCAAAGGAGGCCCAATAATGCGAGCATTAACCGCTTGGCTCAGCTCCGCGCTGTCTTCTTCATGGGCGCAGCTCGCTGTCGACGTGGTCGTGAAGGCCACGGTGTTGTTGTTGCTCGCGATGCTCGCTGCTGCGATGTTGCGGCGTTCGTCGGCGGCGGTGCGGCATCGGGTGTGGTGTTTGACGTTCGTCGGGCTGTTGTTGCTGCCGGCGCTCTCGGCC
>JAICLL010000183.1 GCA_025927475.1 Pirellulales bacterium
GATGCTGGCGCGGCTCGCCCACAAGTTCTGCCTGGTGCGATCATTCTCGCACGACAGCAACGATCACTTCTTGAGTCAGGCGTATTGCCTTTCTGGCCGCAAGGTGACGATGCAACAGATCACAAGTGAGCCGAACGTCGGTTCGATTGTGTCGTACCTGCAAGGGCCCCGCAACGGGCTGCCGGGCTACATCGCGGTGCCGGGCATCACGCGGCCGGGACCTCCGCCAACGAATGAATTTGTGGGCGGTTGGCTGGGCGGACAATATGGCCCGTTTTGCGTGGGCGGCGAGCCGGAGCAACCTGACTTTACCGTCGGAGAGAAATCGGCCAACCCCTCGCCGATCGCCATTGAGGATCTCGCGCCCAAGACGCTGGCCTTGCTGGACGGCTTGAATCTGAATCGTTTGGGTGAACGTTCTCAATTGCGACGATTGCTGGACGGTGTAGTCGGCGATCTCGAGAAGCGCGGCGCGATGGATGGCCATTACGGGAACGCCTTTGAGCTGTTGGCATCGCCGGCGGTGCGGCACGCGTTTGATATGTCGCAGGAGCCGGAGTCAAGGCATAATACGTACGGCCGCACGAAATTGGGCGGCCGTTGTTTGCTGGCACGGCGACTGGTGGAAGCCGGCGCGCGGTTTGTAATGGTCGATTACGGTTACGACCCTGATTACGGCAATCTCTGGGACAACCATGCGGTGCCGGAGCAAAAGCAGCCCCACATCAGCCAGATGGCGCTGCGCGGCTACCATGTGGCCGGCATGGACAGAGCCTTCGCGGCCCTGCTGAGCGATCTGGGCGAGCGCGGCCTGCTCGATTCGACGCTGGTGGTCTTTCTGACGGAATTCGGCCGGACACCCAAAATCAATAAGCTCGGCGGCCGCGACCATTGGGGACCGGCCGGCTCGATCTTCTTCGCGGGCGCCGGCGTGCGATCGGGCCAGGTGATTGGCGCTACTGATAAGCAAGGAGCGTTTCCTCTGACGCGCGGCTTCTCCCCAGGCGATGTGGCAGCCACGATCTATCGCGCGCTGGGCATCGATCCCACGACGCGTCTCTATGATCTTCAGCGCCGCCCGCACTTCGTGCTGCCCGATGGCGAACCGATTGAAGGCGTGTTGGCGTAGGCGAAGACCCGCTCAGTCACCGTTTTGCGGATCGCCAAGTCCTAATTCCGCGAGCGACGAGGCGTTCAAGAGGTCGCAACCCAATTCGGTCAAACGCTCACCTGTCATCGCCTCGAGCTCCGCCCCGGCTGCGGATGGCAACGGCCCGAAGCGAGATTCCAGTTGCTTTCGCGCCCGCTCGTCATGCATAAGAACCGTCTCACTGGCGCGTCATCGCCGCTCTGGGTGCTGGGCGGCGGTGCGGGGGGTAGCAATCACACCTTGCGGGGCGCGCAGGTCGAGATCGTGCGGAGCCCGCAGATTGTCGAGCGCGCCATGTTCGGCCGCATAGTGCCGCAGACGCGAGAGCTTGTCGGCCGTGGCGGCAAGATCTTCTTCGCTGCTGCCCGGCGCGAGCCCCCAGGCGATGCGCGTGCCGCCTTGGGTAAACAGCTCAAATTCAAACGTGCCGGCCGGCAAGCTGGCGGTTTCCGGAGCAAGGGCCAGATGGTGTAAGCCAAGCTCCTGCCAGGCATCGATCAAGACGGCGGCCAAGGACGCGGCCGCCACCACACGCCGATCGCTCCAGCGCGTGCCCGAAGGCGGTGGCGTCTCTCCTTCAATTTCCACCAGGCGCGGGTAGCGGCTCGCTTCGAGCGGAGAAAAATCGGCGGTGGGCAATTGAACTGCGTCGCGGTCGACCGGCAGCAGGCCGTCGGGCACTTTGACCATCAGCACTGGCCTGCGGTAGATCAGATCAACCTCCACACCCGCCGGCGGACGCTTTAGCACGCGCACCACTTTTGCCACCCAGGGGTGTGCCGCGAAGGCCTCATAGAACCGCTCCCCCAGGCCTTCATCGAGCACCGAAATCGGTCCCGCCAGGTTGATGTCACGCACCACTTCAGCCTTTACGTCGCTGCGAATCCAGGGCGGCGGCGGAGTCACGCTGACCGTTCCCGCTGCCACAACGAATTGCGGCCCGGCCAGCACTTGCGGCCGGACCGCGCGCCATAGGGCATAGCCGCCGCTGGCGACCGCTGCCAGCAAGAGGGAAACCGCCGCCAGGCGCACCGTCATGCGTCTGCCGCGGCGCCGGAAACTAGGCTCGTTCTTTGGAGACAATTTCGTGGGCGCGGTCATCGTTTGGCCTCAGCAAGCAGGGCATCTTCAATCATCCACTGGCAAAGGCCGCTCATGTCGAGTCCGGCCCGTGCGGCCGCTTTCGGGGCCAGACTGTGAGCGGTGAGGCCGGGCACCGTATTGACTTCCAGCACCCACGGTCGGCCGGCGCGATCGACCATCAGATCCACACGAACCAGCCCCCTGGTTTCTAATGCCTCGGCGGCGGCCACGGCCATGCCCGTGATCCGCTCGGTCACGGCATCGCTCAGACCATGCTCAAAACGATACTCCGTCAATGCGCTTTCGTATTTCGCCTCGTAATCGAACAAAGCTCGCGGTGTGACGATTTCGATCAGCGGCAGCGGTCGTCGACCAAGCAGCGCGACTGTGAACTCGCGTCCGTCAATCCACCGCTCCACCAACACACGCGAATCGAATCGCCGGGCCTCGTTCCACCGAGCATGCAGCTCCGCTTCGTTGCCTGCGAACCCGACACCGATGCTCGATCCTTGGCGATCGGGCTTGACCACCAGCGGAAAGCCGAGGTCGGCGAGGTATACGTGCTCCTGCCTGGGATCGGTTAGCTGTTCAACGATAAACTCGGGCGTCGGCACACCAGCATCGGCGAAGCGTTCTTTGGCCGCCGATTTGCTCATGGCCAGTTGGGAGGCCGCCGGCCCACTGCCGGTGTAGCAGACGCCAAAAGATTCGAGCAGGCTCTGCACGCGGCCGTCCTCACCCGGCCCACCGTGCAAGGCAATGAAGCAGGCGTCGAAATCATTCCAAGCAAGATGGACCAGATCGCTTATCGCCGGATCGACGACTTCAACCTGGCGGCTGGCGGCCGAAAGCGCCGCCGCTACGGCACGGCCGCTCGCCAGACTGACATCTCTCTCGGCGGATTCTCCTCCGGCCAGCACCGCAATGCGCAGCGCATGAGTTACCTCTTCGTACATCGCCATCCTCCTTGATGGGCCTACCAAATTTCAATTTCGAGCTCCAATTCCATGCCAAGTCGATCGGCGACTCGGCTGCGTACCAATTCGATCAACCGCAAGACGTCGTTGGTGGTTGCGCCAGGTTCGGCCACGATAAAATTGGCGTGGCGGTCACTTACTTCGGCGCCGCCGACGCGAGTCCCCTTCAGGCCGGCCTGGTCAATCAAAAGACCGGCGCTCATGCCGCGCGGGTTTTTGAAAATACAGCCGGCGCTTTGATGGGCGAGCGGTTGCGCGGACTTCTTCACAATCCACTGTTGCTGCATGCGCTTGGTGAGCTGCTCCGGGTCGTCGTGTTCCAGCTCAAATTCGGCCGCCAGAATGACCAGCTCATCGAGACTGCTTTGCCGGTAGGCGAAGACGAGCTCGTCGCGTCCGCGTTCGGCCACTTCGCCGGTACGCGTCAAGACGGTCGCCCGCTCGGCCCATTGACCGATGTCGCCGCCGCGGCTGCCGGCGTTGCCGTGCAAGGCGCCGCCAATGGTGCCGGGAATGCCGACCAGCGTTTCCAGTCCCGCCAGCCCCTCGCGCACCGCGGTCGAGATCACGTGGCCCAGCTTGGCACCGCCGCCCGCAACCACGCGCCGGCCGCGGACTTCAATCTGGCCAAAACCCGATTCAGGCAGCCGAACCACAACGCCGGGCACACCTTCGTCGCGCACCAGGACATTCGAGCCGCCGCCCAGAATGCGGACGGGCAAATCCTCTTGCTGGCAGCGCTCCACCAGCCGGGCAAGTTGGGCCACGTCGCGCGGTTCGGCATAGTATTCGGCCGGGCCGCCAAGCTGAAACCACGTATGCGGCGCCAGCGGCTCAGCCGGCCGCACGATAGGTTCGAATTCGTCGAGTGGCATTCCAAACCTTTCGGATGTCGCCCGCTCCCAGCGTCAGCAATACATCGCCCGGGGTAATCTGTTGTTCGAGTTCTTCGGCGAGTCCGGCAAGAGTATGTGACTCTTGGACTTGCACGCCGCAGTGCCTGGTTCGTTCTGCTAATGCGCCGGCCGCCTCGCGGCACCCGGCGCCGCCAGCGTCGCGTGCGGCGAAGACGTTGGCAATGCCCACACGATCGACATTTTGCAGGCTTTCGGCGAATTCGTCCAGCAGGCGGCGCGTTCGCGATAGTTGGTGTGGTTGAAAGATACACCATATCCGCCGATTGGGGAACATCTGCCTGACGGTCAAGAGAACCGCTCGGACCGCGGTGGGATGGTGAGCGTAGTCGTCGTACCAGACGGCCCCATTCCACTCGCCGGCTCGCTCCAACCGCCGCTTGAGTCCATTGAAGGCGTTGAGACCGCCAGCGATCGCCCGATCGTCGGCTCCGGCTGCCGCGGCCAGGGCGGCGGCGGCCAAGGCGTTCAAAACATTGTGCCGGCCCGGCACGCGCAGTTTGATATCGGTGATTCGGCCCGCCGAGTGGCACACGTCAAAGCGGAAGTAGCCGGTGTTCTGTGCCAGATCGACCGCGCGCCAATCTGCAGAGCCGCCGATGCCGAAGGTTTCCGTCCCGCACCTGGCAAGCCGGGCGACACGTCGCGCGGCCGGACATTCCTCGGGGACGACCAGCCTTCCGCCTGCCGGCAAGCGAGCGGCAAAAGCGGCAAACGCCGCCTCCACTTCATCCAGCGATGAAAAACAATCGACATGATCGAGCTCAATGCCGGTGACCACGGCCAAACGCGGGCAAAGATGCAAAAAGTTGCGGCGATATTCGCAGGCCTCAACCAACAGGTGCCGCCCTTTGCCGTGGCGGCCGCCCGTGCGGCGGTCCAAGGGCGTTCCGCCGCCGATCACCGTCGGGTCGATGCCGGCTTGCACGAGAATCTCGGCCACCATCGCGGTCGTGGTACTTTTGCCATGCGTGCCGGCCACCGCCAGTCCTTGGCGCACTTGCATTAACTCGCCCAGCATCTGCGGATAACTGTATTGCCGCACTCCGAGCTGCCGGGCTCGGCGGCGTTCGTCATTCTCAGGACCGATCGCGTCGCTGTAGACAACCAGCCCAATATCGTCGGCCACCTGCTGGCTGCGATGGCGGGTGTAGATCCGTGCGTCATTCGGCAGGAGGCCACTTGCCGCATTCAGGTCCGACCCGCTAACGCGCCAGCCCTCCTCAACCAGCACCTCTGCCAAGGCAGACATGCCCGCCCCCGCGATACCGATTAGGTGTGCGGAGCGCGGCGTCTTGCGCGCATGCCGAACCCCGAGAAAGCGAGTGGCCTGAAGAGCAAGTTGCATGCTCGAAGTTACGTCCTTGCTTGCCGCTGCTCATCGGAGACAGAGGTGAACATCCGCGCTCGAGCGACTTACGGGCGATCATAGGTTGATTGTGCCCGCTGGTCAATCACGATCACTCGTCGAGGTGCAGCCTGGGTGGTTGCAAGAAAAAACGGTCGGCGATAGAATCATTTCCATCTCATTTCAAAACCGGTCCTGTTTGTGAGGTCAACTGGCATGACTTGTCACGTCGCCGCCTCTGGCTCCGACCTTGTTCTTGCGGAAGATTGCGCCAGGAAACAAACGCCAAAGTTGATCTTGGCATCAATGATCGCGGTCCTTGGTTTTTCCTGCGTTGGTTGCGGTTCCAACAAGCGGTCCGACTTGGGACAGGTTCAGGGAACGGTGACCATGGATGGCTCTCCGCTGGCCGATGCCCAGATCATTTTCTCTCCCGAAGGGGGCCGGCCATCGACAGGTGTCACCGACGCAGCGGGCAAATACACCCTGGCGTACATTCGCGACATTAAGGGCGCCGCGGTTGGAAAGCACTCGGTGCGCATCGAAACGCTGCCGCCGCCCACGTCAGATCATGAGGTGAATCAAGTATTCATCGAGAAAATACCTGCTAAATACAACGCGGAAACCACGTTGACGGCCGATGTGAAGCCGGGCGAAAACACGGTAGATTTTCCACTGGTGTCTAAATAATCGCTACGAACATGCCGGGGCTTTGCGGCCACGTCGAGATTCGTTTTTAGCTTTAAGCGACTCCTCACCGATTGCGAGGGATTTTGCTGATTTCCTTTCTTCTCCTTTCTGATTCCTTTTCGGAGCTTTACTCATGTCGATGAGAACTCACTGCGGCTATCATCCTTCTCGACCGTTCTTCTCCGTCGCCCGCCCGGTATCCGCGCCAACGTCGGCGCGCAAAGGTTTCACGCTCGTTGAGCTGCTGGTGGTGATTGCCATCATCGGCATTCTGATCGCGCTGTTGTTGCCTGCCGTGCAGGCGGCGCGCGAGGCGGCGCGGCGCTCGCAATGCACTGATAACCTCAGGCAGTTGACCGTGGCCCTGCAGAATTATCATGACGTTGCCCACAAGTTCCCTTACAATGCCTGTCCACAAGTCGGCACTGTAAACACGCTTAATTTCCAAAGAGGGTGCTCGTGGTTCGTGCGGCTCTTTCCGTACATTGAACAGGGCGCCGTATATTCCAATTTCAAATTCACGGGCGATTGGTCGATGCAGAACGGCCCGAGCCCAAACGCGCCCTATATCACGATGCTAAGTGTTCCGATCCTGAATTGCCCGTCAAGTTCGCTGCCGACAACCGTAACGGACACCACTTACGCAAATGGCAAAGTGACGTTCCAACTGGCGAATTATGTGGGCATCACGGGTTCCTACTGGAGGGGGGGCACTTACAATGTGGTGACCTCAGATACACACATAACCGAATATGGCTACAAAGCTTACAATGGCGTCATTGAGGAAGTCTCGACCAATCCAATAGTCCAACCGTGCGCGATACGCGATGTTATCGATGGCACCTCGCACACCCTGGCGGTAAGTGAGCAAAGTGATTACCAGTGGGACTCGAAAAACAACAGGCACGACCTGCGTTCTTGTGGCCACAATGGCCACTCGTGGTCGTGTGGCGGTGGCGCTGGGTATGACTGGACGCAAAATGTGACCACCATGCTTTACCCGATTGCCAGCAGTTATGGTCTGAACGGCAATCAGCAGACCTACCATTCCAACATTCCATTGTTTTCTTCGCACCCCGGCGGTGTGCTGGGCGGTCTGGCCGACGGCTCGGTGCGGTTCCTGTCGCAAGACATGAACTTCGCCATCTTGACCGCCATGGCCGACCGCGGCGATCGAACGGCGATCGCCCAAGATTAGCTTTACAAAAGCGAGCTAAGCTGGCAGGCAAATCTACGATGGCGGTGTCAACCGCCGTCGTATTGCTTGCGTCAGCCGACGGCAGCGCATGGCAAGGGGCCGAAGCGATTCTTCAGGCGCCCCAGATGTGCCGGACGGTGGACGTTCATCGCCGGCGCGTTGCAAAATGGCAACATCGGTATCCGCCTCGAGCGACTTGACAGGCAAGGCGGATGCGGCGCTATTTCTTTGCTGGATAAGCGTTTAAGCGGGCTGCCGGCCCATCGGCCGCGCGGGCCCGGTATCGGACTTGCGTTGGGCTGTATCTCAGGCGGCGAGAGAGCCCTGGTCCCCTCGGGCTCTCTCGCCCCTTTTTCAATTCATGGCAGTCCAGGAACCGTCGTTGTGACCACTGGCGAGCTCGTTGAACTGGCGGCGATCATCACGGCAAAAGCGCCGCTTTTGATCGACGGCAAAGAGGCACTTTCAGCCGAATCGCTCGCCCAGTATTGGTCGGCTTCGAAATGCCGGCAACAACGTTGGGCCAGCTCGCTGAAACAGATGTGCGAGGTTAAGCGCAGAGACGATCAGCCGCAGGTACACGCAGGCGAGGCGCAGCGCGCTGCGCCTGCAAGGCCCGCCATCGTCTCGTTGCTCGACGAGATCCTTGCCAGCGAAGTTTTGACCCGTGTCTTTTCGGCCGTCGCCGTACTGCACGATCGACGGTGCGGCATAAGCGATGCCGGACCGGTGGCACGTAGCGTGTTCATGGGCCATCTCGAATCGCGGCGGCGGGCATTAACACTATTGGCCAGCGGTTTGCCGTTAGGCTCGCGCGAAGGGCCAGCGATCAACCATCGCCGGCGCCGCATTGAGCGTTGGAACGATCTGTTGATCGGCTGCCTGCGATCGCAGGGCGACGTCGATGAGTTCGCTTTTGAGCCCGAAACAGCCGCTCAGTTCACTGACGACTTCCACGTCCAGGGTTGGCAGGCAGGCGGCATTGGCTGGGCCCTCATTATGACATCGCTCCGGGCGGCCGCGAGCCATTTCTCCTCCACCAGCGGCAATCACGATCTTCATCGACAGATCGGTGCGGCCGTTCTCGGCTGTTTCGGGCACGACGCCTTCGACTCACTTGGATTGCCGCGATCGCTCTGGGCGGCCCGCTTGATGCACACCGCCGACAACGCTCAGGGGCTGGTCAAACGATTATTCGCCGCCGACGTGCCGGTCGCCGGCCCGAATCCGGTTTTCCTTGTTCGGCGTGCCTTGGGTGACGACTGAGGGCGGATTCGCCGTCTGGGCACGTTTCCCCCGTCTGCGAGAAGTCGGCCGCCCAATCGGCAAAAACTTTTAGAAAACTTGCAATCCGCATTGCAGGAGGCGCTGGAGATAAATCGTGCCGACGCAATAGCCGCCTGTGAAAGGCCCGTTCTAAGAAGTTGGACCTCTCCGCGTGAAACGCCGAGAACTAATTAGGCCTTCAGAAATACCGCCTCACTCGCTGGCAATACTCCACATACTCCTCGCCGTAATAGCGATTTAGATGCTCTTCCTCGCGTAACACTTGACGATGGAACAGCCACGTGCCGCCGCCGATATAAAGCAAGAGCAGCCAATTAGAGAAAATCAGGAATTGTCCGATCAAAACCATGGCAAACGCCAAATAGGTGGGGTTGCGGCTGAACCTAAATGCGCCGGTCGTGATGAGTCGGTCGGGACGGTCGGCATCAATGCCGACACGAAAGCTGCGCCCGAAAGAAACAAGACTCCACGCGAACAAGAACAGCCCCGCGAGACAGAAGAACAGCCCGACCCAGGAGATCGCCTTCGCGTGGACGAATTCCTGCGCGCTTGGGACGGGTAGATTGAACGCGGCGGCGAACACGATATAGAAATAGAAAAGGGCAAAGGGCGGGATGAAGTAATCCTTTTTATCCAACGCGCCGAAATGCATCGCTTTGATTCCGCGACGTTTCAAAAGGAGGATCCTCGTCAGCACCAGCGCAAGTAATAACACGAGCGTCAGAGCAGCTAGAATTCTCGGCATTCCAACCTCCTCGGCGTTGCCGGCTCAGGGAGTTGCCACTCGCGCGTCGACAGGTAAATCGCCAAGTAGCGGTTGTCGTCGGCGATATCGTCGGCCCTCGAAGTGAAATTGATTTTTTTCATTTGGCATTGAAGAATGCCGCCGTGAACCCCCGAACGCGTCGAAAGTTGGGCGCCATCCGCTCAGCGGCGAGTGGTGGCTGGGGCAAAGTGGGCGACGGAACGGCACGGAGTCCGGTGCCTACAGACGCCAACAAGATTTAGTCTGGACGAAGCCAGCAAATCTTAAGGCCCGTGGGCGAGCGGCACTCGTTAAAATTACGTCGGCACGACCGCACCGTTGAGGTACTGCGGCATGTCGAGCATTGCGGCGATCGTTTGGTCAAATGAAGCGCCGGCTTGTAAGTCGGCGAACAGCGAGTCAACCGCCGCGGTGCTCAAACTGCCTTGGAAGTAAAGGTTGTCCCAGCCATTGCCTGTGATGTCGGCCAGGGCGTAGGCACCTTCGGCGGGCGTGCCCGCCGCGCCGACCGAACCGGCCGCGCCTGGATAATTGCCGTTGAGGAGCTTATGGTCGACCTCCGCCGCCCCCAGGAATTCAAAGGCGATAGCGGCCCGTCCAGATGGAGTGTCGTGAGCCGAAGCTTGCTGCGTCCAGAATTCAAGGCCACCTTGGTCCGCCGTCCGTCCCAGCAGGTCACGATACAGGGCGCCCACCCATGCTTCCGCCTCGCTGGCCGTGTTATCGGGATGGGCCCCCGCTCCCTGCGCGTATGCGTAATACTCGTACGAGCCGATGATGTCGGCCAGCACGGTCTTTTCATCCACGCCGGCGGCCATTTGGGAGTTCCAAAACGCCAAGTCGTTGCTGTCCGCGGCGCGGCGCAGGAAGTCAGTGTAGATGTGCGCGATAACGTGTTCACGGTATTCGGTCGAGTCGAGGAACCCAGCGACCACCTTTTGTTGGGCCGCGGCGGCGTTCGTGCCGCCGGTGTCGGCCTGAAAGAATACGTTGATCCAAAACGCCTGGCCGGCCGCGTCGGGCTCACGCCCCAGCAGCTCACGGTAGAGGTTATGGATGAAGGTGGCGGCCGTGGCATCGCCCGGCTGGCCGTCGAGATAGGTGGCGGTCGCGACGGAGATGGGCTGCGCCGTCAGCGTCACGCGGTCGTTGGCGTAGCTGATGGTAAAGTTCTGCGCGCCGTCGCTGACAGTGCTTCCTTCGGGCAAGCCGGCGAACGTAGTTGTGATCGGCGCACCCGATTGCACGATCACGAACTGCTGGCCTGCGTTGTACGGCCCGGCGCCGGGGAGCGTGGTCAGGTTGAGAAACGTGGCGTCAACGAAGGCGACAGTTCCAGCGGAGTCGAGCTGATCGTTCGTAGGGTCGGCCGCGGTTCCGCCCAATTGCACAGCGAACTGAGAGAGGCGGACGGCGTCGGAAGCCGCTTGCGGTTCGACGATCAGGCTGGGTTGGAATGTGACACCGCCTGTATTGGAAAGAATACCCGTGTCCTTCGACGGGTCGGGAGCGGCGCCTGGATCGAGCGTCCCGCCCTCTTGCGCGGCAAGGCCGCCAGGGCCGACGATGGTGATCTTGCCGCCGATGGTACCCGCACCCCCTAGCGTACCGTCAGGAGCGACGGTCACCGCGCTGGCGGCCGCCGTCGAGCCATCGACAATGAGCGTGCCGGTCTGAACCGACGTTGGACCGGTATAGGTGTTGGTGTTTGCTAACTCCACAGTAGGCGCCGATCCCGTCCCGTTGCCAGCGACGGCAAAGCCTCCGCTGCCGCTGATCGGCCCATCGAAGTCGAGCGTTCCGTTGCCCGAAGCGGTCAAGTCGAAGCCGCCGTTATCCACGCTACCGTTGATCATCAGCGGAAGCTCGGTGACCGACCAGCTTTGCGGGGCGCTGAGCGCCAGATCGAGGCCAATGACGACCACGGGTTCACTCGGCTCGATCGTTTGCTGCTGGGGCGGCGGTGCGAAAAAGACAGTATCGATGATGCCGCCGGCGCCGATCGTCAACTTGTCTCCGCGGAGGTTATAACCACTGGTGAATGTGGTAAACGGGCCGCCAAAGGTAATGGAGTTAACATTCAAGCCGGGCATGTCGTCATTGCTGGCCAACTGGTTTGCCCCGGCCGGAAAGATCAGGCTGTCGCCGTCGATCGGGGCGCGGCCCAGATCCCAGTTGGCCGGGTCGCTCCAGTTATCGCTGGCGGCCGAACCGCCGGTCCAGGTGATCGTCGCCGCCGTCAATAGCACTCGATGTTCGAGCTGCTCCCAGCCAAGAGCACGAAACAAGGCGTGGCGTGCCGCGGACTTTTGGGCTGGCTTTCGCCGACGTTTGTGTTCAGAACGACAGGACGCGAACGAACAGAAGTGCCTCACCATGGTTGTTACTCCACTGGCCCAGGTTAACGTTGCGGGGACGCCGCGTGGCGGGCGGTGGCGATCGTTTCCGCCGCTCGCCGCAGGGTAAGTAACCGCTAGTTTAGTCACCGAGCGAAGCGGCGGCAACAAATTTACCCGGTGCTAGGTCGGGTTGGCGTCTCGACTACTTCACTTAGCCTCATCCGGCTGGCCAAGGTCATACACCGGCGTACCATAGGCGATCGGCGGCTGATGCTTCTCAACTGCGCCCACCGAGTCGATTCGCCAGCCGTCCGCCTCGCGGCGAAAATGATAACTCTGCCGCTCAGTGTGATGCGCGTAAATTCGCTCAACCGCGAGCGACGCCGCATCGCCAGCGCTCTGCGGCGCGCTGGCGCCGCTGATTGCACGGCCCTTAAGTGTGCGTACCGCCTCTTGCAACGACGCGGCGAGCTTTTCAGCGGGCTGCGATTCGGCCTGTCTGGCCAATCGGCCGCGTTCGCTGCCCGTGAAGCAATCGAGCCAGGCAGCCACATCGCCCTTCTCGGCCGCTGTAAACATCCGTTCGAGACAGCCAGCCGGCGAGTCCGCGGCGGCGTCGGCCGCGGTCTGACGGCCGCCGCTTCGGCTGAGGTAAATCGCACCGGCGAGCAAAGCCAGGGTGACCGGGATGGCGAATGGCCGCTTCAACGGGCGTCCTCCCGCAAGATGCTGAGATCGACGTCGGTCGATGAATCGACGATGAGCTTGGCGCGCAGCTTTGGCAGCATCTGGGCCATTGCTTGCAGATAAAGCCTGCTCGCCGTCAGCCTGGGCGAGCGTTCATACTCTGCCAGCAGGCTCCTGAA
>JAICLL010000306.1 GCA_025927475.1 Pirellulales bacterium
GCCTTCCAGGCCGTCCGCCGAAAATGACGGCCTGGAAGGCCGCCCCACGGCCTCGCCGACGTCGCCGTGCCACCAATTGCGCTGCAATATAAACAGAGGAGGATCGCCATGAACTTTCGCGTTGGCATCATTGGCCGCACGGGCCACGGAGACTATGGACACGGCATGGACGAAGCATTCGTCGGGCTGCCGAACTGCCAGATCGTCGCGGTGGCCGATGACGACAAAGCCGGCCTGGCCGCCATGGCCAAAAAGCACAAGGTCGAACAGGCCTTTGCCGATTATCGTGAGATGCTCGACAAGGCCAAGCCCGACATCGTGGTCATCGGGCAGCGCTGGCTCGATCAGCATCGCGAGATGGCCGTGGCCGCGGCTGAGCGAGGCATCCATGTCTATATGGAGAAGCCGTTTTGCCGCACGCTGGCAGAAGCAGATCAGATTGTCGATGCCTGTGAGCGCACCCATACACGCCTGGCCCTGGCTCACCCCACTCGCTATAGCCCCAAGCTGCAAACGGTCAAGCGGCTGATCGGTGAAGGGGCGATCGGCAAAGTGCTGGAGTATCGCGGACGCGGCAAAGAAGATCGGCGCGGTGGCGGCGAAGATTTGTGGGTGCTCGGCACGCACGTGATGGACGCGATTCGAGCGTTGGCCGGGCATCCCTCGTGGTGCTTTGCCCGAGTCGCGCAGGCCGGCCATCCGATCACCAAGGCCGACGTGGCGGACGGCAACGAGGGCCTCGGCCCGCTGGCAGGCGATTCGGTCACGGCCATGTACGGTTTGAATGACGGCGCCACCGCCTACTTCCAATCGGTCAAGAATATGGCCGGCAAGGGCTCTCGTTATGGTTTACAGATCTATGGGTCGAGAGGCGTGATCGAGATTCTGGAGGGCACGATGCCATCGGCCAAATATCTGGGCGATCCGAGCTGGTCGCCTGGACGCAGCAAGGCGGTTTGGCAAGATATATCGAGCGCCGGCATCGGATTGCCGGAGCCGCTTGCGGACGACGCTGCGCAATATCGCCACCGCCCGGCCGCGCTCGACTTGTTAGCGGCCATCGAAGAGAACCGGCAGCCGCTCTCCAGTGCCTATGAGGCCCGCGGCGCCACGGAGATGATTGTCGCCGTTTTTGAATCGCATCGCCTTGGCGGCCCGGTCACATTGCCGCTGAAGAACCGGCAGAATCCGCTGACGATGTTGGGCGCCTAGCCCGCATTGCGCACCGGCGACCGAAGATAGCGCGCCGCAGACGCGTCGGAATGATGCCCGCGGCTTGCCCGCGGGAGATTCACGTTGGCCGTCTACAAAGACGGCCGCCCCCTCGAATCCCGATTTTGCCCCGCTTGGCTGCCTTCGGCAGCCAAGCGGGGCAAAATCGGGGAGAGGGTCGCTGGAAGACAGTTTAGACGGCCAACGTGAATCTCCGCCCGGCAAGCGGGCGGCATCATGCTTAACCTCGCTACAATCTAGCTGGTCAGTCAGCGCTCGATCGGGGGCGAGCCCGGTCGTGGTGACGAAGTGCCAGGCGCGCCTACAAAGACGCCGCTACCAACTCTTTCGACACGCCGCCGACCAACTCCACGTGCCCGAGCCGCGAGGGGAGCACAAATCGCAGGCGGCCATGCTCCACCTTCTTGTCGTGCGACATGGCCCGCAAGATCGCGTTCGGGTCGAGTTGCGCTGGCACGTCGACCGGCAAGCCGAAGGCTACGAGCAGCCGGTGCTGACGCTCGGTGAGCGAGGCGTCGATGCGGCCGAGTCGCTCGGCAAGTCGCGAGGCGCAAAGCATGCCGATGGCCACGGCCTCTCCATGTAGCAACTGCGAATAGCCCGTCAAAGCCTCAAACGCGTGGCAAAACGTGTGCCCATAGTTGAGCACGGCCCGTAAGCCGGTTTGTTCGCGTTCATCGGCGGCGACGACGCCGGCCTTCAACTGGCAGCAGCGCGCGATCAAATGCCGGACGGCCGCCGGTTCTCGGGCGTTGATTTCGGCGACGTGCGCTTCGAGCCATTCAAAAAAAGCGGCGTCGAGAATCACACCGTACTTGACCACCTCCGCCAGACCCGCGCGGTACTCGCGAGCAGGCAGCGTGGCCAGAACATCGGTATCGATGACCACCGCCGTGGGCTGCCAAAAAGCACCCACCATGTTTTTCGCACCGGGCAAATTGACGCCCACCTTACCGCCGACGGAGCTATCGACCTGCGCCAACAGCGTGGTCGGCACCTGCAACAGCGCGAGCCCTCGGGCAAAGGCGGCCGCCACGAACCCCGCCAGATCGCCCACGACGCCGCCGCCCACCGCCGCCACCAACGTCTTGCGATCGGCCCCCAGGTCGAGCAGCTTGTCCCAGAGCTGCTGCGCGGTTTCGACTGATTTGCTCGTCTCGCCCGACTCAATCACTACAAGATCGACGTTCATTTGCCGTTGAGCCATTGCCTGGGCGACGGCCGCGGCGTGGGGCTGTTCGACGTGTTCATCGGTGATGACCACGACGTGTGAGCTGTGGCGGTCGGCGGCAATGCGGGCGGCGCGCGGCAAGATGCCGGTGCCGATCTCAATGGTATAGCTGCGATCGGCGAGCGGTACGAAGACGCGACAAAGCTCGTTCAATCGGGGCTACTTCCTCACGCGTTCGACGTCGGCCGGCGTGACGGTAATCTGGCGGCAGAAACCGGTATGCATCCGCACATAGTCCATTTCCCCGGCTAATTGGGGCTCGGCATGCAGCAAGGAGGCCAGATGCTCGCGCTCGGCGTCGTCCCATGTGTCGTATTCGTCAGGCCAGATGGTTTGAGTTTCCACCACCAGAGCTTCGCGATAAGGATCAAAGGCGTTGGCCATGGCAAACGTATCTCTCCGCGGCAATTAGGCTCATTTTCAAGTTCACAGTATACTGGCCGCCGGTCACAACGAAAGTGGGCGCGGGAATTTGCCGCAATTCAGACGTAAGCGGCCGGCCTTGGTCTGAGTGGTTGGCGCCGTCTTGGAGTGCGTGCGATTTATCGCCGCTTTCCGTTGTCGCGGAGCGACCTTCTCTTTATCCGGCGCATTTGGAATCGGCCGCTCCGGCCACCGCCGCCAATCCTCGCGGTCGGAGAGAAGGTCGCTCCGCGACGAATGAAGGCGGCGATGAATCGCCGCAGTCCAAGAGTGCCCCGGCCGCTTGCTTCTGAATTGCAGCGAAATTTGAAACCCGCCGGCCGCCTTAAGGGTAACTTCACACGACAGCATTTTTTCAGTCAGTTTGCCATCCTGAATAGCCCTGCGCGACTGGCTATTAAGGAGGATGGGCTTCCTAGCCCGTCACC
>JAICLL010000153.1 GCA_025927475.1 Pirellulales bacterium
GATGGTCGGCAGCGCCACACACTATGAAGCCGTCGTTCACAACGCCAGCGAGCGCGAGCTTTCGTCGCTCGACGGCACATGGACCATCGACGGCAAGCCCAGCGTGGTGCGGCTGCCCACGATCGCGCCGGGCGAGACCGCCCGAGTGCCGCTCGCGGCGACGTTTCAAGAACCGGGGTTGCACCACGTTGAGTTCGAGTTGCCCGCCGACGATCTGCCAGGCGACAATCGCCGCTGGCGCGTAACCAACGCCCTGGAGCAGGTCAATATTCTCTTGGTCATGTCGTCGTAATCGCGGTAGATGCTCCAGTGGCAGTGACGGAAATAGTTGAATCAACCGCGCGTGCTGCGGTTGATTCGTTGGATCGTCACTTCCAGCGACTCGCCGCTTTTCCGGGGTCAATTCGCGGATGCGGCCGGTGAACTTTCGGTGGCTCTTTTCGCGCGGAAAGCGGAGCCTTGCCGCGAAACGAGTAGCCCAAAAACGAAAAGCTCGCTTCCCGAACATCCACGATGTGCGTCTTTTCCGGGTGCAGCGTCAGCCCCTTCGTTTCCACCCATTGCCTCACCGTGGCTAGAGCCTTTTCGGCTTCTTCCGGAGTGCGACAGAGGATGACGAAATCATCCGCGTAGCGCACCATCTGAACCCCGCCTCGGCCATTTGGTGATCCAAGGGGTTGAGATAGGCGTTCGCCAGGACCGGAGAGAGCGCTCTTCCCACAAAAGTGCAAACTCGATCCTTGCTAGCATTCTTGGCAAAAGGGGGAAGTTGATTCGATAAACGATGCGGACCTGAGTTGGCTCAAGGATGATGCGGTCGATGAGGGTGCGAAGGATTTCTCGGCGCGTGGCCCAGTCGGCCTGGTCCAGGTTTGCGCTCACCACTTCGCTGAAGCTATCGACGCAGTCCAAGGCTTCGCGCAATGCCGTTTGCTCCTGAGTTTGTGACCGTAATGACTCGAGCTTCGATTCCAACCCAGCGTGCCGTCGCCGAGCGCGTTCCAGGCGTGGCTCGCACTCATTGCGGTCGATTAGCCCGTCGGTGTGAATGTCGATCAGGCGATTCATGGCAGACTTGGCCGTGGCGATCTGCTTCTGCAGTGAACGCTCCGTATCGGAAGATGCTGGTTCTGCAAGCCGTCGCTCATACTGTAGGATCTAATGGAGCAAGCATGTTTGCTCAGTCCAGCAACCGTTCAAATCGGCAGGCGACCGCAACATGCAAACGTTACACTTCAGGTTCCCTGCAGCGGATCCGCGGCCTCTTGCGCGAGAATGCCCAGCACAATCTTGCGCAGCTTCGGTTCGGCCGCGGCGGCGTGCGCCAAAATATGATTCAGATCGTGCGGCGCCAGCGCGTCGGCCAAGCCCATGTCGGTCACAATCGAAAGACCCAGCACGCGCAGGCCGGCGTGAACGGCCACAATCACCTCGGGCACGGTCGACATGCCGACGACATCGGCGCCGATCTGTCGCAGAAAGCGATATTCCGCCCGCGTTTCCAAGTTTGGCCCGGTGACCGCCACGTACACGCCGCGATGGGCGGCAAAATTCTCGCGGCGGGCGATTTGCAACGCCCGCTCGATGAGCGGGCGGTCGTAGGGCCAGCACATGTCGGGAAAACGCGGCCCCAGCCGGTCGTCGTTGACGCCGATCAACGGATTGCCACCCATCAGGTTGATATGATCGTCGATCACCACCACGTCGCCGCAGGCGTAATGCGGGTTCATGCCGCCGCAAGCGTTCGAGACGATGAGCAGCCCGGCGCCCAGGGCTTTCATCACTCGCACGGGAAAGGTGATCTGCTGGTGCGTGTAACCTTCGTAGGCGTGAAAACGGCCTTCCATGGCCACGACCGGCAATCCTTGCAAACGTCCGCAAACAAGCTGCCCCGCATGACTGGTGGTGGTGGCCCGCGGAAAATGAGGAATCGCCTCATACTCCAGCGTGGCTTCCGACTCGATGTGCTGAGCCAGGCTGCCCAGCCCAGTGCCCAGAATGATGCCGGCGTGGGCCCGCGCGGGCCAACGCTGGCGAATGACCGCCACGGCTTCGTCGATTTGGCCTGCCAGGTCGAGCATCGGCGGAGCACCCACCAACGGGCGGAACAAGCGTCACAGGTCTTCGTCAAACGGCAGATCGCCGTCTTCGTCGTCGTCTTCGCCGGCGCCGTCGCCCTCGACTTGCTCGTCGAACTCGCCGAGGTCTTCGTCCAGCTCGTCGTCAAGCTCCGGCTCAAAATCGTCGTCGAAGTCGTCGTCGAAGTCGTCTTCGTCGAACTCATCGTCGAGTTCGGGCGATTCGAGCGAGCCGCTCAACGCGCCGGAATCGGCGGCGTCGAGGGCCGAATCGTCGTCGTCCAGAAATTTATCGTCATCGGCCTCGCGTCGCGGTTCGGCCGATTCTTCGCTGTCGCGTTTCGAAGGTCGTGGCATGGTTCTGTTTTGATGCACCGCGTGGGCTTTGTCAAGCAGTTGCACCGGGCTTGCGTCAGGCAATGATGGTGCCGCCGATCGTCAGCCCGTGCAGCGTTTCGACACGAACCTGGCCGGCCGGCCGCGGGTCGATGCTCGGCGCGACGCGCTGCCGCACGTCGTCGGCCAGCGAGCGCGCCTCGTCGGTGCCCAGCGCGTCGAGCCGCGCGAGCGTCTGAAAAGCTTCGGCCGCCCGGCCTTTGATGAAATATTCACGGGCGAGATGGAACAACACCAGCGCGTTGCGGGGAGTTTCGGCGATCTGCATTTCCAACAGGCGAAGATTTCGGGCAGACTTGGCTTCCAGGGTGGCCGGATCGTGATATCCCACGTGCCAGATATGGATGCCCGTGTTGACGTACGTCAGATCGGCGGCGCCGATCAGGCCCTCGTGAATGCGGCCCCACCATTTCAACTGGGGCCGCCGGGGAAACAGCCGTAATTGCCTGAAGGGAGGCGCCACTTGGCCATCGGGAAACTGCGAGACCTGGCCCATCTCGTATCCTACCGACCGGTCGTCGAGCGAGGCCAGCAAATTGGCCAGCTTGCGGCGGTTGGTTTCGTCGAGCCGGTCGTCGGCGTCCATCCAGAACACCCAATCGCCGGTGGCGTGCCGCAGGCTCTCGTTTCGGGCGGCGGCAAAATCGTCGCACCAGGCGAAATCGAAGACGCGCGCCGCGCGGCCCCGCCGGTCGCGGGCCGCCGCCGCGACCGCCTTGGTTTCATCGCGCGAGCCGGTATCAACGATCACCAACTCATCGAACCAATCGGCGCAGCTCTGCAGGCAACCCGGCAGGTTGAGCTGCTCGTCGCGGACGATCATCGTGAGCGAAACCGTGGGCATCGGGGCGATTTTGGATTTTGGATTTTCGATTGTCGATGTTGGATGGAGACGTCATGCTCCTTGTAAGAAAATAGCGCCCAGTGCGGCCTGAAGCAAGCCATGGTTGGCACCGGCTAGATACGGAATGTATGCCGCCGACGGAGGATAGTGCCCTCCGGCGCCCAGTTCCGCCATTCGACGCAGGTTTGCGTTACTCCTTTCCAGCGCCTAGGATGAAAATAGGCAAGCATCCGCTGTCATTTTGCTTCCGGTCTTCTATGGGTCACATGGCAACTGTCGAAAAAACTCTGCTGAAGGGCGAGAAGCGGATCGCGCTCTCGGGCATTCCCTGGGAACTCTATGAACAGTTGCGCGAAAACGAAGACAACTGGCATGTTCGCATGGCGTACGACAACGGAAGGCTGGAGTTGATGAGTCCCTCGCCCGATCACGAAGCGATTAAGCGGTTGATCGGCCGCATGATCGAAGCCTTTACCGAAGAATTGAACGTCCCCTGCCGGAGCCTCAGCGGCGCCACCTGGAAGCGTCCCGAACTGGCGAAGGGGCTTGAGGCCGACGAATGTTACTACATCATCAATCACCAGCGCGTTTGCCGGCGCCGGCAAGTCGATCTGGCGATCGATCCGCCGCCCGACTTGGCGGTCGAGACGGAAATCAGCCGCAGCATTGTGCCGCGTTTGCGCATTTATGCCGCTTTGGGCGTTCCAGAAATCTGGCGTTGGCGCAAGCAGGGCCTGGCCGCCTATTCACTCGGCGCGGACGGTAAATACGCCGAATGCGAGTTCAGCTTGAACCTGCCGACGCTGCGGGTCAAAGACCTGGAGCCGTTTCTCGAGTTCGAGCTGGCTGCGAATGAAACGGCCTGGATTCGCGCGTTCCGCGCCTGGGTGCGCGAGCGGTTTCCCACGAGCTAAAGCGGATGCCCGTTCGTTACGCTTTCGGAGGACTCGCACCGCGGCCGGGTGACTTGTCCGGCGGAACCTCCGATTGCAAGCTCATCGACACCGCCCTGCGCGGTCGTTTGTTCGCTTCGTAGCCTCCTGTCCAATCTCTGTAGCTCCGACACTCCGTGGCGGAGACTGCGGGCGCCTGCGGCGACCGCGCTTCCCGTCACGGAGTGCCGGGATTACTTTGTCCTGTACGCCGCGTAGCTCTGTAGGGAACGACATCCATGGCGTTCCGACGCAGCGACCGGTTGCTTGCGGAAAAACAAGCCGCCCCCGCCTCGCCAGGTTGCTGCAACAACTCAACGCATAACGGTTTGCACCAGCCCGTCGAAATATCAACCATCGCTTATGCAAGCGCATCCACCGTTTTTTCAGCGGGTGCTAACCTCGCGCCCTATCGTGGCGACAGCCGGGCGAAGTAGGCTTCACACTCTCATTGACCCCGCACGTCTTCCGGACGTTGATTGCCTCTTCGCTGACCTCCGACCTCTGACCCAATCGCCGTAAGTCATTTTTCCGCGCATCGTGGCCCGCGGTGAGCGCAAATTTGCGTTCACCGTGGAAACTCGAAGGATTTGCTCGTCCCACCCTTCGCTGGAGGGGTATTTTGGGACCGCGCGGTCTTTCGACTTAAGGCGATTGCATCGGCGTACGAGCCGAACGGCGCCACCCAAATTTCGCCTAGGTCTGGTAGCGTCGCTTCCTTGTCGTTCGTCTTTCTGTCCCTGGCCCCCGAACCCCGACCCCTCTCTTCTGCCTCTTCCCGCATCATCCCAAAGAACTGGCTTGGTAGGTTTTCGCCGTGTGGCGCGCCTGCCGCGCGTGTATCACGGCACTCGCCCCGTCGCCCACTCGCCGCGCCGCCTTCCTGTCCCCGCCCCTGAATCTCGGCCCATTTTTTCGCCTCTTCCCGCATTCCCCGTGATCTTCTCCAAAGAAAGCATCAGCAACTCTTGCGTCCACGTTGGCCGCCGAAATCCGTAGTCCCGTGGGCATTTGGCGACAGCAATCAAGAGATGCCATTCATACTCTTCCGTGACCGTATTATCCCCGTTGTCCTCACGACGATCTGCCAATCCTGGCAGCCCATCCTCGACAAACCGATCCGCAACCCGATACACTTGCGACACCGAGCACAGGCCGCCGCAATGAATGACGTTAGCGGACTTGCCCTGCACCAAACCGAGAATAACCTTCGCGTGACATCGAACGCTGCCGTCAGGCGCACTCCTTGCAAATGTACGCAAGACGCGGCGCTCACGTGACGACAACCGCCGCCACGCATTCTGAACTCTCCGTTGAACATCCATGAGGAACTCCTTTCACTGATGTGCGTCGCGACCAACGACGCAAGTGCTTGTGAGTTCCTCTTTTACCTATCCCTCCCATGATCGCGCAAGGCTATTTAGGGGAAGTGAGTCAGGTATATTACCTAAACTTGTGGACGTGGCCAGCCACGAGGCCGGGGCAATTTGGGATTATCTCTTCGGCTCCATGAACAAAGTCAAACGCTGCCGCTGGGGCGAGATCATCTATCGCCCCAATGATCGCTATATCGGCCGCTCGCTCGATCTGTATGGCGAGTTTTCCGAGGGCGAAGTTTCGCTCTTTCAGGCGCTCGTCAAACCGGGGCAAACGGTGCTCGACGTGGGCGCGAACATCGGCGTACACACGCTGCCGCTGGCGCGGCTGGTGGGGCCGAACGGCCGGGTGCTGGCCTTCGAGCCGCAACGCACGGTCTTTTATATGCTCTGCGGCAATGTGGCCCAGAACAATCTCGACCAGGTGCATTGCTTTCATGCCGCCGTCGGCCAGGCGGCCGGCGAGATTGGCGTGCCCGAACTAGACGGCGCCGCCGAGCAAAACTTTGGCGGGCTTGAACTGTCGCAGGCCACGCCGGGCAAGACCAAAGTGCCGCTGCTGCGGATTGACGACCTGCGGCTGGCCGCCTGCCATTTCATCAAAATCGATGTGGAAGGCATGGAGCGGCAGGTGTTGCTAGGCGCGCGCGAGACCATCAGCCGCTTCCGGCCGCTTCTCTATCTGGAAGACGATCGCGCCGACCGCTCGGCGGCGCTGCGCGAATGTCTGGCCGAGCTGGGCTATGAGATCTACACCCATCGGCCGCCGCTTTTCAACCCGACCAATTTCGCCGCCAACCGGCAGAACGTTTTCGCGAACGTCATTTCAGCCAACTTGTACGCTCACCACCAGCAATCGCCGTCGCCGATCCGTCCCGAAGCGTTCGGCATGATCCGGCTCGACCTGCCGCTGAGCGCCGCCGCTGGATCGGGAGGGAGCAGACTCGGTGCGGTTCCGACTGCATCGGCCGGCGGCCCGAAAACGCCAGCCAGTTTTGAAGAGGCCCGGCGGCAGCATCAGGCGGGCAACGTCGAGCGGGCCGTCGAACTCTATCGCGGGCTGCTGGCCGCCGAACCGCAGCACGCCCAGGCCTGGTATTTGCTCGGCGCCGCGCATCGCGCGCTCGGGCGGCTCGACGACGCACGCATCAGCTTGCAGCAGGCCGTCAGTGTTTCGCCGGGTCATGCCGACGCCCACAATCATCTGGGCGTGGTGTTGGCTCAGCAAGGCTACATGGATGAAGCGGTCGCCAGCTTTCAGCGCGGGCTGAAGCTCAAGCCCGACAATTCCGAAATGCTCAATAACCTGGGCCTGGCGCTGCTCAAGCAAGACAAGCCGGGCGAGGCGATCGCGGCGTTTCAGCAGGCCCTGAACGTTCGGCCCGACGACGCCAAGGCTCGGCACAATCTGAACCGCGCTTTGCGCGAGCAGGGGCATTTCGAAGAGCTGCTGGCCAGCCAGCGGCAGACGGTTGGCCAGCGGCCCGACTCGGCGCAGGCCCACAACGACCTGGGGCTGACGCTGTACGAGCAGAGCAAGCTCGATGAGTCCGTCGCCGCCTTTCGCCAGGCGCTGGTCGTGCAGCCCGACTTTGCCGAGGCGCACAACAACCTGGGCCTGGTCCGGGCCGCCCAGGGCCATCACGACGAAGCGATTGCCGCCTATCGCCGGGCGATCGCCTGCAAGCCGACCTTCGCCGAGGCGCACAACAACCTGGGAATCGCGCTGCGGCAGATGGGCCAGCCCGAGGCCGCGGTGGCAAGCTGCCGCGAGGCCGCTCGCCTGCGGCCTGAACTGCCCGAAGCCCACAACAACCTGGGCAGCGCCTTGGAAGAGCTGGGCCGCTACGACGAGGCGATCGAGAGCCTCAACGAAGCCCTGCGGCTGCGGCCCGAGTTTGCCAAGGCCCACAACAATCTGGGCATCGGCTATTGGTACAAGGGGCGGTTCGACGAAGCCGCCGCCGCTTATCGCCGGGCGATCGAGTTGATGCCCGAAATGGCCGAAGCCCATAACAACCTGGGCAACGTGCTGCGCGATCAGGGGCGGTTCGACGAAGCGTTGGCTTGTTACCGCCAGGCCGAAGAGCTGAAGCCGAACTATTGCGATCCGCACTGGAACCAGTCGCTGGTGTGGCTGGTGCAGGGCGATTTCGAGCGCGGCTGGGCCGAATATGAATGGCGCTGGCAGCTCAAGAATTTCAAACGGCGGCAATGCTCGCAGCCGCTCTGGGACGGCTCGCCCCTGGAGGGCCGCACCATTCTGCTGGCCGCCGAGCAAGGGCTGGGCGATACGCTGCAATTCATTCGCTATGCGCCGCTGGTCCGCCAGCGCGGCGCCACGGTGCTGGTCGAGGTGCAAAAGCCGCTACGGCAGTTGCTCGGCAGCGTGTCGGGCGTCGATCGCTTGTTGGTGCAGGGCGAGGCGACGCCGCCGTTCGACGTTTACGCGCCGCTGTTAAGTTTGCCGCGGCTGCTCGGCACCACATTGGCCGACGTGCCGGCCCAAGTGCCGTATGTTCATGCCGACCCCGCGCTGGTCGCCAAGTGGCGCGACGAATTGGCGTCGCTGCCGGGCATGAAGGTCGGCATTGCCTGGCAAGGCAGTCCACAGAACCGAACCGATCGCGGTCGTTCGATTCCGCTGGAGCGGTTCGAGGCGTTGGCCCGCCTGCCCGGCGTCAGCCTGGTGAGCTTGCAAAAGGGCCTCGGCAGCGAGCAAATCGCGGCAGTGGCCGATCGTTTTCAGGTGATCGACTTCAGCAAGCGGCTCGATGAAGAATCGGGGCCGTTCATGGACACGGCGGCGGTGATGCGACATCTTGACGTAGTGGTGACCTGCGATTCGTCGCTGGCGCATCTGGCCGGGGCATTGGGCGTGCCGGTGTGGATTGGCCTGATGCTTTCGCCCGACTGGCGCTGGCTGCTCGACCGCGATGACAGCCCTTGGTATCCCACGGCACGTCTTTTCCGCCAGACGCGCGTGGGCGACTGGCACGAAGTGTTTGAGCGGATGGCGGCGGCGTTGGCGGAGCGTAAATGACCGTGCGCAAATAGCAAACGTCTCCGAAAGGCGACAATGGTGCGACCGGCATCGTGCGCTCGGCTATTTTACGCTGGGCCCCCTACTGAGCCGCTCGTCACGGAACCGGCTCGCCGCCGCGACCGACCAGACGCATCAGCAACTCCATCAGCTCTTTGCGGAACTCGGGCTTGGCCAGATGGTGATCGATGCCAGCGTCTTCCGATCGGCGGCGGTCTTCCGAGCTGCCGAAGGCCGTGATGGCAATTACGACCGGGTGAATCGGTTGCAGTTTTTCGCGCAGTGTGCGGGCGACCGTCCAACCGTCGATGTCGGGCAGGCCAATGTCGAGCAGCACGATTTGGGGCAGGAATTCCAGCGCGACCTTCAGGGCCTCTTCACCGGTGACGGCGGTGCGCGTCTCGCAGCCGATCAGGCGCGCATATCGGCCCAAGAGATCGGCGGTGTCCGGGTAATCTTCGACGATGAGAACGCGGGGGGCGAGTGACGCAGTACCCATAAGAACGGGCGTGAACCATGTTGAGCATCGGGCATCCGACCGGCGGCGGCCTGGATAGCCCGCCCCGAGTCGCCGCGCGGCAGAGTGCAAAAAACATTCCCAGGCCGCGACAGAGCCAAAGCGGTGCCCGGGCCGGAAAGAGCCGGGGCATCGGCAAGCCTCTGCCCGAGCCGCCGATCTCGCAACGGCCGGGACGAACAGTAAATGGCCGGCCGCAGAACGGCCGGCCACAAGGGCCGGGACTACCGGCCATGCGGGCGATATCCCGGATGGCTGTCCCGGCCTAATACTGAACATCCGACCACAAAGGCCGGGGCTACCGGCCGAGAGGCGCCGCTTGGCTTTCCGCGGAACATTCCACCCAACGGCCTTCGGCAATCGAACGCAGCACGGCCGCGGTCCAGTCGTGCATGGGCAGGGCGATCTCAGCGGGCGAGGAAGTGGGCTTGCCCCCGATCATGGCATCGACAAAGGCGCCGTCGGGCGAGCTGTGCGGCTGGAGGTCGATGATCTCTTCAATCTGGTTTTGCCAGGCGCGGAAGAGCTTTTCGCTGCGCAGCAGCAGGTCGGCATCGCGGCAATGGAAATGAATGTCCTCGCGCCAGTGGTTGGCGTCGCCGACAAAATGCGCCGCCAGCCCGGCGCCGCCCGACAGCCGGGCGATGGCCTGCGTAACAATCTCGACGCGGCTGCCGCGTGAGTCGCTGACGGCCAGCACCGAGGTTGGCCGTTGCCCGGTGATAAAATCCACCACGTCAATCTGGTGGCTGCCGGCGTCGCCGAAATAGCCCGCGCCGACGCGCGGATCATCGCGCCAGGTGCCCTGGATGGTTTGTTGCCAGCGTTCGCAGACAAAAACATGCACTTGCCGCAACGGACCATACCAATCGGCGCGTTGGCTCAACTCGCGACGGGCCGTGACATAGGGCGCCTTGTACCGCCGCTGATAACTCACCACCAGCAATCGTTTCAGCGACCGCGCACGCGCGATCAAATCGACGATTTCGCCGCGTTGACCACATAGCGGCTTTTCGCACAATACATCGAGTCCCAAATCGAAGGCCAGGCGGCACTGCTCATAGTGCATGAGCGTCGGCGAACAAATCACCGCGCCCCGCAGATCGTGATCCGCCAAAGCACGCCGGAGGTCGGTCTCGACGGCGGCCCGCGGCGCGTATTCATCGCGCAATCGCTGAGCGGTCGCTCGGTCGGGATCGCAGCAGACGGCCAACTCGACGCGCGGATCGGCCGCCAGACGCTGCGCATGGAGCCGGCCAACGACGCCGCAGCCCAGCAGGCCGAGGCGCAGTCGCGGGCCGGAAGAATCGATGGAGGACGTTGCCGGCGGCAATTTACTCTTCCCGTTCACCCAGTTCGCCCAGCACTACTTCGCGCGTCGTTTTCTCGTCGTCTCGCAAAAACGTCACTTGCACTCGATCGCCCGGCCGGTGCCTGGCAATGCCCGCGATCAGGGCGTCCATATCGGGAATCGGCGCCTCGTCAAGCTGCACGATGATGTCGTTGGGTTGCAGGCCGGCCGCGGCGGCGGCGGAGTCGGGCGTGACCGATTCGATGCGGCAACCATTGCCGTTGCCGAAGGCCAGACTTCGCACGCCCAGCAGCGCGCCGCGGCGGAAGTCGATCATGGCGCCGGGAAAGGCCGCGGCCAATCGCTCTTGGCCGGCGTCGGTGATTCCGGTGCAGTAAAGCCGCAGCACTTGCAGGCCCGTCAGCTCGGCGATCGCGTCGAGCGACGCGTCGGTGAATTGCTGACCATAGAGCTTGAGTTCGTCGATTCTTCGCACGCGCGGCAGCAGGCGGAGCGCCTCGTCGCCGCCTTGCCAGGCCCGGCCGAGCAGCACTCGATGCACGATCAACTCGCCGTCCTCAACGCCGCCAATCTGAATGTCGGCCCCCAAGTTTCGCAGCTCGACCAGGGCCGCGCGCTGCTGCCGCAGATGTTGCTCGCGCAGCACGACTGCCGCGCGGCTGGCGACCAGGCGATGTGTGCTCGCGGCGAGCTTGCTCAGCGCCTCGCGGGCGGATTGCGCCACCGCCAACTCTTCGGAATCGGAAAGCGCGGCCAGCACGTCGATGGCCCGGCGGGTGACCTCGGCCTGCGACCCGTCGGCCGCCGCGGCCAAGGCGGCGATGGCTGGCTCGCCGGAGTGTTGCAAATGGGCGGTGGCGGCTTGCCGCTGGGCGAACCGGTCGCTGTCCAGCTCGGTAATCCAGCGCTGAATGTGGGAAGCCGCGGCGCCCGCTTGGGCGGCTGCCTGCGGAGCGGGCGCTCGCGGCGATTCGGCCGCGTGTGCCCACTGCAGCCAGCCCGCCAGGCAGGCAATCCATAGCGTGGCGACTCGTTTTGCAGTCATCCTCATGATTGGTTCACATCGACTCAGTGCCAGATAACCAAGTATAGCGAATCGCCGGCCCCGACGGCCACGTTTATCCTGAATCTCCGGCTAGGACGCCCGAGGCGGTTTCTGCCAGCAGCGGCCGAAGATACCTGCCGGTGGCGTTGTCCTCCAGCCCGGCAATCTGCTCCGGCGTGCCGGCGGCCACCAAATAGCCGCCGGCCTGGCCGCCGTCGGGGCCAAGATCGATGACCCAGTCGGCGGATTTGACGACGTCGAGCTGGTGCTCGATGACCACCACGGTATTGCCCAGATCGACCAGGCGGCCCAACACGCCCAACAGCTTGCGAACATCGTCGAAATGCAGACCGGTGGTCGGTTCGTCCAGAACATACAGGGTTTTGCCGGTATCGACCCGCCCCAGCTCGGTGGCCAGCTTGATGCGCTGGGCTTCGCCGCCGGAAAGCGTGGTCGAGGCTTGCCCCAGCGCCAAATAGCCCAAGCCCACTTCTTGCAAACTGGCCAACCGCCGGCGAATGCTCGGAAAATTCTCAAAAAAACCAACCGCCTCGTCCACCCGCAGATCGAGTACCTCGGCGATCGACAGCCCGCGATAGCGTACTTCCAGCGTGGCGCGATTAAAGCGAGTTCCCCGGCACTCAGCGCAAGTTACATAAAGATCGGGCAGAAAACTCATTTCGATCTTTTGCACGCCTTGCCCCTGACACGCCTCGCAGCGGCCGCCCTTGATGTTGAAGCTGAACCGGCCTGAGCGATAGCCGCGCAAGCGGGCCTCGCGCGTGGTGGCGAACACGCGGCGAACTTCGTCGAACACGCCGGTATAGGTGGCCGGGTTGCTGCGCGGCGTGCGGCCGATCGGCGACTGATCGATCTCGACCAGCTTATCGATCTGATTCACGCCCCGCAGGCGGGTGTGGGGCGCAGGCTTTGGCCCGCCGCCGCCGAGCCGCCGGGCAACGGCCCTGGCCAGCGTGTCTTGCACCAACGAGCTTTTGCCCGATCCGCTGACGCCGGTCACGCAGACGAAGGCCGAGAGCGGAAACGAAACCGTGATGTCCTTCAGGTTGTGGGCGGTGGCGCCCTCGATGATGATCGCTCTTTTCGGATCGGTTTTTCGGCGCTCCCGCGGCACCGGAATCGACAGCTCGCCAGAGAGATACTTGCCCGTGATCGACTCAGGGCGGCGGCAAAGCTCGGCGGGCGTTCCTTGGGCGACAATCCGCCCGCCGTGTTTTCCTGCGCCCGGCCCCACGTCGATCAGGTGGTCGGCTTCGCGCATCATCGCTTCATCGTGTTCGACCACGAAGACGCTGTTGCCCTGCTGTTGCAAGCGCCGCAACGCCTCGATCAATCGCTGATTGTCGCGCGGGTGCAGGCCGATCGACGGCTCGTCGAGAATGTAGCAGACGCCGACCAGCCCCGAGCCGATGCTGGTGGCCAGCCGGATGCGCTGCAGCTCGCCGCCGCTGAGTGTGTCGGCCGGACGATCGAGCGTTAGATACGGCAGACCGACGTGCTCGATGAACTCGAGCCGCGCGGCGATTTCGCGGACCAGCGGCGCGGCCACCGGCGCCTGCGCGTCGCTAAACCGTAGCTCGCCAAAAAACCGGCGCGCGTCGTCCACCGCCAGGGCCGTAATTTCGTGAATTGCCCGGCCTGCCAACCGTACGTTGCGGGCCTCTGGACGCAGCCGCGCGCCGCCGCACGCCGAGCATACCGAAGCGTCGGCCGTGTCCGGTCCGGCGGTGGCATTGCTCACGTCGGCGGGCAATACAACTCCCAGCCCGTCGCAGGCCGGGCAGGCGCCATAAGGGCTATTGAAACTGAACGTGCGCGGCTCGATCTCGTCGTAGCTCAGCCGGCATTCGGGGCAGGCGTATTCCGTGCTGAAGCGGTTCTCAAGCCATGCGGCGTCCGACGGCATGCCCGGTGTCAGATTGACCACTGCCACCAGGCCTTCGCCATGCCGCAGGGTCAGGTGCAACGATTCCATCAGCCGCGGTCGGAGATTTTGGCGAATGATGAGCCGATCGACCACCGCTTCGATCGTGTGGTTGCGGCGGGGGGCGAGTTCGGGGACGGCTTCCAGATCGTACACGGTTCCATCGACTCGCGCGCGCACGAAGCCGGCCTTGCGGATGGCCTCGAACACCTCGGTATGCTTTCCCTTGCGTCCGCGCACCAAGGGCGCCAACAAGATCAGCTTGGCGCCTTCGCCCAAGGCCAGCAATTCATCGGCGATTTGTTCGGGCGTCTGCTGGCGAATCGGCGCGCCGCAGCGATAGCAAAACACTTCGCCCACGCGGGCCATGAGCAACCGCAAATAATCGTGAATCTCGGTGACCGTGGCGACGGTGCTGCGCGGGTTGTGGCTGCCCGCCCGCTGGTCGATGGCAATCGTCGGCTGCAGGCCCTCGATCAGATCGACGTCGGGCCGTTCGAGCTGGTGCAAGAACTGCCGGGCATAGGCCGAAAGCGTTTCGATGTATTGGCGTTGTCCCTCGGCAAAGAGCGTATCGAAGGCCAGCGAGCTTTTGCCCGACCCGCTGGGACCGGTAATCACCGTCAGCCGGTCGCGTGGAAGATCGAGATCGATATTTTGCAGGTTATGCACGCGCACGCCGCGCAAGCGAATGACCTCGTCTGGCGGATTCCAGAAGGGCGGTTCGGCGGCGTTGCTGTGGCTGGGCGTCCCTGATTCCGCGTGCATTTCTCTCACCATAGCGTGGCCGGCGTCTGGCCAGCAAGGCGGCCATTACGCCCGCTGCTTGTGGGTGCAAACCGCGACGAAGGAATAAGTTGGCCAAACCGGGCAATTCTCCGCCTGCGCGGCACGCTGCGTGCAGTCTTGGACGGCACCATGACCCAGCCCTCGGCCAACCAGTTTCTGGAAGTCATTGAGCGAAGCGGCCTGGTCGATAAAACCCGGCTCGAGCGCGAAATTGCCGAGCTCGAGCAACAATCGGGCGATCAGGTCCGGCAAGACACGCAAGTGCTGTCGTCGCATTTGACGCGCAAGGGGCTGCTCACCGGCTGGCAGAGCGAGCGACTATTGGAAGGCCGGCACCGCGGCTTCTTTATCGGCAAATACAAGCTGCTCGACCACCTGGGCACCGGCGGCATGAGCAGCGTTTATCTGGCCGAGCACCCCGTGATGCGGCGGCGCGTGGCGCTGAAGGTGCTGCCGACCAATCGTGTTGAAGACTCATCGTATCTGCGCCGCTTTCACCGTGAGGCTCGCGCCGTGGCCACGCTCGATCATCGGCATATCGTGCGGGCCTTCGACGTCGATCACGACGGCGACGTGCATTACCTGGTCATGGAATATGTGCCGGGCCGCGATCTGAAAACGCTGGTCGAGCAAGACGGACCGCTGCCGCCGCGCATGGCCGCCGAATATATCCGGCAGGCCGCCGAGGGCCTGGCGCATGCGCACTCCGCCGGGCTCGTGCATCGCGACATGAAGCCCGCCAATCTGCTGGTCGATTTGCGCGGCACCGTCAAAGTGCTCGACCTCGGCCTGGCCAGCATCGCCGACGACATCGACGCCGCGCTCAGCCGCGAGTTTGACGACAAGGTGCTGGGCACCATCGATTACCTGGCCCCCGAGCAGGCGCTGAACAGCCAATTGGCCGACCGCCGTGCAGACATCTATGGCCTGGGCGGCACGCTCTATTTCGCCCTGACCGGGCATCCGCCCTTTCCCACCGGTTCGATGGCCCAGCGGATCATGTTGCATCAGACCAGCGAGCCGGCCGATATTCGCGGCGAGCGCCCGGAAGTGCCCGCCGCCCTGACCGCGATCTGCCGCCGGATGATGGCCAAATCGCCCGAGCGCCGTTACCAAACGATGGAAGAAGTGAGCGAGGCGCTCTCCGTGTGGCTCCGCGACTCGGAAACCGCCAGTCAGCGGGCGGCCGCCCGATTGCCGGCGGCGCGCGCCCCCGACGAGGAATGGAAGTTGGCGCCCATCGACGAGCTCGACCGGCCCTCGTCGCGGGCAACCCCGCCGTCGCCCACGTCGCGTCCCCGCGCCACCCAGCCAAGCAAGCCCCGCCGCGCCAAGCCGCTGCAGAAAGCCTCCCGGCAGGATTCCGTTTGGGATGATTTGTTGTCTACCTCGGCGCCGCTGGCAGACACCTTTCGGCGTCCGGCGCTGAAAGGCGGTTCGGCGAAGCAATTATCGTCTTCGCTATCGACCAAGCGACCGGTCCGGCAAAATCGCTGGGAATCGCCCTGGTTCGTAATCGGAATCGGCGCCGCATTGGCGATTGTCGTGCTGTTGCTGTGGTGGCTGCTCTGGGCCATGGCCTTGTAGAGTCGCAAGGAACGCCCACGGTGGCGTTCCTTGAGCGACCTGACTCGCAGGCTTTTCGCATTCGGCTACAATCTCTGCATGGACGTGACACCTCTTCATGCGCTGCTCTTAATTGCCGCCGGCGCGGTGACGGGCTTGCTGGGCGCCATTCTCGGCACCGGCGGCGGTGTGTTTCTGATCCCGATTTTGGTGATGCTGCTTGGCGTACCGATGCACGAAGCGGTGGCCACCAGCATCGTCTCGGTCATCGCCACCAGCAGCGCGGTGGCCAGCACCAATGTCGAACGCGGCATCGCCAAC
>JAICLL010000028.1 GCA_025927475.1 Pirellulales bacterium
AGAATTTGCGTTCATCTAGCTCGTCAGTCAGCGCTCCACCGGGACAAGCCCGGCGGTGGCGGCCAAGAACAAAAACGACCCATCTTGGCTCCGCTTCAGACCACCTAAGCGCGCATTTGGCGTAACCCAGAGTGGTGCTACTTCTTCCACGGCCATTGAGGTGCGCCGCCGTAATAGGGATATTCATCGAAGGGAGCCGTCTTGCCCGTGGCGCGCGGGTCGCCGGCCAGCTTCAGCTCTTTCGACAACTGATCAGAAAGTTCTCGCCTCGCCGCCGCGTATCGCTCGTCATCGGCGACATTGATCAACTGGTCGGGATCGGCCGTCAGATCGTAAAGCTCTTCGGCGGGCCGCTTGGCAAAGGCACGATCGTAAAATGGCTTGATCGCCGGCTCGTCGCGCCGTTGCCAGAGATAGGCTTTGCTGGGACCATTGTCGCAATCGGCCAGCCAGGCGCGCTCGAAAAAGGCCTTGGCAAAGTCTGGCGTGCCCGCCGGCCAGCGGTCGGGCAGGTAATTGCGAATCAACAAAAACGTCTTGGTGCGAATTGCCCGGCTCGGATAGCCGCCGCCGTCGGGCGCCTCTTGAGCCTGGGTGTGTCGCTCGCGGCCCAAAAGCACATGATCGCGCTGCGGTGTCTCGGCGCCTGATGAAGTATCTTCCGTCAGCAACGCGGCCAGATCGCGGCCGGTCATTGCTTGCGGAACCTCGACGCCGCCGGCCCGCAAAAAGGTGGGCGCCAGGTCAGTGAGGCTGACGAAACGATCTTCGCGGCGGCCCGGCCTGGCGATGTTTTCGCCCCAGCGAATCGCCAAGGGCACGTGCGCGCCCAGCTCGTACAGGTTGCCTTTGCCGCGGGGAAACGGCATGCCGTGATCGCCCGTCATCACGATGAGCGTGCGGTCCAACTCGCCCAGCGCTTCGAGCCGGGACAACAACTCGCCCGCCTCACGATCGAACCGCTCGACCTCGAAATAATAATCGGCCACGTCGTCGCGCACTTCCGCCGCGTCGGGCAAGGCCGCCGGCAGCGTGATCTTGGCCGGATCGAAACCGCTTTTGCGGCCGCTGCCTGCCTCATAAGGCCGATGCGGATCGACGCTGCCGAACCAAAAACAAAACGGTTTTCCAGCCGGACGCTTCTTTAAGAACTGATCGAAATCGGTGAACTGCGGCCCGGCGGGGTTTCGTCGCCGGTCGCCCAGCTTGCCCGGCCCCCAACCTTTCCGCGTGAAACCGACATGATAGCCCGCCGCTTCGAGCAGATCGGGATAGACCGCAATGTCGGCCGGCAGCGTCGACCACAGGTTGGCCCCTTCTCGCAACCGCCAAAAATGCTGGCCGCTGAGCAGCGCCCCGCGCGAGGGCGTACATG
Source organism: Pirellulales bacterium (assembly GCA_025927475.1). Lineage (GTDB taxonomy): Bacteria > Planctomycetota > Planctomycetia > Pirellulales > JAICIG01 > JAICLL01. Next base: position 1,376 of record JAICLL010000028.1, read on the forward strand.
ACGGCGACGAAACAAACGCATGCGTAAACAGCACGCCCTCGCCAGCCAGCCGATCGAACGTCGGCGTGCGCACCACTGGATCGCCATAACACCCCGCATGCGGAAAGCCCCAGTCGTCGGCGATGGCCAAGAGAATGTTGGGGCGTTGGGCCGTTACCTCTGCCGCTGGCGCTGGGGCGATCTGAATGATCACCAGAAATCCAACGACAGCAGCGGTCCATTGTTTTCGGCTGCTCATTGCTTGATAAACTCCTGCTTGCTCAATTGCATGGTCCCCGGCACGATGCGATGAAACCCGGTCAAACGCCAGCGCTCGAAGCTCGGCGGCATGTTCAACGCCACCAAGGCGACCAGCGACGTGGTGATCGGAAAAACGGCATCGGCCGGCGTCTGCCAGGCGGTCAAGACGCGCGGCATAAAACACGCCACCAGACAGATCAAAACCGGCGTCACCAGGACATGGTCGTACCGTGGAATCAGCCAGCGTCCTGTCCACAAACGGCCCCAGAAGCTGATCGGCGGCCGGTAATCGATGCAATAGATCAGGCAACGCATCGAGATACCCTTAGCGGCGGCGAGCCACATCGCCAGCCAAGACCAATGTGCCCGTAGCGGATTCGCGATCAGCGATAAAACGCAATACAACCACCACCCCAGCAGCAAACTGGCGAGCACGCCATCGACGTAGTTGACACGCGGATCGTTCTCTCGTCCGTGTAATTGGTCGAGCGGCCAGCCCAACAGCCGGTCTCGTGCGGTCTCGCTCGCCGCTTGAAGCGATGGTTGGTCCCAGACCCACGAAAGCCGCCAAGGAAACCGCGCCAACATGCCGCGGATGGCGAGCCACGCCGCCAGGTAGAGCCACGACGCCACCACCAGCGCCGAGACAGGGCTATACCACTGCCGCACCAACTCGCCAAGTCCGAACGCCAACAGGTATCCCATGAACGGCAGACCCGTTGGCCGGCAAGAGACGCAGATGACGGCCAGATATGCCAGCAGAAACGAAAGCGGAAGATAAAGTCGAGAAAACTGCGGGTCGTGCCAGACCAGCAGAACAAGGCCGAACCACAGCAGGTCTTGCGGAACCAGTTGCAGCGGGCCCACGATCAGCGGCACGCGGCTTGTCCACGGCGTCTGGCGAAGCCAATTGCGGTATCCCGCTTGAAACAGCGGATGATGCGCCCACGCACGATAGCCGCCGAGCACCGTGGCGACGATCAGCAAGACCACGTCTCTGGGCTTCAGGATTTCGGGCATCGGTCCGACGTGCCACCAAATCCACCCAAAAATGACCTCCAGCCCTAGCACCGGCAAAAAAAGCACCGGCGTCCATGGCGGCGGCGCCGCGACACGAACCCACGTAAGCAACCGGCGGATCATTGCGGCGTCTCGTCGAAGTAGTGCTCGACGTTATCGAGCGTTTCGGGATGCAACAATCGTTCGAGCGCCTCGGACAGCGCGCCCGAGCACCGCGCCATGCGGCGAAGCGCTTCGGGCGTATCGAAAGCCGCCACCTGCCCGTCGCGCATCACCACGATGCGGTGGGCCAGTTCTTCCACGACCTCGGGTACCGGCGTGGTCATGACAATGGTGGCGTCTTGCCGCTCGGTCAATCGCTGCAAGACGCGTTTGAGGGCGAAGATGCCCGAGGGATCGAGCCCGCCTGCGAAGGGTTCGTCGAGCAGCAACACGGGCGCTTCGCTGACCAGCGCGGCGCAGATGGCGATTTTCTTTTTCTGCCCGTTCGAATAGCCGCGGATTGGCCAATCGCCCTCGCGCAGCAACTCAAACAGCCGCAGCAGTCGCTCGACATGATCGAGCAGCCGGTCATCGTCGCGGCCATAGATGCGGCCTACGCCGAACAGGAGCTCGCGGCCCGTGCGGTTCTTGGGCAGCCAAGGATGATCGGGCAGGTAATACACCCGCTTGCGGATGGCCAATTCTTCTTCGGCCGAGCCGTAGCGCCGCAGGCCGTCGATTTCGACCGAACCTTTTTGTGGCTGAATGACTCCGGCCATGACGCCCAGCAGCGTGCTCTTGCCCATGCCGTTGGGACCGAGAATGGAGACCATCTCGCCGTGATCGATTTCGAGGCTGACGTGCCGCAGCACGGGACGCACGCTGTAATGCTGCGTGACGTCGACGACGCGGATCATAACGCTACTCGTACAAAGTCGGCAAACATAGACAACGCTCCTAGGGTGGACCGAGCGCGGCGAGTCCCACCGTTTTCCGCACGTTCGTTGCGGCGCCGCTCTTGCCGCCAGATGGTGGGACTCGCTGCGCTCGGCCCACCCTACGGCCTGGCGTGACAGCGACGACGCCGATCGTGGAGCTCGCTCATCCGCCGGGGTCGCCTAAGGCATCTTCAATATACAGCATGCGGACCAGCACCAGCACGGCGGCGGCCAGCGGCGTGGCCAGGGCGACGCCCACGATGCCAAACAGCGAGCCGAAGAGCACCTGCACGATAATTGTAATCGCCGGCGCCAGATGAATCATTCTCTGTTGCACCAACGGCGTCAGCAAATAGCCCTCGGCCGTCTGCACCACGAGGAACAGAATGCCGACGTACAAAGCCTGTGCGCCGCCTTGCGTGAGGGCCAGCAGCATGGCCGGCCCCAGCCAGATGAGCGGTCCCAGGTTGGGGACAAAATTTACCAGGCCGGCAAACAGGCCCAGGATGAGCGCGACCGGCATGCCGATCAGGGCGAAACCGATGGTGGCGCAAACGCCCACGGCGGCCATCGCCAGTCCTCGCCCGAGAATCCAACGCCACAGCGCGTCGCCCACGCCGTCGATTACCTCTCGGGCGCGCGGGCGTCGAGCGATGGGCGTCAGCCGCACCAGCCCGCCCTTATACAGTTCGGGATTGGCCGCCACGAACAAGCCGATAAACAGAATGACGACCACGCCGGTGACGCCTTCGACGGCGGCCGACGCCGCGGTGGCGGCCTTCGACAGCGCGCCCTCGCGTTCTTGGGCCGACAGGCGCAGGTTTTTCAGTTCGGCGGCCAGCCATTTGCCCCAGGCATATTCATCGAGCCGCTCGCGCAAGTGTTTGACGGCGCGGGGCAGCTCTTCGCCGAATTGCTGCGCTTGTTCGGCCAGCCGCGCGGCCATGAACCATCCCGCCGTCGCCAGCAGCGCCATCAATACCAAGACCACCACGGTCAAGGCCCAGCCGCGCGGCAAACGCGTAAAACGCGCCACCAGATCGGTGAGACCCGAGAGAAAAACGGCGAACAGAATGCCCGCGAAGATCAAGAGCAGCGTGTGGCCGGCCAGCCAAAGCAATACGCCGCCGATTGCCGTGACCACAGCGACCACCAAGGCAACCCGACCGGCATCGTGCGAGGCGTGTTCGGTATTCATGCGTCGTTTGGTGGCGTGCGAGCCGGCGGGCGACCGAAACCTCGGAAGACCTGCGCCCTGGCGGCTTGATTCTAACACCTAGATAAGCCGCCGCTGGTCGTTCCCGTCGGAATGTAAAGTGAGTATAACAAGGATGCTACCAAATGCTCCGCGGAGGTTTTGGCATGTCCCGCCCCGGTTTTCTCACGTCTGCGATCGTTGGCGCGGCGACCGCGTTGCTTAGCACCCGCGTTTGCACTTCCGACGATACGGAAAACAGCGCGTCGCAGTCGGCCACCGAAGCCGACGAAGCGGCTCGCCTGGCAGTCGAAGAAGCGCAGAAGTGGGAGTTCCGCGATGCCGGTGACGACGAGTACGTGCTTTTCAAGGTTTACAGCGACGAAGCTCATCGCTGACTGAATCGGCCCGGCGCGCGGCTAAGGACTGCGCCGCTAACGACCGGGTCGGTGGGGCGCGGCTTAGTCGCGGCGGCACGCTGCCATGCCGGCTAGCGGCAGATTGCCCCGCCGGCTAGGAGTCGGGCAAGGTGCGAGCTAGAATTGACTGTGGCGTCTTACCCTTTTCTTCACACATAACATCAAAACGCGAAATCGATGCTGCGATATTGGACTGCCGGCGAATCGCATGGCAAGGCGCTGTGGGCCTTGGTCGATGGCTTTCCGGCGGGCGTAACCATCGAGACGGAATCGATCGATGCCGAACTGCGCCGCCGGCAGGGTGGCTATGGCCGCGGTGGACGGCAACGCATCGAGACCGACGCGGTCGAGATCAAAAGCGGCGTCTGGCAAGAACATTCGCTGGGCAGCCCCATCGCCCTGGAAGTCGTCAACCGAGACAGCAAGCTTGAACGCCTGGGCGACTTGGAACGTCCGCGGCCTGGGCACGGCGATCTGACCGGGGCCATCAAGTACCTTGGTTCAATCCGCGGCGTGCTCGAACGGGCCAGCGCGCGGGAAACCGCCGTGCGCGTGGCCGCCGGGGCGCTGGCCAAGCAGCTTTTGCGCGAGTTCGGCATCACGGCCTTTGGTTATACGGCCGAGCTGGGAGGCATTCGCGTTGAGCCGCGGCCCGGCACTCTCGACGAGCAACGTGTGCTGCGCGACGCCAGCGAGCTGTATACGCTCAACCCCGCTCAAGACGACGAAATCAAGGCCCTCATCGACGAGTGCGGAAAAGACGGCGATACGCTGGGCGGCGTAGTCGAGGTGCGAGTCGAAGGTGTTCCCTTCGGCTTGGGCACGCACGCCCAATGGGACCGCAAGCTCGACGGACGGTTGGCGCAAGCCGTGATGGCGGTGCAAGCCATCAAGGGCGTCGAAATTGGACTGGGCTTCGAGGCTGCCCGGCGGCACGGCTCGCAGGTTCATGACCCGATCCAGTTTGAGGAGCAGCGGCGCGAGTCGCCCGATCTGGGGTACGTCCGACCGACGAACAACGCTGGCGGCCTCGAGGCGGGCATGACCAACGGCCAGCCAATTGTAATTCGTGCGGCGAAGAAGCCGATCAGCACGCTCCGCAAACCGCTCGACTCGATCAATCTGGCCACCAAGCAGGCCGAAGCCGCCTCGTATGAACGCAGCGACGTGTGCGCCGTGCCGGCCGCCAGCGTGATTGTCGAAAACGTGGTGGCTTTTGAAATTGCCGCGGCGCTGGTCGACAAGTTCGGCGGTGACAGCCTGGCCGAGATGCAAGCCCGCTGGCAGCTCTTTCTCTCGCTGGCGCGGCAGCGCTAAACCGAGGTCAGGCGTTCTTCGTCTGTTTTCTTCGTCCGTTTCCTTTTTCTCGCAAGCTCGTGACCGACTCCCACGCATCCCCCGGCATTCCCCAAGTAAGTCCGCCGCCGCCATTCACGTTCGTTCTGTTTGGCGCGACGGGCGATCTCGCCGCCCGAAAGCTGCTGCCCGCTCTCGCGCGCCTGTTTCATCGCCGGTATCTGCCGCCGCAGTTTGCTATCGTCGGCGTCGGGCGGCGCGAAAAGACCTGACGAGCAGTTTCGCAGCGACGCTCAGCAGGCACTGGCCGAATTCCGCAAAGACGGAACACCCGACGTCGAGCGAGCGTTTCTCTCGCACGTCTTTTACCAATGCTCCGATTTTGCCACGCGCGCGGGCTTGGCCGCATTGGGCGAACGTCTGCGCACGCTGGAACAAGCACAGGGTTTGCCCGGCAGTCGGCTGTTCTATCTGGCCACCGGTCCCGAGTTTTTCGCCCCGATCGTGCAAGGGCTGGCCAACGATGGAACGATCTGTCGCGAGGAAGGCGGCGTGTGGCATCGCGTGGTGATCGAAAAACCCTTTGGCCACGACCTGGCGAGTGCCATCGCGCTGGATCGCGATCTGCTGCGATATCTGGGAGCCGACCAGGTTTACCGGATCGACCATTATCTCGGCAAAGAAACCGTGCAAAACTTGCTGGCGTTTCGCTTTGGCAACGCCATCTTCGAGCCGCTTTTTCATCGCCAGCACGTGGATCACGTGCAGATCACCGTCGCGGAAACCGTAGGCATGGAGGGCCGGCGCGGCGCCTACTACGACCAGGCCGGCGCTTTGCGCGATATGGTCCAAAACCACATGCTGCAGTTGCTGGCTTTGGTGGCCATGGATCCGCCGGCGACACTCAAGTCGGCGGACATCAGCGACGCCAAACTGAAGGTGCTTCGCAACCTGGTGCCGCTGCGCGGCGCCGATGTGGCCCGCCAGGTCGTGCGGGGCCAGTACACCGCCGGCACGATCGGCAGCCAATCCGTTCGCGGCTATCGGCAGGAGGACGCGGTGGGCGCATCGTCAACCACCGAGACATTCGTCGCCTTGCGCGCGACGGTCGAAAGTTGGCGCTGGGCGGGCGTGCCTTTTTTCCTGCGGACGGGCAAACGGCTGCCCCGGCGAGCCACGGAAATCGCCGTGCAATTCAAGCTGCCGCCGATGCAACTGTTTCGCACCGTGGAATGCGTCGGCGACGTTTGCGATCTGCGCGACGCGCAGCCGGGCGTGCTCGTCTTTCGTATTCAGCCCGACGAGGGGATCGATCTGACGTTTTCGGTCAAGCGGCCGGGCATGCAGCTCGATTTGCACCCGGTCAACTTCGCGTTCGACTATGGTTCCTCGTTTCAAACCGAATTGCCCGAAGCCTACGAGCGGCTTCTGCTTGACGCCCTTCGCGGCGACGCCACCTTGTTCATGCGCTCTGGCGAATTGGAAGCGGCCTGGGAGTTTGTGACGCCGATCCTGGCGGCATGGCAGGCGCCCTCGCTCGAGATTCCGATTTATCCGTATTCCGCTGGCGACTGGGGACCGTCGGAGGCCGATCGGCTGATCGACGAAAGCTTCGGCGGTTGGCGGCGTCCGTAGTGAAAACGGGCTACGCCAGCTCATCAAGCATGCGATCGAGCGCCACGTTCAGCTTGTCGGCCGTTTCGTACGTGCCGTTGGCAAGCTGGGAGCGAATGGCGTCCACGCGATCTTGGCGGACCGCCGGCAAACCGTTGGCCATGTCCATCAGCCGGCCGGCGTCGGAAATCTGAACGACATCTTGCGACGAGGCCGCTGAGCCGGCCGACTCGACCGGCTGGTTGCGAAGGTGCGGCGAATTGATCGATTGCGGACCGTGTAACTGCGCGGGACCATAGATCTGCATGATGTTACTCCCCAGGCTAGACAGGTAGCCGGACGATGCGAACGCGTGGTTGGTACGGCTTTGGCTCGGCTGTTCCCGCGGCCAGGCCCGATGGGGCCTTGCTGATGTGGCCGTCTGAACCTCGGTGAGCCAACACGCTCCGTAACTCAACACACTCCGTTCAAGCCAATGTAATCAACCCTCGCCGGCGCCGCATTCCATGTCTTGGGAGTCGACCTCGCGGGCACGCGAACTTCTGCACCCGTGTCATCGACTAATGCCCGGCGACGATTGAACGATTCCTTTCAGCTAGGTCTTGTGCCGCAAACCAAGGCCCCGAACAACTATAACACCTGTGCCGGCGGCGGTGTCGCCGCCGTGCGACCGGACTGTTCCGACGTGTTTGCCAAACGCAACACCCGCTGCACCCAGGCAGCACCCGTGCGAAACGGGCGACCGCCGACCGGCAACCATGCTCGGCTGATTCTGATACGTTGGCCGATGCCGACGGGTTCGCGGGATGGTTCGATCTTCGCCGGAAAAATGCGCGATCACGATTATAGGGGCCTCGGGCACTTTGGACAAGATTATTTGGGAATACCCGCAGAACCGCGGAACCTTTGCCGCCAGGCATGGTTTCATCCGTTGGGAGCAATCCTTTGATTTTTCCGGCGTAATTCGCAAGTTTCCGCTTCACTCCGGGAGATGCCAAAATGTCCAGCCGGTTTTGTGTGCGGGTGGTCGCGTGGTGTTCCATCGCAGCATTCGGCCAGGCTCTGTGCTGGCAGGCTGTATGCTGGCAGGCTGTATGCTGGCAGGCAGTATGCTGGCAGGCGGCCGGCGGGCAAGCGTTGGCCGACGAGCAGGCGGGCACTGCCGGTCAGCCGGCGGATTCGCCGCAGCCCACGGAGTCAGCTCAGCCCGCGGCGATTTTCAAGCAACTCGATACGAATGGCGACGGCCAGGTGACCAAGGGCGAGGCGCCCGCGGAACGCAAAAAGTTGTTTAAGCGGTTATTGCGCCGCGCTGACGCCAACGGCGACGGCAAGCTGAGCGAGGCCGAATTTGTCGCGGGCATGAACGAAGACCGGCCGGATCTGCCGGCCGAAACGCCTGCCGGCGCGGGCGACCAATACGCCAGGTTTGTCCAAGCGGACAGCGGCGAGGTTTTCAAACGGCTGGACGCCAACGGCGATGGCAAGGTCGAGCGGAGCGAGCTGCCCGAATCGCTGCGTGCCCGCTTTGAGCCCTTCATGGAGAGCTTCGACGTGGACCGCGACAAGGCACTCACCCGGGAAGAATTCGACAAGGGCCATGCGCTGCTGCGGGCGCAGGCAGGCGTCGGCCAGCCGGGCAAGCCAGATGCCGCGCAGCCCGCGCGTGCGGGCGGCGTGGCGGCGGCCTTGTTGCGATCTCTCGACAGTGACGGCGACGGCAACTTGTCGAAGGAAGAGATTGCGGCTTCTTCGGCCGCTCTGCTGGCGCTTGATCGCGACGGCGATGGCGCGTTGAATCGGCGCGAGCTGATGGCCGGTGCAAAGGCAACCGCCGCGGCCGACGGCAACGCCAAGAAGAAGAAAGCCCAGGCCAAGGCCGCGTCGCCGAAACTGCCCGACCCGCAGCGTTTGCTGGCTCGGCTGCGCAAAATGGACGTCAACGGCGATGGCAAGTGGAGCGAAAGCGAATTGCCGCCCTTTCTGAAGAAGCAATTCGCCAAGATCGACACCAACGGCGACGGCTCGGTCGACGAAGACGAAGTGAAGCAGGCCCTCGAGGTCATGCGCCAGCGGGCCGAGAAGCGGGCGGCGAAGGCGGCCAAGCCCTAGCGGCGCCATCGGGCGCCTGGGCGAACACGCGGTCGTAGGCTGCTTGCGCCACGCCGCCCAACCGCTGCGCCATGCGGCGGTAGGCGTCGAAGCGATAATCCCAATGGGCCGAGCGGGCGACTTGCTCCAGCCAGTCGCAGAGATGGACGCGCACCAGGTCGTCGAAGTCGTGGCGCGATAGCTCCATCGTTTCGCCCGTCTCGCGGTTGCGAATGCGGAATGGCCCATCCGATTCCAGCAGCGCGTCAAACGTCGCGCGGTCCATCAGGCAGTTGACATACGCCAGCCGTTCCGCCCGTTCTCCGATCAACGACTGAACCTCTTCGCGGCGGTCAAGCGGCAGCGACCAGCGGCGGAACAGTTCGGTGCCGTAAATGGCATGGAACAATCCGGCTCGGCAGACATCGCGCCCGCAGCCCCAGACTTCCAGGTCGCGAAAGACGCCAACCAGGTGCGCGAGAAAGCCTTTGGCTCCCGAATGCGGGACGTCTTCAATGCCCAATCCACGCAAAAAATCGAACATCGAGCGATCAGCGGGATCCATGGTCGTTTCTCCTGGTTGATGCTCCGCGTCCTATTGGACCGGACCCCGTCGTTTTAACGACATTTCTCAACGTCTGCCATCGGCGCGCATCGAAGGGAACCGAAAATTCGGGCCGCCGGCGCCTCACGGTTACTTTTTCGCAAGGCGCGGTACGCAACCTGCTGGCCTATGTCGGGCGAAGGGAGACGCCACTATGGTTCCACAACGGAGAATCGACGAGCAGCACGATGCGATATGGCGGATGTCGGACGAGCTTTGGAATCGGGTGTATCCGATATTGCTCGAATCGTGTCCGCCGCGCAAAGGCCCCGGTCGCAAGCCCGCCGACTGGCGCCGCGTGCTCAACGGCATTGTCTTTCGATTGCGGACGGGCTGTCATTGGAACAAGCTGCCGCCCGAGTTTGGCGACGACAGCACGATCCACCGCTGGTATCAGCGTTGGACGCGCAGTGGTCTGATGCCGCGCATCTTGTCCGAGCTGCAATCGGAGTGCGGCGACTTGACGGAGGCGGAGCTCGAATCGTTCGCCCATACGACGGCGGAGCGCTGCGGGTAGCCAGCATTCGAGAGGCGGGTGTCGGGGACTGATCGCAGCATCCTACTTTTTCTGCGATGCGCCGCGAGGCCGGCATTTGAGAAAACAAGAATCTCTGGTACGGTACGGTGTCGCGTGAAACACCCGAAGCTGCCCCAACCATGGCCGTACCTCTCTCGCAAATGTGGACCGTGGCCAGCTACGTGCTGCGTCAGAAATGGCGCGGCGTGGAGCGCTACCCACTGGTCCTGATGCTCGAGCCGCTCTTCCGTTGCAATCTGGCGTGCGCGGGCTGCGGCAAAATTCAGTTTCCGGTCGACGTGCTGCGCCGTCATCTTTCGCCGGAAGAGTGTTTTCGAGCGGTCGACGAGTGCGGCGCGCCAATGGTCTCCATTCCCGGCGGCGAGCCCCTGCTGCACCCGCAAATGCCCGAAATCGTAGCGGGCCTGGTTGAGCGAAAGAAGTACATCTATCTTTGCACCAACGCGCTGAAGCTCGAGGAGTGCCTGCCTCGGTTTCGTCCTTCGAAGTATTTATTGTTTTCGGTCCACCTGGACGGCCCAGGCGAGGTGCACGATCGGGCCGTCTGCCGCGAGGGCGTCTATGATGTGGCGGTGCAAGCGATCAAGGCAGCCATCGCGGCGGGCTTTCGCGTGACGACCAACAGCACGCTGTTTGACGACGCCGATCCCCAGCGGCTGCGCGAGTTTTTCGACACGCTGATGGACCTGGGCGTCGAAGGCATGATGATTTCGCCGGGTTACAGCTATGAAAAAGCCCCCGATCAGCAGCATTTCTTGAAAACTGAGCAGACGCGGCGACTGTTTTTCCGTCTGTTGTCGAATCCCAAGCGGCGATGGCGGTTCAATCAGTCGCCGTTGTTTCTGGAATTCCTGAAAGGGCAGTTCGATTTGGAATGCACGCCCTGGGGCAATCCGACGTACAACTTGTTTGGTTGGCAGAAGCCATGCTATTTGTTGGGCGAGGGCTACGCGGCGACGTTCCAAGAGCTTTTAGACACCACCGATTGGGCGGCCTATGGCCGCCGCAGCGGCAACCCCAAATGCCGCGACTGCATGGTGCATTGCGGCTATGAACCGACGGCGGTGCGCGAAACTTTTGGGTCGCTGCGGGGCTTTTTCAAAACCGCCCGGCTGACCACTCTGGGACCGCGGCGCGTCAGCGAAGCGCAGCTCGCCGCCGCCGCGCCGGTTGGCGCCGGCGGGGTCGATGCTCCGGAAACGCCGCGACGGGCGGTCCATGAGTTGCCCGTGCTGTAACCCGAGCGGACGTGGGAATGTCGAAACGCGCCAAAAAGCGAAAGCGAGCACCGGCCGCGGGCGACCCGCGCAGCATCGAGGCGCTCACCATCGGCTGGATGCTGATGGTGGTCACCACGCTGGTGTGCGAATTGAGCTTCGCGGGCGTCCGGCTGAGCAATCCGCCTCTCGATTCGCCCTTGATGGTTCTCTCGAACCTGTTCCTGTTTGCCGCATTGGTGATTGGGGTGCTGGCGTTGCTGGTGACGCCGGTGGTGCTGCGCGGCCGGCGGGTGCCGCCGCCGCAGGGAATTACCGTGTTGGCGGTGGTGGTTGGTCTGGCGCCGGTGGCCCTGGTCGTTCTTGAGATTCTGCGGCCATGAGCACCCGCTACGCCCGGCATGAACACCACGAGTTTCTGGCAGCCAGCGCCGAGGCCCTGGCCGACGCCAGCCTGCAATTGGCCTTGGTGCAGCTCGGCGATACGTTGGGGCAACGAAATCGCGAGGCGTTCGCGGCGCTGCCCGACGCCGACGCTTTGCGCCAGCGAGCGCGGGCCATCAAAGATGCCGCGCTGGCCAACCTCGACGAGCATCTGGAGACCCTTCACTCGAGTGTGGAGCGTCAGGGGGGCCACGTCTACTATGCCGGCGACGCGGCCGACGCACGGCAGATTGTGCTCGACATTCTGCGCATGCGCGGCGCCCAGCGGGTGGTCAAATCGAAGTCGATGACCAGCGAAGAAATTCACCTCAACGCCGCCTTGGCCGCCGAACAGATTGAAGCCGTCGAGACCGACTTTGGCGAATACATCATTCAAGTGGCCGGCGAGCGTCCCTCGCACCTCGTCGCGCCGGCCATTCATTTACGCACGCCGCAGGTGGCCGAACTGCTCAGCCGCGACGCGGGCAAGTCGCTGCCGGCCGACGCCGAAGAATTGGCGGCTTACGCCCGACGCCGGCTCCGCGCCGAATTCGCCCGGGCCGACGCCGGGATTACCGGGGCCAACTTTCTGGTGGCCGAGACGGGCACCCTGGTGCTGGTCTCCAACGAAGGCAACATCCGCCTGACCACGTCGTTGCCGCGCATCCATATTGCGATCGCCGGCATCGAGAAAGTGATTCCGCGCTTGGCCGACGTGCCGGTGTTCCTGAAAGTGCTGGCTCGGGCCGCCACCGGTCAAAAGCTGTCGATTTACACCTCGTTGGTTACCGGGCCACGCCGGCCGGGCGAGCTCGATGGCCCCGAAGAATTTCACCTGGTGCTACTCGACAATGGCCGCTCGCGCATCTTGGCCGGCCCGCTGCGCGAAAGCCTGTTCTGCATTCGTTGCGGAGCGTGTCTGAATGCCTGTCCGATTTTTCGCAACGTGGGCGGGCATGCCTATGGCGGCGTCTATGCCGGGCCGATCGGCGCGGTGCTGACGCCGCTGTATGACGGCCTGGCGGCCAATGAGCATCTGCCGCACGCCTCGAGCCTGTGCGGAGCCTGCCAAGCCGCCTGTCCCGTGAAAATCGCCATCCCGGAGATGCTTATTCAGCTACGCGAGCAACTGCACCACGAGCCGGGCAAGCTCGGCTTCGCCGAGTCGCTGGCCTATCGGCTGTGGTCGGTGGTGATGCGGCATCCGAGTCTCTATCGCGGAGCTACCTGGCTGGCCACGCGGTTGGGCCGGTTACTCCTTCGGTCATCGGGCGGCGATGAACCGCGCTGGCTGCGTCGACTGCCCGGAGGGCTGCACGGCTGGACGGCAAGCCGCGACTTTCCCGCCCCCGCTCGCCAGCGCTTTCGCGATCAATGGTCCCCAAGCGAGATCTCCACGAGATCACCCAGTTCATCAAAACCGGCGGAGGACCGAACGCCTCATGAAGCCGGCTGACATGGCTTGGCGTTCAGGCCACAATTTCCGATCGTCGGGGCCGTCTGGGCGCGCGAATCGCTCTTGTCCCGGCGGCCGAAACGTGCGAAGTTGAAGGTCGCTGGACACAAGGACAAGGAGGGACTCGCGTTCATGCACAATTTGCGCCGATACGCTTGGAGCGCAGTCATCGTGGCATTGCCCCTGGCGGGCGTGGCTAGAACCAGCCATGCGCAGCCCGTGACGGCCGAGGCGCCCGCGGCGGTCACCCCGCCTGCTCCAGAGCTCACGCCCGACGCCGTTCAAAAGCAGCTCGCCCAGGTCAATGCGGCCACCGATTTGGACGCCACGGCCAAAGCCTCGGCGATCGATTTCTATCAGAAGGCGCTGGCAGAGTTGGATCGCGCAGCCGCACAGGCCACGCAAGCGGCTGCATTCAAAACCGCCGCTGAGCAAGCGCCCTCGGAGTTGCGGGTGGTGCGTCGAGCACTCGATGCGCCGGCAGATTCAGCGCCGCCGGAAGTCGATGCCGACACCTCACTGGCGGAATTCGAAACCGGCCTGGCTCAGGCACAAACCGAGTTGAACCAGGCGCAGGAAGATCTGACCCGGCTTGAAGCCGAACCGACCCGCCGTGCCGATCGCCGCCTGAAAATTCCGGCCCAGATTGACGAGGCCGGCAACAAGCTGGAAGACGTCAAAAAGCAACTGGGGGCGGCGCCTCCGGCCGACGAGCCGAAGGTCCTGACCGCCGCCCGGCAAGTTTTCCTGCGGGCGCGGCAGCAGGCGCTCACGCAAGAAATCGCCAGTTGCACCAGCGAACTGGAAAGCTACAACGCCGAAGACGTGCTGCTGCCCAAGCGGCGCGATCTGGCTTTGCGCCAGGTGACGTTGAAAAAGCAACTGGTCGAGGCCTGGCAGAAGTTGATCCACAAACGCCGGCAGCAGGAAGCCGAAATCAAGCTCAACGAGGCCAAGCAAGAGAAGCAACACACCTGGCCCGAGCTGCGCGGCATTGCCTCGGAAAACGAAGAGCTGGCCAAACGCGCGGCAAAAATCGGCGATGAGATCGGCACCGTATCCAAGCGGGCGGTCGAATTCACCAATATGCTCGCCGAACTGGGCCGCGATTTCAAAGGCGTCACCGACAAGGTCGAGACGCTCGGGCTGGCGCCTCAGCTTGGGCCGTATTTGTTGCAGTTCCGCGTCGATTTGGCTCGCCGCCGCCAAAAGATCGAAGCCGAGCGACCTTCGCCGGACACCATTGACGACGCTCGCATGGAGCTGATGAGCCTCACCGATCAGCGCCGCAAGCTCAGCGACATCGATGCGCAAGCCGAGGAAGTGATGCACTCGCTCGATGCGTCGGCGAGCCGTGCTCCGCGGCCCAAGCTGGCCAAGAAGGTCCGCGAGCTATTGCAGAACCGCCGCGATTTGCTTGATTCGCTCACCACGGCGTACGAGCGATATATCCGCGAATTGGCCTCGCTGCTGGCGGCAGACAAACAGCTTTTCGACGAGATCAACCGGCAGAGTGAGTATATCGATGAAAACATTCTCTGGGTGCGCAGCACCAGCCGTCTGGGCCGCGCCGATCTGGCCCTGGCCAGCGACGCGCTGCGCTGGTATGCGCAGCCCGATCGTTGGCTGACAGTCGGCCGCCGGCTGACGGCCGGCATGTTCGCCAATCCGCTGGCCACGATGGCCGCCCTGCTGCTTTTGGTCGGCCTGTTGGTTGGCCAGCGGCGGATGCGAGCACAGATCAAACGTCTCGGTGACCAGGCGGCGCGCGGCACCGCCGACGACATCAGCTTGACGTTGCGGGCGCTTTGCCTGACGCTGCTGATGGCCGCTCCCTGGCCGGTTTTGGTGGGCTATCTCGGTTGGACGCTCGACGGCGCGGCGGGGCGCTCCGAGCTGGCGAAAGCGCTCGCCCACGGATTGGGCTTCACGGCGGTGTTGCTGGCGTCGCTGGAGTTTCTGCGGCACGTGTGCCGCAGCCGCGGACTGGGTGCGGCCCACTTCGCCTGGCCCGAGCAAAGCATGCGGCTGGTGCGGAAACATCTGCGCTGGTTCATGCCGCTGGCCTTGCCGCTGGCCTTGGCCGCCGCCACCACGCACGCCTTGGAAAACGACCGCTGGCATGGGCTCGAACGGCTGCTGTTCATGGCGGCCATGGCGCTGCTTTCGATTTTCTTGCATCGCGTGCTGCGGCCGGTCGGCGGCGTGCTTCACGAGTTCTTGGCGTATCGCCGCGGCGGCTGGCTCGATCGGCTGAATTATGTGGCGTTTCCCGTGACGGTTTGCGCGCCGCTGGCGTTGGCGTCGCTGGCGGGCTGGGGATATTACTACACCGCGCGGCAATTGGCCGGCCGCCTGCAGGCCACCGCCTGGCTGCTGGTGGCCTTTATGATCACGGGCGCGTTGATTCTGCGCTGGTTGCTGATTCTGCGGCGGCGGTTGGCGATGCGGCAAGCGCGGCTTCGCCGGGCGGCGGCCCAGGCCGATATCCGCAGTCCCGAAGGCGGCGAGCTACCCGCCGTCTCGCAAACCGGCGAAGGAGAACTCGATCTCACCACCATCAACCAGCAAACGCGGCGGTTTGTGCAAACGGCCCTGGTGGTCGGCTTCGTGCTGGGGCTGTGGCTCATCTGGGCCGACGTGCTGCCGGCGCTGTCGTTTCTCAACAAGCCGCTTTGGCAGACGACTATGGATGTCGTCGAAAAGGCGCCCGGCAACGACGGCACGACGCAGTGGATCACCACGTCGCGGATCACGTCGATCAACGTTTCGCATCTGCTGCTGGCGCTGCTGTTGGTGGCGCTGACGGTGGTCGCCACCCGCAACATTCCCGGCTTGCTCGAGATCGTGCTCTTGCAGCGATTGCCGCTCGAGCCGGCCACCCGCTACGCCGTCACCACGCTGTCGCGCTATGTGATTGCGGTGGCCGGTATGATCTGTGCTTGCCTGATGCTGGGCATCACCTGGTCGAAGGTGCACTGGCTGCTGGCGGCGATCAGCGTTGGCTTGGGCTTTGGCTTGCAGGAGATTTTCGCCAATTTTGTGTCGGGCTTGATCATCCTTTTCGAGCGACCGATACGCGTGGGCGATATTGTAACGGTGGATGACATCTCGGGCATTGTCTCTCGAATTCGCATTCGCGCCACGATGATCACCGATTTCGACCGCAAGGAGCTGATTGTGCCCAACAAGGAATTCATCACCGGCCGAGTGTTGAATTGGACGCTCAGCGACCAGATGAACCGCGTGGTGGTGAACGTGGGCGTGGCCTATGGATCGGACATCGAGCGGGTGCGCGAGCTACTGCTGCAAATGGCGAATGACAACACGTATGTGCTAAAAGACCCCGCGCCAATGGCCACCTTCGAGGGATTTGGCGATAGCACTCTCAGCTTCGTCTTGCGTTGCTACCTGCCGAACCTCGACAACCGCTCATCGGTCATTCACGAATTGCACTCGAAGATTCACGACCGGTTCCGCGAAGAGAACATCGACATCGCATTCCCGCAGCTCGATTTGCACATTCGCAGTACGCCCGTGGCATTGTATCAGCGGCAGGCGGGGTAGTGAGGAGTTGGGGACTGGAGGCTGGGGATTGGGTTGGTGGGACTCGCTGCGCTCGGCCCATCCTACAGG
Organism: Pirellulales bacterium; assembly: GCA_025927475.1. Taxonomy (GTDB): domain Bacteria; phylum Planctomycetota; class Planctomycetia; order Pirellulales; family JAICIG01; genus JAICLL01. The sequence continues at coordinate 18,045 of JAICLL010000028.1, forward strand.
CCTTTTGCGGTGAATTGATCTCCAGCCTATCGCAGGCCGCGGCCGCCGTCTAAAATGTGCGAAGTACACTCGGCGGACTTAGCAGGCGTGGAGGCAACGGCATGAACATCGACTGGCAAGGCGTCTTTCCGGCCGCGACAACGCAATTCAAAACAGACGGCGCGCTGGATATTCCTTCCACGCTCAAGCACGTCGAGGCAATGATCGAAGCCGGCATTCACGGCGTGATCATGCTCGGCACGGTGGGCGAGAATTGCTCGCTGGAATACGGCGAGAAAATCGAGCTGCTGCGGGCGACGGTCGACCATGTGGCGGGCCGCATTCCGGTGCTCAGCGGCGTGGCCGAGTACACCACGGCGTTGGCGAGTCGATTCGCCGCCGACGCCCAACGTGCCGGCGCCGGCGGCCTGATGGTCTTGCCGGCCATGGTCTATAAGGGCGACCGTCGCGAGACGCTGGCCCACTTTCGCTCCGTCGCGCGAGCGAGCGAGTTGCCCATCATGTGTTACAACAACCCGGTCAGCTACGGCGTCGATCTCACGCCCGACATGTTTCGCGAGCTGGCCGACGAGCCACGGCTGGTGGCCATCAAAGAGTCGTCTGAAAACCCGCGGCGGATCACCGACCTGATCAATCTTTGCGGCGATCGCTATCTGCTATTCTGCGGTGTCGACGATCTGGTATTCGAGAGCGTACTGTTGGGCGCGCAGGGCTGGGTGTCGGGCTTGGTGAATGCGTTTCCCCGCGAGAACCGGCGGCTGTGGGACCTGCTTGCCGCCGGCAAACTCGACGAGGCCCGCCGGCTCTATCGCTGGTATACGCCGCTGTTGCACCTCGACACGCATCCCAAACTGGTGCAGTACATTAAGCTGGCCGCGGCCGAGTGTGGTTATGGCAGCGAGAGAGTGCGCCCGCCGCGTTTGCCGCTGACGGGCGAAGAGCGAGAGCGCGTCATGGCGATCATCCGCGAGGCGCTGCGAACGCGGCCCACCTGAGCCCGACGGGCAACGGGCAGCCACTGGCTGTTCCGCGCTTAGGAATCGTTCGCTAATGTGCTGCCGTGCCCACATATCGGCCTTGCTCGGGCACGGCAAGATTGTCGAAGTCGCGGGCCAAGGTGTGCAGTGCCAACCGCATTTCGGGGCCGAGCAACGCGCGGCCATGTCCCGTGACCGCGAGATCCGGATCGAGTGCCGCCAGCCGTTCGACCGACTCGTGCGCCGCCTGCCAATCGGTGGTGTAGTACTTAGGCGGGCCGTGAATCTCGGTACGCTGGATGGCGACGGCGTACGCCGATTCTTGGTTGGTGGTGATGAAGGCGTCGCCCGCAATCAGGGTGCGGTCGAGATCGCGGAACAAGGAGATGTGCCCGCGCGTGTGACCCGGTGTATGAATCCATCGCCAGCCCGGCATGGCCGGAACACTGCCATCAGGCGGCAGCGGCCGTAGCCAGCGACTGACGTCGATGGGCCCTCGTGGATAAAACCGCGAAAGGACCGACATCAGGCCGCCCCCCACCGAAGGATCGGGCGGCGGATAAGGTTGACTGCCGTTCAAAAAAGGCGACTCCTCGGGGTGGGCAAAGATGGGCACATCCCAGCGATGTGCCAACTCCTCGAGCGCGCCGACGTGATCGAAATGCCCGTGCGTTAAGATCATCGCCGCCGGTCGCGCCGCGGGACCGAAGCGGCGCTCGACCGCATCCAAGATAAACGCCGTCGAACCCATGACGCCGGCATCGATCAGGGTCCATTCGCCCTGGCCGGCGTCTGGCCGCCCCCAATACACCGCGTTGACGATGGCCAGCCGCTGGTAGGCCAGGTCGTCGGCAATTTCGTGCAAAGCGCCTTCGGATTCCAGATCGGCAAGCGCGGCCGACGAGACAGGAACTTGTTCTTGCATGGCGGTTCTCCTTTTCAGGCAAGGCAACGACCATCACGCAATCCACATACCCGTGCCTCACGCGATTCGGACGAAATGGCGTCCGAATGGAAAGGCCGCGGGCGCCGATTTTGCGTTCTGATTCAACCATCGCAGCGCTCGCAGGTTACGGGGGGCTCGATCGTCTGCGATAAGTTCATACGCGCCAATCGATCGGCGCGGGCGCGGGAACATGTGGGGCAATCGAAAAGACGTTCAATATCCCATAAATCGACCAATACCCGCCCCTGGTTCAACGCCAGGCCCTCGGAGAGCGATCGCTCGAGCGAGGGCAAGGCGGGCGGAGCGAATTCTCCCGCGGCGTGTAACTGGTCCATGATCCCGTTGCCACCTCGCGTGGGGATGATCGCGCAGCACTCCACGCCCCGCTGAAACGCCCAGCCGACCGAGCGAACCGCCCATTCCAGGCCCGATCGTTCGTCAAGAAACGGCGGCCGGAGCAAAATGAACGCTCGAATGTTGATCTCGTGATTTCGCAAGAAGTCGGCGGCCCGCGCAAAATCGTCGAGCGTCATTTGTTTGTTTAAGCGCGGCAGCACCTCGGGGTGAATCGTTTCCAGGCCCATCGCCACTTCCAGCGGTTTGCCGAGCAAGTCGCGAAAACGCACGCACGCCTCACCGCAAAGCTTGGGATGATTCTCCACGACGACGCGCTCAAATTGCCGCACGCGGTCGGCGATGGCCGGATGGTCAGCAGGCGGCACCGCCGCGGCATCGAAAAAGTTGCCGCTGTTGTAGAGCTTGACGTGCCGAGCGGCGGGCAGCCGGCTGAGGGCAAAGTCAATTTGCTCGGGCAGGGCGCCGACGGGAACGGATTGATCTGTGGTGTTCTTCCACAGATCGCACATCAAGCATCGCCAAGGACACTCGCGATTGGTCAAGAAGATCGTCGCCACATCGACGACGGCTCCACAAGCGGCTCGTTCGCGTTCGACGTGAAAGGCGTAAGGCCGCCGTGGATCGACGGGGTTCTTCGCCGGCCTCAGCCCCACGATCGATGGTCTCACGGAATTCATTCCGTTACCCGAAGATTTCGGCGAAGGCCCGGCGATAGACGGCCGGGTCGTTGGGCAGCCGAGCACTGAGCAACTCGCGGCGGCCGGCGCCGTGCTGAAAGCGGCGTTTTTCGAACACCGGCATGGTGATGCCCGTCACGGCCTCGACGCCGCGCCGCACCACCTCGCCCTTCAGAGCGTACAGCTTGTCGTGCCGCCAATCCGTCAATTCGATAAAGGGAATGCCCTCGGCCACTTCGATCACGTTGGGCAGGGCATAGGGGCTAAAACCGCAAAAGCCGAGCGTCCGCGCCGGTGCGTACGACCGCACATGACCGCGGCTCTGACCGCCCGAATACGTCAGCGAGTGCTTGATGGCATCGACGCCCCAACCCTCCTGGTAGAGCATCAGGTTGTTGAGCACGCTGCGAATGGTCAGTTCTGGATTCTCTTCGATCGGATAATCTTTGAGATTTTCGTCGCCGCCATCTCCATCGACCAGATATTTCCAATCGGGATAGCGCTGGCGAATGCCGCGGCAAAGAGCCAGCGAGACCGCGGCCGACTGCACGTCGAGCAGTTTGTAATCTTCAATGACGCGCACCGCGTCCAGGCGGTCGATGGCTTCGGCGGGCACGTCGATCGTTTCTAAAAACATCCCCAGATCGAGCGAGTCGAGAAACTCGGCGGCCTGCCGCGCGTCGTCGCCCTGGCCGTCGATCGATAGCGTAAACGCCTTCAACCGGGCCGGAGATTGACCGCTTGCCAAAAGCAAATGATAAAGCACCAAAAACACCGAGCCCGAATCGATGCCCCCGGAAAACAGCACGCCCAGGGCGGCGCGCGGGTCGATCTGTTCGAGCCATTTCCGGCACTCGTCGGCCAGCGCCCCGATGTAAGCCCGCCCAATCGCATCGAGATCGGCGGGCAGCCGGTTGCGCTGCGGGGTAAGGAATCGCCGGTAAGTCGGGTTTGGATCGGGGCAACCCACCAAGGCAATCTCGACCAGGTGGTGGGCCGGCGCCATCCGTGTATAGGAAGGATGAAACTGCCCGAGAAGTCCTTCGTCGCGCAGAAAATCGCGGATCGTCTCGATGCGGTCGGCGACGACCAGGCAAGGCCCTTCGGCCCGCTTGGCGATGAAATAGCGCAGCGGGCGGCCAATCGAACGGGCCATGCGCACGATCTGCCCGCGGCGGTGCACCAGGGCAAACTGACCATCGATGCCTCGCACCTGCTCGGGATCTCCCGAGCCAACCCGCTCGATCGCTTCTTCCAGCGACATGTTCAAGATCAGATTGGCCGCGGGGTCGCTCAGATCGACCAAGCGTTCGATGGGCGCGGGGTGCATTGGGGGTGGGGAATGGGGGACAGGGAACAGGGAACAGAACCACTAACCGCTTTACAGCAAATCCTAACTCTTGCACGTGCGCGGCTCAAGCACGGCACTGACACTTGCCGCGGGCACGTGCGGGAGCTATTCTTCGGCGGAATTGACCGCATTGGCGTATTGAACATGGGAATCATCGAAATGCGCCCCAGCTTTTCGCTTCGTGGCCTATTTGCGGCTGTCGCATTTGTCGCCGTCGGCTCCGCGGCGGTGGCGTATCCATCAGATTGGTGGGCGTCGGGTTTGTTCTCCGTGATGCTGCTGGTGCTGGCGGTGGCAGCGGTCGCCGCTATGCTGTCGCGCGGATCAATGCGCGCCGGAATGTTTGGAGCAACATGGCTAGGATGTGCGTATTTCGTCTGTGCCTATGGCCCGTGGTTTGATACCCATGTCTCGCCGCAATTGCTGACGAGCCGAATGGCGGAGTGCTGGCTCGATTACCTCAAAGCGTTGGTGCAGCCTCCGATTGACGGCGCGGTGTCCGTCGGCGGAGGCGGGTGGCGAGTCACCCTTGCTAATGGCACCGTGTACTATATGAATGGGCCGGCGGTGCCTGATTCCGAAACGCTCGCGGCAATCGTACACTCGTTGGCGGCACTGCTGTTCGCGTTGCTCGGCGGATTCGTGGGGCGATGGTTTTATGGCGCCGCGAGGCACGGGGCGCCGAAAACAGACCACGGTGCGCCCCCATGATTCTCGAAGGCATGGTCACCACGCTGAACGATGACGGCAGCGTGAACGTCGCGCCGATGGGACCGCAGGTCGATGCCGGCATGCGTTCGTTCGTGCTGCGGCCCTACCAAACCTCGACGACCTATCAGAATCTGAAGCGTACGGGCCAAGGCGTGCTGCACGTGACCGACGATGTCGAATTGCTGGCGCGCGCGGCCATCGGCGGTCTGGCGTCTCCGCCGGAATTCGCGCCGGCCGACGGCGTCGAAGGCTTCCGCCTGGCAGATTGTTGCCGTTGGTATTCGTTTCGTGTCCGCACACTTGACGACAGCCAGCCCCGCACGACCATTACCGCCGAAGTAGTGGCCGAGGGACGCGTGCGTGACTTCTTTGGCTTCAACCGAGCCAAGCATGCCGTGGTCGAGGCGGCGATTCTGGCTACCCGCATCGGTCTGTTGCCCGCGGCGGAAATTCGCAACGAGTTCCAGCGACTCAAAATTCTGGTCGAAAAAACAGGCGGAGGGGCGGAGCAGCGCGCGTTTCAACTCCTCGAGACCCACCTGGAGCAACACCTTTAATCAGCGACGTCGGCCCCGATTATCCAATGAGCCCGCGGAAGCCCGACGCGTAAGCGAGGATCGTGGACCGGCTTTCCCTCGCTTACGCGTCGGCCTACCATGACCCCGTGCGCATGGAAATGCTATTGAATGATTCCGCGCTAGGCGACCAGCTCGCTCACCGATAGTTGCCCCGGCAGGCGCACCTCGAACGTCGCTCCCTGACCTTCGGTGCTGCGGGCCTCGATCGTGCCGCCGTGGGCCGCGACAATCGAGCGGCAAATGCTCAGGCCCAGCCCGTTGCCGCTGTCGCGGCCGTCTCGCTGGCGCGCTTTGTCGCCCCGATAAAACCGCTCGAACACGTGCGGCAAATCGACGGGCGAGATGCCGGAACCCGTGTCGCTCACCCGTAACACGACCTGGCCGTCGGCGGGATCGCGGCGCAGCCCCACGTCGATGCGTCCGCCAGGCGGAGTGAACTTCAGGCTGTTGTCGATCAGATTGTTGATCACTTGCCGCAGCCGCCCGCCATCGCCGGTCACTTCGACCGGACCGTTGGTGGCCGCGGCCAGCAAGATTCCCCGTTCTTCGGCGGCGCCGCGAAACATGTCGACCGAGGCGGCCACCAGCTCATCGAGCCGAGCCAGCTCGCGCAGGGCCAATAACTCGCCACCATCGCCTTCGGCCAGCAGCAGTAATTGGTTGACCAGCACGCCCAACCGGCGGCATTCATCGACGATTTCATAGAGCAGATCTTGATAGGCTTGAGGCGTGCGATCGACGTTCAGGGCCACATCGACCGAACTTTGAATGGCGGCCAGCGGCGAGCGCAGTTCATGGGCGGCGTTGGCCACAAACTCGCGATTCCGCTTCAAATAGTCGGCAATCAAGTCCAAAAAGCGGTTGATCGTAATCGAGAGCTGGTCGAGCTGATCGCCCGTGCCGCGAATCGGCAGCCGTTCTTCCATCCGCCGGGGCCTCAACCGGGCGGCGGTATTGATGATGCGGACCAGCGGGCGCGTGGCCCGCCCGGCCAGCCAAAACCCGCCCAACGGCGCCAACAAGAGCACCGCCGCCCCCGCAATGGACATCAGCCGCGTCAGCACCGCCACGTCTTCTTCGATGTTGGCCAGCGAGGCGCCGACTCGCACCTGGTAGGCTGGCACGCCGGAAACCGACATCACATGCTGAGCAACCCGGTAACTCGCCGTCGTCGACAAACCGGCAGGCCGCGGCTCGCCTTCGACCAGCACCGGCTCGGGCACGTTGCGGGTCGCCCGTACAACGCCGCCCTGCGGATCGAGCAGCTCGACAAACAGGTCTTGATGGCGGTGAGCGGCGGCTTTGCGGTCGATCTCATTAAACACCGGTTGCAAGTCAGGATACGACTCGCGCACGGCGTCGGCGATTTCTTCGGCATCCTCGCGCAACTGCTCGTCGGTTTCGCGCAGCAAGGTATGCCGGAGGCCCTCGCGCACGCCCACCAGCGCGCCGACGACGGTGAGCAGCACCACGGCGGTGTTCCAGGCGGTCAGGCGGAAGCGGAGAGAGCGAAACATGAGGGATGATGATTTTGGATTTTCGATTTTGGATTCTGGATTTTCGATGGCCCGAACCGGTCCAAATCGAAAGTCTAAAATCAAAATCCAGAATCGCGCCGGTCCCGCACCATGTATCCTCTTCCTCGCACGGTCTCAATCAACGACTCGTCCTGATTCCGGTCGATCTTGCCGCGCAGCCGATTGACATGGACCTCGATGACGTTGGTGGTGCCTTCCCAATCGGAGTTCCAGAGGTGCTCGCAGAGCATTTTACGGGTGACGACTTGCCCGGCGTGCCGCATCAGCAGTTCGAGCAAACTGAACTCGGTGGGCGTGAGCTCAACTTCTTCGCCGCCCCGTCGCACGCGGCGCGTGGCCAGATCGAGCGAGAGCTCGCCGAGGCGCAGCGTGGCCGCCGGCCGGGTGACGCTGCGCCGGCAGACGGCTTCGATGCGGGCCATCAATTCGGCCAGGGCGAAAGGCTTTACCATGTAATCGTCGGCCCCGGCGTTCAGTCCTTCCACGCGCTCTTCGACCGAGCCGAGCGCCGTGAGCAGAATCACCGGGCAGCGAATGCCTTGACTACGCAGGTTGCGCAAAACATCGAGGCCCGACATGCCCGGCAGCATGATGTCCAGCACGATGGCGTCGAACTGCTGGCTGGTGGCCAGGGTGAGGCCGCGATCGCCCTGCTTGGCCCAGACGCAGCCGTGGCCGGCTTCGCTGAACCCTTGCCGCAAGGCATTGCCGATTACGCGATCGTCTTCGACCACCAAGAGATCCATGAGTCGATGTTGAGGCTTGGGTCTTGGATTTTCGATTTGGCATCGGCGCCGCGGCACAATCCAAAATCCAACATCGAAAATCCAAAATCGGCTCCACTATCTTATCGCGCCCGGTCGCCAATTGCATCTTCTTTCGGCTCATGCTACCTTGTCTGGCTATGAACAAGGACGAAATACTCGCGAAAGTCGCCTCGGGCGAATTGAAGATCGACGAAGCCTCGAAGCTGCTGGCCGATGCCGAGGCGCCCAAGCGCGGCCAGCTTTATTGCAAAGTCAGCGAAAAGGGCGCTGTGAGCGTCTACGGCTTGCAGCGGATGCCGGTCACGCTGTATGTCGAGCAATGGGAGCGGCTGCTCGACTTTGGCGACGAAGTTCGGCAGTTTTTGAAGGACAACGACGCCAAGCTCAAGCGGAAAGAACGGTAAGCTTAGTTAAAGGCACGGGTACGCCCCTGGCAGGACATCGGGGCTTCGGCGGGAGCGCTGACTAGGCTATTTCTGCCTCGGTCTGTATCCGCTGCCAAAGCGGTTCGACCTGCAGCCGCCTCACCCAATCCTGAAGGTAGTGCAGATCCAGCGCGCCGTACTGCACCTCATACACGCGCAGCGCATCGCGGAATTGCTTCTCGCTGCCACCCGACAGCCGACACCAGCGCAGCTTGGCCAGGATCGTGTCTTCAGCGCTCGAGAGGTTGATTTCGAGGTCTTCGAAGCTCCGCCGCTGTCTCCGCTGAAATCTGGCCAGATCGAACGGTTCCGGCGTGAGGATCCAGAAGTCGACTTTGTCGCCATGCACCACGTCGAGCAGATTGAACATGCTCTGGTGATCCAATGCCTCGTGGATGCTCTCGGGCGAAAGATAGAAGTCCGGGGCCGTAAACGCCTGCAGTAACGCGGGTACGTTAGCCTGCTGCAATGCGACGACAAGATCAACGTCATGCGTTGAACGCGGCTCGCCCAGCAAACTTGAAGCGATCGAGCCGGTCACCATGTATGGGATGCCATGTTCATCCAATACGCGAACTACCGTTTTCAGTAATTCTGATTGTGACACTTGGCCAGCCGCTTGAGGTAGAGTCGCTGAAAATCGGCCTCATTCAGATCTGGAAATTTTTCGCGCAATCCCTGGCGAAATAGCCGCTTAGACAGCTCCGAAAGCTCAAATGCCTTTGCCAATCGCTGCTGCGGCGTCATCGCGCGCAGCACTTCCAGATATCGGCGATGGTTCGGCCGGGGTTTGGGGTCCTTAGTTTGCTCCATACCGGTCACCTCGTTCCTGTCGCGGTATTTTATCGGTCGCGCAACATCGCGGCCAGCCTCTCCAGCGGCAAGCCGACGATGTTCGACTCGCTTCCCTCGACAATCTCCAGCCAGCCGAGCCGATCTTGATAGCCAAAGCCGCCGGCCTTGCCCAGCCACCGGCCGCTGGCCAGGTAATCGCCGATTTCAGCCGCGGATAGCCGGCGCATACGAAGCGTCGTTCGCTCGACCTCTACGCGCGGCAGCCCTTCGGGCAGCGGCCACAGGCACAACCCACTGTAAACGTATTGTTCCTGACCGCTCAGCAGCGAGAGCATGTCGCTTGCCTGGGCTGCATCGCGTGGTTTGCCAAGAATCTGCCCGGTGCACTCCACCACGGTATCGCAGCCAAGCACCAGGCCGGAGGTCAGTCGCTGGGCGACATCGGCGGCCTTTTGCCGGGCGAGTCGCGCGACCAGTTCGGCGGCGGTCTCGCCCGCCCTGACAGCGTCCTCAGCGGCGTCGCTGGGCGGCACGACGCGAAAATCGTAGCCCGCCTCGGCCAGCAGGTCGCGCCGCCGTGGTGAGCCGCTGGCCAGGATGAGTTGTCCAGCGGAATTCATTCCGTTACTCGGCCCACCCTACCATTCGCGCCCCGAAAGATCTACAGCTCCTCGCGCACCCGCTCCAAGAGCTTCTTGGTGGCGCGAATGCCTTCCGGCTCGCTCAACTTGCCGCCTTCGTATTCGATGCCCACGTAGCCGTGATAGCCGGCGTCGAGCACAATCTGCATCATCTTGCGATAGTCGGTGTGCGTCTCGTTGCCCTGGGCGTCGAAATCGTGCGATTTGGCGCTGACCGCCTTGGCGTAGGGCATCATTTCTTTGACGCCCAAATAGCGATCGTAGTCCTGAAAATTGCCAAAGTCGGGCAAGGTGCCGCACCACTTGTTGTCCGCCTTCTTGATGACCGCCGTCAACCATTTGCCGTTGCTCGACAACCCGCCGTGGTTCTCGACAATCACGCCGATCTCGTGCTTCTCGCCAAACTCGCTCAACTGCCGCAAGCCGTCGGCCGCCCGGTCGAGCTGCTCTTCGTAGCTGCCCGTGCTGCGGGCGTTGACGCGAATCGAGTGGCAACCCAAAAACTTGGCCGCCTCGACCCATTTGTAATGATTCTCAACCGCCTTCCGCCGCTTGGCTTCGTCGGCGTCGCCCAGGTGGCCTTCGTTGTCAATCATGATCAGCACGCTGGTCACGCCCAGGTCGTGGGCGCGGTTTTTCATTTCCGTCAGGTAGTTTTTGTCATTGGCCTTGTCGGCGAAGAACTGATTGACGTATTCGACCGCGTCGATGCCGTAGTCTTGCTTGGCCACTTTGATGAAATCGAGGTGGTCGAGCTTTTTGCCGAACAGCTCACGGTGCAGCGACCATTCGGCGACCGAGATTTTGAAGAGCGGCTTTTTGTCAGCGGTGTCGGCGGCGTGAGCGGCGCGGGTCAACAGTCCGCCCGCGGCGAGGCCGGCGGTCAGTTGGGCGGAGGTTTTCAAAAACTGGCGGCGGTCGGAGGCGCGTGTCATGGGTGTCTTCTGAGGTCGTGAATTTGCGGTGGCCTGGCAAGCTGGAGTATGCATGCCCCTGGCGCCATTGGCAAGGGCACGCTGCTTGACACTCATTTTTGACGGGTTTAGGATGCAGTGTCGCCCGCCGATTGAGGTTCGCTCGTCGCAGGTCAGTCGTTTCCCCCTGACGAACGTTCAGGTCGGAATCGCTGGTAGGCCAAAAGCGAACGGCAAGCGGGCTGCGCTGAGATTTGGCCATCCCATCGACTTGCTCTTACGGAACCGCCCGTGAGTTCGGTAGCCCGACCCACTAGAGCTGGGGCACGCGCGCCGCAGACCTTGCCCACCTTGCAGGTGTCTGCCTACGAGCGCGTGGCCAGCATGATGCTGTCGCTGCTGATTTTGATCGGCGTGGTGGTGTTTTGCCTGTTCATGGCGTGGCTGGGCACGCACGTGTTCTTTCCGCCAATGACGCCGGTGCCAATACACTACGAGCAGGTGGGGGGCGGCGTGCCCGACGGAGTGGTGGGCGAGAGCATGCAGCTCGATTCACCCAATCCGCAAGACATTGCCAAAGAGAGCGACCTGGACGAGCCGGAGTTGCAAGAGACGCTGACCAGCGTGCTCGAAGCGGTGGCGATCCAGCAGATCGACTTGGACGATCCGAGCCTGACCGAACAAGACAACGACAAGAGCGGCGGCACGCGGCAGACCGGCGACGGCAAAGTGCCCGGCTATGGTCTGGGCGGCGAGGGGCGGCCTGGCATTCCGCCGCACATGCGGTGGGAGATCAACTTTGGCGACGGCAACACGCTGGAGACCTATGCCCGGCAGCTCGATTTTTTTCAGATCGAGCTGGGCGTGATCGGCATCGGCCAGACGACGTATGCTAAAAACCTCTCGCGCCCGCGGCCCGAGGTGTACACCAAAGCCAGCAAAGAAGAGAAGCGGTTGTGGATGAACTGGAAACGCGGCAGACTGAAGGAAGCCGACCGCGACCTGGCGGCCAAAGCGGGCCTGCCCACCAACGGCCGGCTGATTTTGCAGTTTTATCCGGACGAGACGGAGCAACGGTTACTGCACGCCGAGCATATCTACAAAGACCGCGATGCCTCGACCATTCGCAAGACTCGCTTCGGCGTCCGGCAAGTTGGCTCAGGCTATGAGTTTTACGTAATCGAACAGACTTATCTGTAGGCATATGGCAGACCTCACGGAATTTGCGGGCAACACAATTTACGGCTTCCAAGCATTCGACGCGCTGTGGGGGGCGTTTTGCATCATTGTGGTCTGGCGGCGGTTGGCCCAGATCCGCTTCAAGAACGAAGACTTGCAGAATGAGTTTCTCGATCAGCTCAACGAGCGGGTCGAGGTGGGCGATTTCGACGCCGCCGCCGAGCTGTGTCAGGACGACCCGCGTGTGGTGCCGCAGTTGGCCTTGCTGGCCATCAACAATCGAGATCTGGGCTACGGCAAGGTCAAACAGCTTGTCGCCGACCGCTTTCAGCGCGACATCATGGCCGAGATGGAATACCGCATCACCTGGGTGGTGACGATGATCAAAAGCGCGCCGATGCTCGGGCTACTGGGCACGGTGCTGGGCATGATGGCGGCCTTCGGCAAGCTGGCCGGTTCGCAAAAAGTCGACGCCACGAACCTGGCCGGCGATATCTCGCTGGCCCTGGTCACCACGTTCGTGGGCTTGACCATCGCCATTCCCTTGAGCCTGGTGCTGGCCAGCGTGCAGATTCGCACTCGCAAGATGGAAGACCTGGTCGGCGACGGCCTGGCCCGCTTCATGGAGGTCTTTAAGGCCACCCTCGACCAGTCCGAGCAACACGCCGGCGTACGATAACCGGAGGCGGCTGGATCATGCACGAAGAGTTCGATGCCCATTTCAATCCGCACGCCGAGCCGGACGAGCCGCCCATTAAACGGCGACAACGGCCGCTGGAAGACACCGAAATGGACATTACGCCCATGATCGATTGCACCTTTCTGCTGTTGATTTTCTTCACGGTGACTTCGACGCCCGATGCGCAAACCGCCCTGAATCTGGCGCCGGCCAAATATGGCGTGGGCATCAGCATTCAAGATTCGTTAATCATTTCGCTGGCCGATGCGGGCGAGAACACGCCGGCGGAGGTCTATTTGGCCGACGGCAAAGTGGGCGATCCCCTGCCAGGCACGGCCGAAGAGCAAGACGCCCAGATCAAGCAGGCGGTGGAAGAAGCGTTGGCTACCGGCAAGACCAGCGTGATTCTCAAAGCGGAGCGTGGCGTCTTGCACCGCGATGTCTCACGCGTGGCCGCAGCGGCCGGATCGCTCGAAGGCGTGAGTCTGAATTTGGCAGTATTGGAAGCGAAGTGAGGCGATTTTGGGTTTTGAATTTTCGATTTTGGATTGCTGCCTCCAAAATCCAAAGTCCAAAGCCCAAAGTCGAAAATCTCCATGACGGTACGATTCAATTGTGCTCAATGCGGCAAGCGGCTTAAGGCGCCCACCGATTACGCGGGGCGGCAGGTGCAGTGTACCGGCTGCGGCGCGGTGCAAACCGTGCCGCCGCCCGACGAAATCGTGCCCGAGGCGTTGCACGCGGCCACGGCCACGGCCCATGCCGGCGAAGACCCACCGCGGATCGAGTCGGCGGCGGGCGAGGGAGAAGAGTTCACGCTCAGTCGCAAAAGCGAAGTTTCGCAAGACGACGGGCTGGACATGACGCCGATGGTCGACGTCACGTTCTTGCTGTTGATTTTTTTCATGGTTACGGCGGCGTTCGCGCTTCAGAAGTCGATTCATATTCCCACGCCCGATCCCACCGACAGCGCCACCCAAAGCCGCACCATCGAAGAGATCGAGCAGGACGACGACAACATCATTGTGCGGATCGACAAAGACAGCTCGATCTGGGTGAACGATTCGGAGGCCATGAGCGAGCAAGACTTGCTGGCCAAGCTCAAGGACGCCCGCTCGGGCGGCTCCGATGCCGATTCATCGGGACCCAGCAAGATGATGGTGTTGGCCAGCGGCGAGGCGCGGCATGAAAAGGTGGTGATGGCGCTCGACGCGGGCACCGCCGCCGGCATCGACGACGTGCGCCTGGCCACCGGCGACGAGGAAGATTTTTAAGCGGAGTATGAGGCCCTGGAATGACCAACGAGGAAATCCTGTCGATCATCGACGCCAGCAACCTGGTTTCCGACCAGGTGCTCGGCGAGCTGCGCGATCGGCTCGACAAGGCAAAGCAGCCAGTCGATTTGAAGCTGGCGGTGAAGTGGCTCGTGCAGAAAGAGCACGTCACTTCCGAGCAGGGAAAGCGATTGCTTTCCAGGGCAGGAGGCACGGCGGCGGGGCCGGCCCCAGCGGCCCCTAAGAAGCCAGTACCAGCGCCCGACGACGATGATTTGGAACTGATCGACGAACCGGCGGTTGAGGCCGACGTGGTCGATGAGGGTTTGGAACTTTTCCCGCTGGGGGAATCGGCGGAAACGGGCCCGGCGCCCGCCGCCAAACCGGCCGCCGGCAAAGCCGAGAAGCGCTGGGCCGGCACCCCGCGCTCGGCCGAACCGAAACGCGGCGATGCCGCCCGTTCGCCGGCCCGCGCCGCGGGGCGCCGTCAGGCAGCCGCCCCCGACGACATGGGCGGGCTGTTCGCCGAACCGGTCGGCGGAGCGACGACCGGCGGCGCCGACCTGATCGGCGCGGCGGCCTATGGAGATGCCGGATTTGCCCAAGCGGCCGAAGAGCCTCACGGCAAAAACAAGCCCAAGGTCAAGGGCAACGTTTGGGATTCGCCCTTGCTGCTCACGGTCGGCGGATCGTTGCTCGCGCTGCTGATTCTGGGCGGCGTGCTCTGGTGGCGGCTGGGACGGCTGACCGGCGACGAGGCCTTCCGCCAGGCCGAGTCGTGTTATAAGTCGGGGTCGTACACGCAGGCCGTCGCGCAGTTTGACAAGTATCTCAAAGAGTTTCCGGAACATTCCGAGGTGAGCGTGGCCCGCGTCGATCGCGGCATGGCGCAGATGCGCCAGGCGGTCGAAGGCGCCCGCGATTGGACCAAAACGCTGACGACCGCCCAAGGCTTGCTGGACGAAATCAAATCGGAAACGGCCTTTGGCGAAGCCCGTCCCGAACTGGCCGCCTTGTTGCCGCAGATCGCCGAAGGTCTGGCCAAACAGGCTCACGACAAGCCCGACATGAACGTGGTCGAGCGAGCCGAAGACGCGCTCAAGCTGGTCGATAAATACGTCTCGAAATCTCAGCGGCCCACGCAGAAACTGGCAGACGTGCAGGCTTCGCTCCAGTTCACGCGGCACGTGCTGGGGCGCGATGCGGCTCTGGAGAAAGCGGTGGCGGGCATCAAGCAGGCCATCGATGAAGGCTCGCCCCAGGCCGCCTATGTGCTGCGCCGAGAGCTGGTGAAATCATATCCCGAATTGGCGGGCAACGAGACGCTCCGCGAAGCGGTGCTGTCGCTCTCCAAGGCCGAGCAGTCGGCGGTCGAATATGTGCCGCAGCCGCGTGCCGCTGAGCCGGCCGACGTGCAATCGCCTTTTGAGGCCGAATTGGTCATGGCGGTGCGCCGCGGAGTCAAGGCGCCAGGAGTCGCGGGGCGCGCTGCCCATGTCCTGGCCGGAGGCGCCGTCTACGGCGTCGATGCCGAAAGTGGCGAGGCGCTCTGGCGGCGATTCGTCGGCTTCGATACCAACTATGTGCCCCGCCCGCTTTCGGCCGATCCTGCCTCCGACGTGCTCGTGACCGATTCGGTGAGGCACGAGGTGTTGCGCGTCGAAGGCCAGTCGGGCAAGCTCCGCTGGCGGCACGTCGTCGGCGAACCGTTCGACTCGCATCCCGTGCTGGCGCGAAACCACGCCTGGATCGCCACCCGGACCGGGCGGCTGTTGATGATCGACCTGGAGTCGGGTGAATCGCCCGGCTTCATCAAGTTGCCGCAACCGGCACGGGTAGGTCCCGCCTTTGATTCACGCGGACAGGTGTGTTTTCAATTGGCCGAAAACTCGAACCTGTATTCGCTGAATACGCAGACCAACCAGTGCCAGGAAGTGCTCTACCTGGGCCACGATCCCGAAAGCATCCATGTGCCGCCGCTGGTGATCAGCCCCTATGTGTTCATTGCCAAAGACAACGGAACCAGCGACTCGCTGCTATTGGTTCTTTCGTCCGACGACCGCGGCACTTCGCTCAAACAGGCTCAGGAACCGCTCTCGCTGGCTGGGCACGTGTTCGCCCCGCTACAAGTGGCCGGGCGCACGCTGGTGGTCGCCACCGACCGCGGCGCCATTTACACCTACGAAATTAATCCGCCCGACTCGGGCAAACCGCTCACGCTTGTCGCCGACAAGCCCGCCGAGACACGCGCGCCGCTGATTCGCTATCCGCTGCTGCGCGACGCCGAGCTCTGGGTGGCCGGCTACGGATTGACGAAGTACGACATTCAATCGTCGCGCGGGCGATTGGAACCCAAGTGGGTCAAGGATGAAACCGACGCGATGCTCGAACCGCCGACGGTGGCAGGCGGCGTGGTAATCTGCGCCCGGCGACGCGGCAGCGAGCCAGAAGTGCGGGTACGCGCCGCCAACGGCAAAGATGGCACGCCCTATTGGGAAGCCGAGCTCGCCGCGCCTGCCGCCGGAACGCCGGTGTCTGACGCCGCTTCGGGGCGGCTGATGTGGTTCAACCGCCTTGGAGCGTTGTTCAAGGCGCCGCAAGACCGGCTGGCGGGCCGCGTCATCGAGAATTCGCCGCTCTTGCCCGACGATCCCGGTCCAGACCTGTCGGGCGACGCCAGCGCGGCGTCTTTAAGCGGCGATCGTCTGGCGTTGTCGTCGCGCGGCGGAATTCGGGCCTTGGTCGCTGATGCAGCATCGTCTCAAGCCGCGCATTGGATCAATCTGCCCGATCCGCTGGCCGCACCCGTGATTCGCTTCCAAGACGGTTTGCTGGCGCCGGGCGAGCTTGGTCAAATTTTTGTGCTCGACGCCGCCACGGGCGAGAGCCTGATCGATCCGTTTCAGCCCAAGCTCGACGCGGAGGGCGGCTATCAATGGACCACGCCCGTCGCCTTCGGCGAGAACGAAGTGCTCATCGCCGACGGCCGCAAGACGCTTTATCGTCTGGGCATTTCCGACAAGCCGCAACGGCATTTGGTGGCCTTGGCTCAGGCGGATCTGCCCGGCCGCGTCGCCAATCCGCTCGCCTTGTTGTCAAAGACGGTGTACGCGGTCGGCAGCGACAATGAGTTGAAAGCCTTCGGGCTGCCGAATCTGACGCCGGGTAAGGCCTGGCCGCTGGGCGCGGGATTGGCTTGGGGGCCGTTTGCCGCCGGCTCGTGCATGCTCGCCGCCACGCTCGATGGAAAGTTGCTTTGCATCGACGATGACCAACACGAAGTATGGAAAACGTCGTGGAGTCACGGCGCGCTGGCGGGTGAGCCGCTGTTGGACGGAGACGCGTATTTCCTTGGTTCGCAAGCGGGCGGCGTTTATCGCCTCTCGGCCAAGACCGGCAAAGAGTTGGGCATGATCGACGTGGGCGAGCCAATCGCGGCCGGACCTACGGCACTGGGCGAGCGCCTGCTGCTGGCCGGGTATGGCGGGACATTGATGGTGGTGGCACGCCCATGACGGGAGGGGATGAGGAGATGAAGACGAGATGGGAAGATGACTCTGGGCGATGCCCCGTTGTGTTCGCGCGGCTTGCGGCGCTCGTGATGCTGATCATTACGCTGTGGTCGCCGGCGCTGGCGCAGCAGCCGCCTGTCAATCCACCGCCCGCCAACGCCGCCGCTCCTCCCGCCGAGAAGCCTCCCGTCGAGGCGCCCGCGGCGGACGCGCCCGCCGAAGCGCCCAAGCTCGAAGAGGCCGAACTGCGGTTCTACGAGCAAGAAGAATTCGATGAAATCACGTTGAACGATGCCGATGCCACGGTGATCCGTGTGCGCCCGCTGCAGCTCGAGAGCCGGCGCACCGCGCCCGACCCGTCAGCGTTCAAAAAAAGCGATAAGCTGCTAGTTCGGCGGATCGACGATCCCACCGACGAGTATGAGCTGCGCTGGGGCGATATCGCGCAAGTGCGGTTGTTCGAGCAGCTCGTGCTCGAAAACGCCCTGGAGCTGGTCCACCAAGGCAAAACCGATCCTGCCCGCTTCGACGAAGCTTACGACTTCTTCGAGTATCTCAAGCAACACTGTCCCGATCTGGAAGGCTTGACGCGCGCCATCGGCCAATACTTATACGAAGAAGCCAGTTCCTGGCACCGCCGCGGCAACGACGAAAATGCATTGGCCCTGTTGAGCGAAATCTACGAAGTCGATCGCGATTATCCGCGGCTCGAAACCGCCCTGGGCGCAACCACCGAAAAGCTGGTCGAGAAGTACGTCGCCCGCGACGACTATCCCGATGCGCGCAGGCTGGTAAGCACGCTGGCCAAGAAGTATCCCAAAAGCGCCAGCGTCGAAAAGTTGCGGCGGCGTTGGGCCGCGGAGGCGAATAAACTTATTGCCGAAGGCCGCCGGCTGATGCAAGACGATCCCCATCAGGCCTGGGAGCTGGCTTTGCGCGTGATCTATGTCTGGCCCACGTCGGACGAGGCCGCGAAGTACTTTGAAGATCTCAACCGCCACTATCCTCGAATCGTCGTCGGCGTGACTTCGCCGCGACCCGCCACGGGCGAGCCGCGGCTGGCCAATTGGGGCGTGCGGCGCAGCGGCCGGTTGCTCAATCGGCTGCTCCTGGAGTTTGCCGGCGCCGGTTCCGAAGGCGGGCGATACACCTGCCCTTTCGGACAGGTCGAGCACACCGATATTGGACGGCGGCTGATCTTCCGGCTGCAGCGCGGCATTCGCTGGTCGGCGGGCAAGGGCGATGTCACCGGTTATGAAGTCGCGCGGCAGTTGCTGACGTTGGCCAATCGCCATTACGACGAATTTCAGCGCACCTGGGCCGATCTGTTGGGCGGCGTCGAGGTGCAAGATGTCTACGAAGTCGGCGTCGATCTGCGCTGGTCGCACGTGCAGCCGCTGGCGCTGTTGGAAACGCCCGTCGTGCCGCTGGGAGCACGGGGCGTCACCGGCACGGTCGGTCCTTATCTGCTTGGCGAAAACGCCGAGGGCCGGCAGCAATTTGTCATCAATCCGGCCTATTTCGCCACGACCGACGAGCAGCCCAAGGAGATCATCGAGCAATACCTGGCTGACTCGAAGCAGGCGTTCAGCGCCTTGGCGCGGGGGCGCGTGCAGGTGGTCGATCGGCTCAATCCCTGGGAAGTCGAGAAGTTTCGGACCAACGGCGATTTTGTGGTGGGCGAATACGCCCTGCCCACGATCCATTGCTTGGTTCCCAATGCCAACCACCCCTTCATGGCGCACCGAGCGTTTCGCAGGGCCTTGCTGTATGGCATCAATCGCGAGGTCATTCTCCGGCATCATCTGCTGCACGACGCGAACCGTGTGGGCTGCCAAGTGGTGAGCGGGCCGTTTCCCATCGGGCGGAGTTTCGACGATCCGCTGCGGTATGCCTACAACGGTCAGGTGGCGCCGCGGCCCTGGAGCCCGCGGCTGTCGATGGCGCTGGCGCGCGTGGCGCTGCACGATGTGTCGGAAGCGGCCAAAAAACGCGGCGAAGCGGAAATCAAGGAATTGCCCACGCTCGTGCTGGCCCATCCGGCACATGACATCGCCCGAGAAGCCTGCCAGGCCATCCAGCGCCACTTGCAAAAAATCCGTTTTACGATCGAGCTGCGCGAATTGCCGCCGGGGTTGGTTTACCCGCCCGACGACAATTTCGACCTGTTTTATACGGAGCTCGCGGTTCAAGAACCGCTGGCCGACGCGGGGCGGCTGCTAGGACCCGACGGCATCGCCGGCCGCTCGAACGCCTATCTGACGCTGGCTCTCGCCGAGCTCGATCGAGCCACCAACTGGCAAGAGGCCCGCCGGATTTTGCAGCGCATTCACCAACTGGCGGCGGACGACGTCTCTCTGCTGCCTCTCTGGCAGCTCACCGAGCATTTCGCCTATCACCGCACGCTGAAGGGAATCGAGGACGCGCCGGTCTTGCTCTACCAAAACATCGAGCGCTGGCAAGGCAAGGTCCTGGTCCCGAAGGAAGAGTGATGGCTGAACCGGCTCGCCAATTCGATGCGGAAACAACCTCGCAAGAAAGTTCTAAAGGGAACAGACTCCGTGCCGTTCCGTGTAGAGCGGGGCGACGTCGATTCGCAGTTCGCCCAACGGCACGCAGTCCGTTGCTTATCGATGCCGTGGTCGCCTGCGTCGCCGCTCTTTGGTTCGCGTCATTCGTCAGCCGTGCTTCGGCCCAGTCGGTTTGGGAGTTGACGCCCTATCGTATTCGTGCGCTGGTCGATGTCGAGTCTCGCCCCGAACTGACGACGCGGTTGATCGCGCGCATGTATGCCTGCGCCAGCGAGCGCGCCGACACCGCGGTCGGCGCGGCGTGGGAATTGCGCATCGAGCCGGCCCCGCCCGAACTGATCCGACCGCTGCGAAGCGGATTGGCGAAACTCTCGTGGGACGATTTGCCACCCTCCCTGATCGACGATGCCGAGAGCCAGGCCGATAAGCTATTGTTGTGCTCGGTGCGGGCCGCCGCGGGCGGATACACGATTGAAGCCCGCGACTTCGATCTGCATGCGCGGCTGGTCGGCTCGCCGGTGAAGTTTGCCGCGGCACAGCGCGAACAACTGCCCGACTTGCTGTTTCAGGCTCTCTACGCGGCGTTCGCTCCGTTGGCCCAAATCGAAGACGTCGAGGAAGACAAGGAAACCAAAGAGACAAAAGTCGTGCTGCGGCTGCGGGCGGCTTCGTTGCCGCCGCTCGACCCACAGCTCACCTGGGCAAAGCCGGGCGACGTGTTTCGGCCGGTTCGCCGCTACAACGAGCGCGACGGCAGCCTCAAGCGAATCAATCCGCTGGAATGGACGTTTCTCACGGTCGACAGCGTCAACGCGGCTGAGCTGAACTGCAAGCTGTTCAGCGGCATGCGCAGCCCGCTCACGGGCCGGCGGCGCGGCAAGGTGGAAATGCTGGCGCTGCTGGCCCGGCCCACGGGCGGCGCGACTCGCCTGCTCGTCCGTTCGCGGGCCTTGGGCGGCGACCCCGCGACCAGCCGCCCGATGTCGGGCTATGCCATCTATTCGCACCCGTCCGATTCGCCCCGCACCGTGCTCGTCGGGCGGACCGATGGCGACGGCCGCCTGACCATTCCCGCCGGCGAATCGCCGCTGCGCATCTTGATGGTCAAGCACGGCGCCGACATGCTGGCCCGCTTGCCCATGATGCCCGGCCTCGAGCCTGAACTGACAGCAGACATTCCCGACGACGATCAGCGCCTGGTGGCCGAAGGCGTCATCATCGGCATCCAGGAGAAATTTGTCGACACGATTGCCCGCCGCGCCGTGCTGATCAAGCAGGTCAAGACCGGTCTGGAAGAAGGCCAGCTCGAGATTGCCGAGAAGCGCATGGAAGAGCTGCGCAAGCTGCCGCGCCAAGACGATTTTCTGAATGAGATCCGCAACGAAAAACAACGGGCGGCGCCGGACGACCCGCGCATCCAGAAGAAAGTCGACAAGCTGTTTGATGATACGCGGGAAATCGTGATTCGCTTTCTCAACCCGGCAGATCTCGACGCCCTGGAGAGCGAATTGGGGGCGGCCTTGCGCAGCCAACCGAAAGCGGCCGCGGGCGGGTGAGCCTCCGGCGGCGATCGTCTCCGGCGGCAGTCGCACTTTATGTATTCTTTCGTGATTGCCATAGCCCGCCGTTGGCCAAAAGCTTGCCGCATCGAGTCGATACATCAACCGTCTTTTGCAAGTGCCTCAAGCGAGGGTTTCTGGTGGCCGGTTGCCGGCGCCTGGTCGAGTAGCTCATCCCACGGCCAGCTTGCCCCGGGCGAGAGCAGACGCGTCAGGCAGGCGCCTCAATCTGCATCATACCAGGCTGCTGGCTTGGACAGTTTTCGGGCTTGAAACCGCCGGCGACCGGGCGTGTGCCTGACGCGCAAAACAATGGGCGGGAGCACTCAGGCACGGCAATTGCCTTTCCTGGGCTGCGGGCGAAATCGTTTATGGCGAATCTTGAGAGAGAGGGTGAGGTATGTCACTTGAACGTTGGGTAATCCGAACTGTAGTGGCCGTTCTTTGTGTAGCCGTGGGGACCGGAGAAGCATTGGCGCATGGCGGCGGACACGGGGGAGGACATGGCGGCGGCGCCTGCCTTGTAAGGATGCCGAACCGGGGCTGCGTCGCGAACCTAGCGAGCCTCCGATCGCTTTTGACGAACAAGGGCGGCAATGCCGGTCGGGTCTGTAGGGAACGGACTCCGTGATGTTCCGCATGCCGCCCAGCTTGGGCGGCGGCGGCCATCCCACGGCGCCGGGCGACCTCTTCGCGCCGCACGGCATCTGCCTCGACTCGCGGGGCATGTTTACGTGGCCGAGGTCGCACAATCAGCCGGCGGCAGCCGCGGCCTCGCCTCACCCGACTGGCCAGACCTTGCAAAAATTCGTGCAGACTGCACGATGAAAGGCTGGCGCCGCGCCGGGCGTGCATCTTGACTTGCGGGTTGCGGACCGCCATCTTGCTACCTTACGATTGGAAGAATCGTCGGGTGCGAAGCCCGCCGGGCCGCTGCCGCACTGGAGGGTTGCGGCACCGGAACCCTGCCGCACTGGAGCGGTGGGCATTGGAGAGGCTGTAGCTCAGTTGGTAGAGCAACGGACTTTTAATCCGTAGGTCTCGGGTTCGAGCCCCGACAGCCTCACTTCTCTTTCACCCGCAAAAACCCTAGAAAACGCCGTGTTTTCTGGGGTTTTTTCGTCGCCGCACAGAACGCTTTCGCTCGCCGTCGAATCGGCGTTGACTGCAAGTTTTTCACTCGAAAGCGCCAAGCAGGACGCCAAGACAAAACCGGCACCGGAAACCACGGCGTTTGTTGCATCGCTCGCCGGCTCATTCGTCGCCGGCTTCACTGCACCGCGTCCCGCTAAGCAATCCGCCAAGACGGAACCGCGGTCAATGTCGGCGGTGTCGTGTGTGCCGGTCGCTCGTTGCTCTGTGGCCACGGTGCCCGTGAAGCTCGGCAACGATTCCACGGCGTCGCCTTGCTCGCCTAGAACCGTATGCGAGTAGCGGTCCAGCGTCAACGAGATTGTGGAATGTCTCGCCAACGCTTGTGCGATCTTGGGGTGTACGCCGCTCCGTGCCAGTTCGGTAAGGAACGAATGTCTCAAACTGTGGAAGTCGGCATACTCGCCAGACTCGTTGACGTAAGCCAGGAACGACGATTGTTCCCGCTTGGCCCGCTCTTCAACCGTGGTCGCTTCACAAAGCCAGGCGGCTCTTGCGGCGTCCAAGTCGGCTTTGAGCATATCGGCCATATCCCACTTCGCCGGCAACTCGAAAGCCGGTGTGCCGGGGTGTTTGGTCGCCAAGTGGGCCTGTAGTTCGGCGGCAGTGTCGGCCCGCAGCGGCAGCGTATCCCGCCGTCGCCGTTTGCTGCTACCGGCTTCAATCGTGACCGTCGGCGGTCGCAAACGGAAGTCGAAACTTGACCGCGTTAAGCTCCGCAGTTCGTTGGCCCGCAGACCGCTTTGCAACGCCAGCAAATAAAGCAACCGCCGTTCGGTGCCAGGAACGCCGAACGACTCGGCTCCGCATTGTGCGGCAGTCAGCAGCCGGCGGGCTTCGTCGGCAGACAGTGCCCGACGATCATGGCGGCGGTCGGTCGCCGCGTTCAACCGGCCCAAGTGTTCTAGCGGCGATTCGCTCGCCCGCCGTTCGCGTACCATCCATCGGCAGAATTGGCGGACGGCTTGCAGATAGTAGTTTGACGTGGCAACGGCCAAGCCTTCGTCGCGTTGCGATTCAAGCCACCGATCGACGGCTTCGCCTTCCATGTTCGACCATGCCTTGAAGCCGCAACCGTCGAACAACGCTTGCACGCGGCCAACGGTCAACGCCACGTAGTCGGCGGTATTCTTTTTGCGCCGCAACGCCGCTTCAAAGTCGGCTACGTGGTCGGACAGCGGCTTGCCGGCGGCCACGGTTTCGGCGGTGAGCAAGCCCAGCTTGGCCAGCTTGTCCCGCAGCTTCGCCGGCAGAAGCGCCAGCCGCTTGCGTAGTTCTTTGTCCGGCTTCTCGCCGTTCAGTCGGCAAGCTACAAGCTCTTCCACGTTGCGGCCAAACCGTTCGCTTTGCTGGCGGTCGCTGAACGCCGGCAGGCGGCGGGTCGTTTCGTTGTGGTCTTGAAACTCGACGTACCATTTGCTCGACTCACGCCGTCGGCCCTTGCGATCTTTGTAGGTCGCCTTGAATGTTCTCACGATTGCACCTTGCTTTTCGTTTGGCCAGCGGTCGCCGGCCTTATCGTAGCTCTTCGGCCATTCGCTGCAAAACGCGGCGGACTTGGACTTGGTTCCACGGCTTGCCGCGGCGCGTTGTGTGGCCCAGCTTATTCAGTTCGTCGGCAATCGCTTGTTGGGCGAAGCCCTTGCTCCGCAACTCGCGGACGATCGGTGCCAGGTCGCTGTACGCTTCGGCGGCCTTTGCTCGAATCGCCACGCCAGCGGCCTTGGCGCCACGTAGGCGGGCTTCGTGGTCTAAGTTGCGGCATTGCTTCAGTTGCCCGCCCAACTTGCCACCGCGGCTCTTGTACGCTGCCAGGGCAGCTTTCGTGCGGGCGGAGATAGCTTCGGCTTCGGCTTCGGCAACGGCGGCCAAAATGTGCAAGGTCAACTTGTTCGCGGCGGGGTTATCGACGGCCACGAAGTCGGCCTTGGCTTCCATGATGCGGCTCAAGAATGCCACGTTGCGGGCAAGCCGATCTAGCTTGGCCACAACGAGCGTAGCTCGGCTTCGCTTGGCATGGCTCAACGCCTTGGCCAGTTCGGGGCGGTCGCTCTTGCGGCCCGATTCAACTTCCACGTAACAGCGAACCACGGTTGCCCCATTCGCTTTGGCGTAGGCGTCGATAGCGGCTTGCTGGGCTTCAAGCCCTAACCCGCTCGCACCTTGCCCGGCGGTTGAAACTCGCACGTATCCGATGATCGGCTTGGCCATGATTTTCGCTCCCTTGCTGGCGTGTATTTGGTATCGGTCGCTCAACAAGGGTAAATATACACAATCATCAACGGTCGGTCAAGTAGTTGTCTCACGATTGTTTGCCCGGCTTCCGGGCGGTTTTCTTGGTCGCCGGGGCCTTGGTCTTACCCTTGGCCCGCCGTAAAGCTCGCCGGATTGCATTAGCTTGCTCGGCTGCAAAGTGGCGGTCATCAGCCGACAGCCGGCGGTCGGAAGCCAGGCGGCCAGCGTAGGCGGCCACGCCGGCAGCTACGTCGGGTTCAAGGGCGGCAATGGAATCGGCCCAAGCGTCAAGGGCGGCTTGGGCTTCGAGGTCGGTCGGTCGCTTCATTCGTTCGGTTTCCTTAGTTCAATGACGTTGGCCTGTAGCCGATAAACACTCCACACTTGCGGCATACGCTTTTCACCCAACCGCGTTCCGTTGCCGTGGTATCGTGCCAGTCAGCCGGGTTGACGTGCGATCGGCACCGCTCGCCAGTGGCCTCAACGAGGGCGGTTGCCGGTGGCTTCGGTGACAGCAAGGCCAGTAAGTCGGCCTTTGCCGCTCGCACGCGGTCAACTAGGTCTGGCGTAGCTTGCCCTTTGCGAACGCCGATAACCAGTCGCTCGCCGTTGGCTGCCAGCGTAATGCCGGCGGCCCGCAATTCAATCAGTAGTTCGCCAGCGGCGGTCATTCAATCTCGATAAGCTTCAACTCTTCGGCTTGCGGCAACGCGGCGGCATGGCTTTCGATCGGTGCATCAGCGGCCAGCATCTTCGGCAGAATGCCGGATGATCGGCATTGCCGACAACCAACGCCGTTGCCCTTGCAGTAGGGGCACTCGCAATGCGGCCTTGTGTCGCGTAGCACTTGCGCGGCGTTTTGCAGCTTCGCCCGAAGCTCCGATAGTTTGTGATCGTCAAGGAATGCGCCGCCGTAGCCTTCGGCCAGTTTCTTGGCTTCGGGGTAAACCGACGTGATTTGCCGGATGAGCGCGTCGAATTGTTTGCCGTCGGCAAGCCCAGCGGCTAGCGGGTCATCTTCGTTGCCCAGCCATTCGTCATCATCGGCTTGAATGTCCGGGGCTTCGGGGCCGGCTTCCGGTTCAGTGTAGCTCGGCGAATCGTCTGTCTGTTCGTCCCGCTCCGTGTTGCGCGGCGGATTGTCGAATCGGGGTACGTCGCCGCTCACGTTGCTACCGTCTGGCGAAACGTCCGGGGCTTCCGTATCGCCGGCCTTGCCCGGTGCGGCGATAAGTTTCAATGCCGCGTCCAAGGTCAAATCGGCAGTTGTCTGCCGATTTGCTTCAATCGCCGGCCAATGTTTTGCGGCCCGCATATACGCGCTCGCCGTCCGCTCCGAACCGTCGAAATGGTCCACAAGCCACTTGAGCCAACCACCGTGGCCTACCGCGGCCTTGGCTTCGGCGAGTAGTCGCCCACACTCCGCCGCGTGTTCCACCGCGTTACATGCGGCCAATCGAGCGTTGCGGTGCGCTTCGTTGATTGCTTGAGCCAGGTCCACAGTAGCTAGGTCGCTTCCATGCGTTGCAACGAGCATTAAGAAAACTCTCCACGATTCAAAGTCAGCCGCGAAGCCGGCGGCCACGGCTTGCACCAGTCATAGCGGTGCGAGGTAGCGATACTCACTCGCCTTGTGTGTGATAAGCCCGCCACGCTCGACAAGCGACAGAATGCCGACTCGGCGTAGACCGTTTAGCCACTTGGCCGCGGTCGGGAAGCTAACGCCCAGCAACTCGTGAGCAGCGCGGCACGAAAGGTAAAAAGGTTCGTCGCCAGCTTCGCGTTGAAGCTCGGCACAAAGGCCAACGAGTAGTTGCAACGCCGGGTGGTCAAGCTCGCGGGCAACGTCGGGCGCGCCGCGCTCAACGGCACGTTTCAACGCCACGGCAATCGGCTCCATGCCGGCGGGATACTTCACGTTCGACCAGGCGGCCAGAAACGCGAACCACGATTCGTACCACGGCTTCGTTGCGATCTTGGGCAACGCTCGCCGGTGCCATTCCTTGACGTGCGGTTCAAGCTCGCCGGCTTCGGCGTTGGCCAACGCCGGAATAGCTTTCAAGTGCCGTGCGAATCGGAAAAGACACTTGCAGCGTTGCCCGGTCCCGCTCGGCAATGTCCGCTCGATTGCCAGCTCGACGGCTTCGGCCACCGTATCGGCGGCTTGGGCTACACAACGCTGTGTGTTCTGTGTCCTACTGTGTCTACTGTGTTCACTGTGTCCTACTGTGTAGCCCGGCGGGATGAAGCCCGATTCGAGTAGGTCAACGATCGGCAGTTCGCCGTCGGGCAGGGGCACAAGCCAGCGGTAGACGTGGCCCGACGGGTGAACCGACGGCGGAAGTGCGGAGTAGCAGCCGACTCCGCAGCGCAGCTCGCCGTCGGCAAGTGCGATCGCGCCGCGCCCGATGGGCTTGCCGGTCTTGTTGCGGACAGCTTGAACGCTGCCAGGCGGTGCGATGAAGTAGACGTGCCTGCCGCGCGAAGTCGCAACCGTGGGAAGTGTGCGGGCTAGATCGGGGTGGTTGCTCGCCCATTCGTGATAGGCGTCTACGTCGTCAAAGTCTCGGCTGGCCAGCCCGCCGGAAACTTCCCCGAACACAACCGCGATACCGTAATCGTTGTCGCCGTTGAACCACTTCAGCAGTTGCGGTTCCGCGGCCCGCTCGTCTTGGTATCGCTTCCACTTGGTCGCCGGCAGCTTGCTTGCGCGGTGCGTCGGAATGATCGACCAACCGCGGCCAGCGTAGTCGAGCGCCGCAGCCAGTAGCGGCGTAGTGCGAGATAGGGTAGAATCCATTCGTCAAGCTCATTCGACGAAGCCGGCCAGCCGCCAAGCGTGCCGGCTTTCGTCGTTTATAGGGGTCAAGTCAATCCGTTTCTCTCGGCCTGCCAAACGTCCCGCGGCGGGCAGCCGGCATCGCACCAGCGGCGAAGCTCATCGACGCTCCACCGCACGGAACGTCCGCAGCGAATCGGCAATGGGCAACGTCCGCTCGAATGCAGCGCCCACCATTGCCGAACCGATACATGGAACATGCTGGCGGCGGCAGCGGCATCGACGGCAATCGGCCAATGGACGATCGGCGTAGCGGCAGCGGTGCCAGGGGCACTCTCGATAGCACTCATTGCGATCATGCGGCATCGCCCAAGCCAGCGGCCTGACTGGTTGCCTCAATGAATGCTCGAATCGCATTCTCCGAAGTGAACCACCGCTTGCCGACGGTGAAGCCGGCCAGCCGGCGGCCGTCAATGCCCGTGGTCATCCATCGCCGGATTGTCGATCGGTCGGGCCTGCCCGGCAGTAGCTCGCGGGCTTGACGCATGGTTAGCGGTCGGTCGTTCTCTTGTGTCACTGGTAAGACTCCGTTCGGTTGTCGTTCACTCCCGCTATCTCAAGAGTAGCAGACTGCCGACGAAAATTCCGAATGCGCGCAGCTACTTCCAACGGAATTACTTGTTCGCTGTGCGCACAGAAAATAAGCGGCGAGAATCGCCAGAATGTCCGCTCGCACGGTCGCCAACGGCCCTTCGTGCGAACGAAGGTTTTTCGACGTGCCGCAAGTGGCGGTGATTGCCAGACTTGACGGGCCTTGCCACCAAGACGGACTACGTAGAAAAACGGCAGCCGTGGGTACGGCCAATAAGCGTACCCCTTGGCGGTGTATCCTTGCTAGTAAAAATCAAATCGGCAGTCAACTGCCGATTTGATCGGCGAAGCCCTACGCGGTCGATAGAAGCTCGGCCCGACGATTCGGTATGAAGCCCAAGCCGGCGGTCGGTCGCTCGCCAGCAGCGAAGCCAGGCGGCCAGCTATTCGGCTTCGCGGTCATCGTCGGCAGCCGAGTAGGTCACGGCGCCGTCGGGGGCAACGTCAATGACAGCGGCATCGTCGGGCAACTCGGCAGTAGCGCCCGAGGTGTCGGCAGCCGGCTGCGCGGCAGCCGCTTCGGCTTCGGCAACGTGCCGTTCATACTCGCGGTCAACGTCAACGATGTTGTCTGGTTCGCGGTCGCCACGCTCGGCTAGCGTTGTGAGCAGCCGGCCCAACGTCATATCGTCGCCGTCGCTCGTTGTCTCGGCAATTCGTGCCGGCGGTCGCAAGCCCAAAATGTCGGTCAACCAACTACGGGCCTTAGCATCGCCGACTTCGGCGTCATCAACGGCACGGGCTACGATCTTTCGCCAGCGTGTCAGGGGCACCTTGCCCAACGTGGCGTTGCGATATTCTTGTTCGACTTCCCGCCGGGGCCTGCCAGGCGAAGCCCGATTGCCCTTCGTGAATCGTCCATCGCTTCCACGGTCACTCATTCAATCTCCGTTTAATCGGCTCAAGAAACGGCACCGCTCGCCTACCACGTCATTAGACCCGCTCTTTGTTGCTCCGTGCTTTGCGGCGCGATACCCTATCGACTTCCGTAGGATACTCCGCACAAAGAGGGGAAAATGATTGACCGACCGTACAGTAAACATGAAGCGGAATTGCTTTTGGCGGCTTTCAGGGCAACCGACAAGGCAGTCAGGCATATCCACAAAGAGGAAGCCGTTCCCGGTAAACCGCTTTGGGTAATAGACTGCTTTGAAGCCGGCGGGGTGAACCATCCGCAGTCGGGGCAACCGGCGGATTGCCCGCCGTACAGGGCCGGTTTCGATTCGCTGCTTCAACGTGGCTTCCTGACCTATTCAATGCCGCAAGCTATGGCCGAGGTCTATACCCTCACGGACGCCGGTTTGACGGCTGCTCGCGAGCTAGAAGCGAAAACAGGCACGTAAAGACGCTGGCGACTTGACGTACCGCAGCGGCTTGCGGTTCCGTCAGTTCGGCTGATAGCTCACGCTCCAGAAGGCGCGCCGTCTCCAAGAATGCTTGACGCAATTCAGCCGCGGTCGATTGTCTCGACAACGATTGCAAAGGCTTTTGTGTTGCGTACAGCAGCCCATCAACGAAAGTTAGGTTCTCGCCGACGTGAACGACTCGGCCAACTGTGCAGTCGGCCGCGGCGGCGGCCCCCACGCCGCGCGTCCAAAACCAAACACCAGCGGCGGCCAGCATCGCCCGGCGAAAAAAACCACGCCGTTTCATTATTATGGCTCCAATGAGAACGCTTGAACCCTTTGAAGTATAAAGCAGCAACGGGGGTTCGTTAGCTGGGGCCGGGCGGCAGCCGGCTCCGCTCGTTGAAAGTTTGCTCGTTTCGGTCGGTCACTCAGCTTGCTGATTTTGGTCGCCGCTTTCGTGGTTTTTTCAACTCAGGCGGGGCGGCTTCAACCATCGCCACGATGCCACGGCGGATAGCTTCCGGCAACGTCGGCCACGCCTTGCAGACCGTCGCCAAGTCGGTAAACTCTGGCGGAAAAGCGCCAAGCAGAACGCCAAGACGCTCGGCGGGATTTTCGCAAGTAGTTGCCGCGTCGCTACTTGCAATTTCGTCCGAACGGACTTTTAATCCGTAGGTCTCGGGTTCGAGCCCCGACAGCCTCACTTCTCAAGTGAAGATCTCACATCAACTTAACTCGACGGCGGGGCGTTCGGCCGGTGCCGCAACATCTCGTGGCTCGATTCCTGCGAAGAGTTTCTGGCAGAACTCGCCAGTTGTCGGCGGCCCCGCGCGGTTGAAGATTACCGCAGAGCGCTCGGGGAACTGACCGATTTGTGCCGGTCTCAAAAACCGCGGGACGTGACGACGGTCGTGCCGTCTGGCTCCAGCGTCAAAATTGTTCAAGCGTCCCCGCCAGGAATCGAACCTGGTCTGCGAGCTTCGCGGGCTCGCGTGCGAAATCCGGCACACTCCGAGGACAAGTCGTTTGGATCAGCAGCACCCCGCCGAGGAGTCGAACCTCGTTTTGCAGTTCCGAAGACTGCCGTGCTTCCCTCACGCTCGCAAGGCAACGCCTAAAATGTCCCGACCTGGACTCGAACCAGGACCACGAGCTTCGGAGGCTCGGATGCGATCCGTTACACCATCAGGACAAGCAAAGTAGCAGGCACGCTCCGCCGTGCCGTCGCCGCGAACCGATCGGTGTCGACTCACGATCACCTCCGGCACGCAACCGCATGCTCACCGCCTGGATGAACGGCTCGCCGTCGCGCGGCGCCAGCCGCGACCAGTCAGCCCACGTGTAGAGCTGGTAGTCGTGCGGATCGACGACGCGGGCCGCCTCGTTGAAGAGTATGACCAGCGCGCGAGCCACGGCGTTTCAAAAACGGGTGTCTGACGGGAGTCGAACCCATACCATCCGGTTCACAGCCGGGCGTGCAGAAACCGCTACACCACAGACACCATAAGTTGTCAACACCCCGACCAGGACTTGAACCTAGAACACCCAGTTAGAAGCAGGGCATGATGTCCATTTCACCACCGGGGCAAACAGCGGAAGGCAAGGGAGTCGAACCCTCATCCCAGTTTTCTGAGAACCGCTTTAGCAAAGCGGCGCGGCAAGCCGTATCCGCCTACCTTCCGTTTGTCTTGTAGCCGAGGTGGGAGTCGAACCCACAAAGTCACGAAGCTCTCGACCTCGCCGCTTTGCCAGTTTGCGTACCCGGCCATCTCTGCATCTACGAGTTGCAGGCCCCGGTATCGAGCCGGGCGCGCCGACCTTATGAAAGTCAGTTGGGCACCTGCCCGCCTGCAAAAAATCAATGACCAAGGGGAGACTCGAGCTCCCACGCCCACAAGGGGCCGACGTTCTGAGCGTCGTGTGTCTTCCGATTGCACCACTTGGTCAAAGTTGTCAGTGACCCGTGCGGGAATCGAACCCGCCTTCCGAGCTTGAGGGGCTCGTGTCCTGAACCGATAGACGAACGGGCCGCAAAGTAGCAGGCACACTCCGTGGGCCGCAGCTTTCGACCGAGCGACGTCGATCTGCTGGCTGCGGCTCGGAA
>JAICLL010000084.1 GCA_025927475.1 Pirellulales bacterium
AACATCGGCAGCAGCGGTGTCGGTTCCAGCGTGGCGCGGCGAAAGGCCGCGTTGCTGGCATCGGCCCCGGTTCAGCCCCCGCCCGAAACGCCGCCCCCGCAAATCCCGCCGTTATTCACTGCGCGACCTGCGGAAAGTAGGTTACATCGACGAGGAAGGAGCACATATTATTGAGGAGTTTGAGCGGATGGCGGAG
The DNA here is from genome assembly GCA_025927475.1 of Pirellulales bacterium. Classification (GTDB taxonomy): domain Bacteria; phylum Planctomycetota; class Planctomycetia; order Pirellulales; family JAICIG01; genus JAICLL01. Next base: position 197 of record JAICLL010000084.1, read on the forward strand.
AATAGCGCATGAGCATCATCGAGGCGATGTACGATAATTTTTGCAAAGCGCGCTTCCCGCTCCCAACCGAGCAGCAGGTCGTCAACCTCGAGCGTCGGATCCGCGTTGAGCTTCCGGTAGACTATCGGCAATTCATTTTAGAATTCAACGGAGGGTACTTCACCGAGCCGGAGATCGTTCCCCCCGTCGACGAATGCCCACTCGACCGGCTGACGTCTTTGAGAGGCATTCGCGCGTCCCATCCGAGCGCCGAGCTCGCGAGCGATAGCGATCTATCGCTCTTCACCGATAATGATCCGGTTCAGACGTTGCCGATCGGGTACACGATCATGGGGAACCTACTCGCCGTAATCACGCATCCTGAAGGCCGCGGGTCCATCTTCCTTAAGAAAGCGTACTCTGACCAGTGGTTCGAATTGGCCGACGGGATCGAAGCGTTCTTTTCTCTGCTTCGTGAGCCCGTGGACGAGTGAAGCGGCGCGATCAGCTTTCTCAACAGCTATAGTTTTGATAGCTTACACCGTAATGACCAGCGAGACGCAGCAGGGCCAAACGTGGAGCAATGCCGTAGCCACCAAGGGCGTGAGCTTTGGGTACGACCCGATCGGCGATACCACGTCGATCCAGCGGTATACCAACATCACCCAGGCGCCCAGCCCGGCCACCGACGCCGCCGACACCGCGCTGGGCTACAACAACCTTGGCCAGCTCACTGGCGAGAACCACACCCACAACGGCACGACGCTGGAAAATCTTTCCTGGACCTTCGACACGCTCGATCGGGTGGCGACGTTTAAGAACAACGACGATCTGGCCAGCTACGGCTACGACAAAGCATCGCAAGTGGTTTCGGCCACCTATTCCGGCAGCAGTCCACCGCCGAACGTCGCGGAGACGTACGATCCCAACGGCAACCGCATCGGGACGGGTTATGTGGTCGGAGCCAACAACCTGCTGACCAGCGACGGCACATTCAACTTTACCCACGACAATGAGGGCAACGTCACCAAGCGCGTGCGCATCTCCAGCGCGGCGGCCAACGACTACGAGGTCGATTACGCGTGGGACTACCGGAACCGGCTGACCGACGCTTACTTCTTTAACAACTCGCACGTGCTGACTAAGCAAGAGCACATGGTCTACGACGTGTTCAATAATCTGATTGAACAAGATGTCGATCCCACCGGCGGCGGCACGTTCAGCCAGGTGACGCACAACGTGTGGGACATCACGGCGCCATCCCCTCTCCCTCCGGGAGAGGGCCAGGGTGAGGGCTCTTCTGGGGCCGCCGATGCCGCGATGGGCGCCAATGTTGGCTCGGGCTCGGCGGCGGGCAGCGGCGAGGGCGGCATCGTGATGCAGTTCAACGGCCAGCAGGGCTTGACCAACCGCTCCTTGAACGGCCCGAACACCAGTGCCTCTGACCAGTATTTTTCGACTCTCGCCGAGGAGGCCGTGAGCTCGCTCACCACGCCCGGCACGGTTACCTTCGACCTGGCCGACAACCTGGGCAGCGTGCGCAACGTGGTGAGCGCCACAGGCAGTCTGATCGATCACGCCAATTACGATGTGTTCGGTTCGATTGCCAGCGAGAGCGATCCTTCAGTGCATCACCTCACCGGCTTCGCCGGCGGCATCACCGACCCGAGCACCGGCCTCGATCTCTTCAGCGAGCGGAATTACAACCCGGCCACCGGTCGGTTCACCCAGCCGGACCATATCGGGCTTGCCGGCGGCGATGTGAATGAAGAGCGGTATGTGGGCAATAACGTAGCCAGCGCGATTGATCCAAGCGGCCTGATGCCCAATCAAGAGGATGCCATCGATTTAGACACGCTTATCGACTTTGTTAAGCAGCTTGAGCAGGAACACCCCGACGAGAGCCAAAGAGAGATAATGGTTCGGCTGCGCGACACGTTGAAAGGACCAAATCGCGGCCCATCCACAGGCGGTAGGGGCACTTCACAATCGGGCGACAGCTGCCCCAGCGGGTCACAGTCGCCTGCATCGGGTTCCGCTTCGCGATCCGATTCCGATTCGAGGTCCGATTCCGATTCACCGCCAAATGACGTTGCACACGAGGGAGAGTTACCGTGGGCGTATATCCACACCGAGGACAAGGGGTGGATCGACATCCCGCATTTTGTCGAGGCCGCGCGATACGCGAGTAATTTGCCCGATTGGCTTGTGGAGTTGGGCGGAAAGGCGGTAGAAGTGAACCAGTTTGTGGGCGGACAAAGTAATCCGGACGCTCCCGGATACGGCTCTAGCGCCTTCACGCCGGAAGATCTGCCGTCAAACTCCGCTGGCATCGCATTCGGCGATGGGCTTCGCACCGGACCGAATGTACCTCCGCTGTCGGAGCAATTGAGGACTCACTTCGAGGGGATGGGCGCAACCGACCCCGAAGACGCGCCCGATTTCGATCGCCTTCCTGCAACGGAAAAGGAGTGGGAGGCAACGTACCGTGAACGTGTTAAACCGGCGAGAGACTTTGCAATTGAGTTCACAAAGCAGCAGATCAAGGCTGAGTTCAAGCGTCGGCTGTTGGGAGACTGAGATGGGAGCGATCAAGCTTTTCGGCAAACACACCAAATCCGTCGTCTCGATAATCGCCGTCTTTACAGCGATTTGTGCAGCATTGATCGCATGGCGAGCCCGTGCCGCACCTCGAACCGATCAATGGTGGGCGTTGGCGGCTCTCCAGGTGCTTGAGGGGCCAGACGAGGTATGGGTTTTTACACGCGCCGAGAAGCACGTTCGAGTACCGGATCGGCTGGCGTCGCCAAACATCCGAACCCTTGCTACGCGGCAAGTTGTGGTGGTGCTTGACCGCGATGGACTCCGCGACTCGTTTGAATGCGCGAATGCTCCCTCGTTCAATACCCATATCGGTACCGTGTTCGATTACCGCGGCCAACATTATATTTATACTGGCGGATCGATGGCCAGCGAGGCTAGGTTATTTGTCTGGGCCGGAAGACGTTTTCAGCAGCTTGGCGAAGCTGACGCCGGCAAGCTAATGAACACGCTCGGCATACGTAACGTGGTGCGTCGAGAGATCAAAGGCAGTCTGGATAGGTCTTCGAGCCGCGAGCGATGGCACCGCGTGTTCGCGGACAACCTGCCGGGCGACTTTGATGTTAGCTGCGCGCAGGTTGGAATCCGAATTTGGCGCGGCGGCGGGAGCCGCCAATGGACGGTATTGGCCGCGCCCATTGCCCACGATCCGAATTGGGTGGCAACAATACTGCGCCCCGAGTGAAAGAAGTTCTCGGGAGGTGGGGAAAATCAACGGGGGAACAAAGGGGTCGCGAGGGAACAAAGGGGGTCGGGAGTCTTTGTTGACAACCAACGCGGTTTTTGTAAAAAGACTCGAATGCCACGCCATCCGCGAGTCGCGCAGCCCGGCTTTGCCTACCACGTTCTTAACCGCGCGGTGGGATGAGCGCGGCTTTTTCGAGGCAAGCAGGACTATAGCGCGTTCGAGAAGGTGTTGATGGAGGCCTGTCCGAATTCATGCGTTGGTTGACCGTCACCCATACTCAGCGCTGGCATGCTTCGCACCGGACGGCGGGCACCGGCCCGCTCTATCAAGGTCGTTTCAAGTCGTTCCCAATCGAGGAGGACGAGCACCTGTTGTCGGTGCTGCGTTACGTGGAGCGCAACGCCTTGCGCGGCAATTTGGTTTCTGAAGCGGGGTCGTGGCCGTGGTCAAGCTTGGCGAAGCGAATGCTTCCCAATCGGTCGGACTTCCTGGATGACGGGCCGGTGGCTCTGCCTGCGAATTGGCTCCGCTTGGTCAATCGTGCCGAGACCGAGGCGGAGTTGGAACGGCTGCGAAGATCGGTGGTGCGCGGCGCACCGTTTGGAGATGCGCAATGGCAGCGAACCACTGCGGAAGCGTTGGGACTTCAGGCGACGCTCCGTCCTCGCGGGCGGCCAAGACTTAGCCCTGCGAAGCCCTAACAAAGACTCCCGACCCCTTATTTAAGGCGTCACCGGCTTTGCCGGCGGCATCACCGACCCGAACGCTTTTTCAAACAGCGATGCCCCGAGCCCGGTAACATCGCGGCGGTGGCCGTTCTCGTGCAGAGGCGGTGTCGCGGTGCCTCAGCCTCAGTGATCCGATCAGAGGTCCATTGCAAACCCGTTCCTACGCCCCCGGCCAGGCGGCGGGCGGCCAAGCCACAAAAAAGCCGCCTGCCAACGTCAGACGCGGGCAGGCGGCGCTGTGGGTCTCCCAGCTCATCGGGCGAGCCGGGAAGCAGAACATTCGCTCAACAGTTTTTCAACGGTTCGACGGACGCCAGCCGCCGTCGTCGATCGGACGAGATCGGTTTGCTTTCGGCGAAGCTGCCGGCAAGGTTGGCGGCGGCGTTGGCTGGGCGGGAGCGGCGGTGGGAACATCCCACGATACCGGGCGGTAACCCCGGGTCCGCAAGATCGGGTAGCTCGTCGTACGGTCGGCGGGCGTCATCCGTCGCGGCGCGGAACTGGCGCCCGTCTGCGAAGCGGAACCCGGCTCGTCATTCTCCTTCATGGGAATGGGAGTCAGCGGACCGTCTTCCTCGGTAGTGGGTTTTTTCAGCGTTTCGCGCGAGGACGCGGGCGGCTGCACGCCTTGCGGCAACGTGGGCACGCTGTTGGCCGGCGAACTGATCACCGTCGAGCCGCTGGCGTAAGGCGCCGTGGTGGTCGAAGAGGCATACGCCGGCGCCGACGTTCCGCAACTGGAGCAGCCGCTGCTGGCGGCATAGCCCGCGGTCGGTGCATAGCCGGCGGTCGCCGTGCCACAGGTGTTGCATGGACTGCGGCCAAAGAAATTGGCCACCATCATGCGAAACGTCGTGTAAGGCACCAGCCGCGCCTGCTGCACATAGGTCGTCGTGGGCCGCATGCACGTCACCGGGCAGCCCGTACACGGGTCGCACGTGGTCACGGGGCGATAGGTCGTCACCGGCACCGTCACATACTGCGTGCGATAGCAGGTCTGCGGCACGTAGTTGGTCACTTGCGGCGGCTGGCAGTCGCAGGCATTGGCCGCCGGCGCGTAGGTGGGGGCGGGCGTACTGCCACAACAGCGGCGGAGCCAATCGAAGATGGCGTGGCTCTCCGCCGGAACGGACAGAAAGCCGGTCATCACGCCGATCGCCGCCATACAGGTTCGAAGGGTTCGCATGCTCATGATTCTATTACCCCGCGACTTGAGAAAATGTTCTCTTCTCGTTAAAGCCGCCGCGCGAGTTTTCGTCAACGTAGAAAACCTCGCGGCGAAGCATTTGGAAACAAATTACAATGATTGCGGATACGGCGTCATGGCCGGCGATGCCATTCAGGCAAACTGCGCGGATGTCTTCGGTAGCCCCGGCCCTTGGGGCCGGCTTGGTCACCGGCCACAAGGGCCGGGGCTACCTAGAGATTAGGTTACAACTGGCGCCGGCGAGTGGCGCGCCGAACCAAGAATCATTCACGAGGCGCGGCCGCGCAACTCATACAAGTCGTACAAACCGAACAAGGCCTCCCGCAGGTTGCCATCGCAGCCGCGCCAGGCGGCCGAGATATCGCCTTCGCTCACGGTTTGATCGCCGTTGGGCAGCAGTTGCTCGACGACGTGCCGCATGATCTCCAGGCTGGGCTCGAGGCGGGCGATCGTCGGCAAGCCCATGTCGCGGTGGCTGGTGACCAACAGCCCGCAACCCTGTCGGCGGCAGCGGCGATGGAGCCGCCAGCGGGCCACGGGGCTCAACTGCTCATAACCGTCGATCACCAATTGCCCCTTGCCGCCCAGTTCATCGAGCGATTCGATGCCTGGCAGCCGGCGATCGCCTTGGCGCAACGTGATGCCGACGGTTTGGCGGCCGGCGGCCGTCAGGGCGGGCCGCAGGGCGGCCAGGAGCGTCGATTTTCCACTGCCATGAGGGCCGACGATCTGCCCCAGCCAGCCATGTTCGGCCAGCCGCTCGACGAACCGCTGAGCACTCTCGCCGGGCGGAAAGTGGTACGCCAGCGCACCCGGCCTGATATAACGCGTGGCAAACGGGTTGCTCACTTGAGCCGTGCCTCGATCACCTTCCAAGCCACCGGCGGCCGCCCGCCGCGAGAACAGGTCAGCGTCGTGTGATCGGCGGGCAGCAGGACATAGTCGTCCACGCCCGCTAAGCGAGTGCTGCTCAGCCACACCAGGCCGTCGGTCACGCCCGTGCGGCCTTCGAGCCTGGTGGCCCAGCGGTCGATGGTCTGTTGCGCGGTTTGGCAATAGCGCACGTCGGGCAACCAGTGCGACGCCAGGCGCATGGCGTTTGCGGTGTGGCGCCAGCCGCAACTGCGGTTGCCCGCCACAATGGTGTATTGCACTCCGCGTCGCCTGGGCCGGGCATTCAAGCCGGCCAGAAACTTCGACCCCGGCGTGAGGTCGCGGCGAGCTTCGCCCAGACCGTCGGTCACCAGCCAGGTCCAGCGCCACTGCGGCTCACCGCGCCAAAGCTGCAAGTGCTCGACCAACTCGGCCGCGTGGCTGAAGCGGGCATAGCACGAACCCTCGTTGGGCGGGGCCAGCATGATCAAACGCCGCACGCCGCCCCGGTACTGGGCGCCTTCGACATACGCACGCGCGATCAAGGCGCCCATGCTGTGGGCCACCAGGTCGAGCTTGACGCCCGGGTACTTGCGCGCCAGAGAAGTCAGTTCGTCGGCCAAGAGTTCAGCGCTATCCGCAAGCGCCTGGTCGTTGGGATAGTTGAATTGGGCGACGCGATGTCCCGCGGCCTCCAGCAGCGGCGCCAAATCGCACCAATAGGACGGACCCGAATCGAGGCCGTGAATCAGCACCACCAGCGGCTTCTCGGCAGCGAGTTTCTTTGGCAAGACAAGTCCGACGCGGCGGCGCGCGGCGGTCCCGCCGCGATCATCGCATTTCGCGGCCCAATTCCGAAGGCATGCTCGGCTGCGATCGGGAATCGCCGCGAAATAACCGCAACAACTCGACCAGCAGTCTTTGACTTTCGCCCGCCAGCCGACCGGCGCCGCTACGTTCGCCGCGCCGCTTTCAGCCCAAGCCGCAGGCGGTGAAAAACTGAGCACGCACAACAGCACGACAACGCGGCGCATGACGGTTCCTCCCTGGCGTTTGATACGCTTACCAGCCTACCGCGCCGCGGCATCGTTGGACAACTCTGGCCGGTGAATTCCCAGCAGTGCCAAGGCGGGCGTCGTGGCCATGGTCGTGACCACCGCCATCACCACCATCATGGCGAACAGCATGGGAGAAATGACGCCCAAATCAAGCCCGATGTTCAGCACCACCAACTCCATCAGCCCGCGGGTATTCATTAAAACGCCCAGGCCGGCTCCCTCACGCCAGGTCAGCCCCGTCAGCCGAGCGGCGCCGAGCGTGCCGCCGAACTTGCCGAACGTCGCCACGGCGACTACGACGCAACACATGAGCCACGCAGCCGCATCGTTCATCAGGCCGATCTCGGTTCGCATGCCCGTGAAGGCGAAAAAGGCCGGCAGCAAGAGCACCGTCACCACATCTTCGAGCTTGAGGGTCAATTGCCGGGCAAGTTCGCTGTCGTGCGGAATGACGGCCCCCAGCAGAAACGCGCCAAAGATGGCATGGATGCCGATCGCTTCCGTGACCAGCGCCGAGGCGAGCAGAGCGACAAACACCATGGCCGTCTTGGCCGAGGTCAGCAGGCCGTCGTGCCGCTGCAGCCAGCGGTGGAGCAGCGGGCGCACCAACAGAAACATGAACAGCAGGTAAACTACCGCCCCGGCGATTACCGTGAAGGCGTCATTCACTTGCGACTGAGCGATGCCCACCACCAGGGCCAACAGACACCAGGCGGTAATGTCGTTGCCGGCCGCGCACGACAGAGCTACCACGCCCAGTTCCGTCTTACTGAGACCGATGTCGGTAAGAATGCGGGCCAAAACCGGAAAAGCCGTGATCGACATGGCCACACCCAGAAACAACGCAAAGCTGGTGAACGGCACGTCGCCGGTCGACAAACGTGGATAGAGCCACAGCGCGAGCGCCGCCCCCAACACAAACGGCGCCAGAATGCTGGCGTGCGACATGGCGAAGGTGGAATGCGCGCGGTCGCGCAGCAGCTCCCCGTTCAGCTCAAGGCCGACCACAAACATATAGAGAATCACGCCCAGTTGCGCGACGACGGCCAAATACGGAGCGACTTCGGGCGGCAAGATCAATCGCGCGGCGTCGGGGGCAATGCGTCCCAACAGCGAGGGCCCCAGCACGATGCCCGCCAAGATTTCGCCGATCACCGGCGGCTGATGCCATCGGCTTAAGAGCCGGGCAAGCACGCGGCCCAAGGCCACGACCGCCAGCAGCGCCACCAACACGTGCACCAGCGCATGCGACTGTCCCGCGCCGAGCTTGGGGGCTTTTGCGGACGGAGCGACGGCCTCGGGCGCGGCCAGTCCATCGCCGAACTGGGCAATGACCAAAAACGCCATCACCCCGGCAATCAGCATCAGCGCGTAAGCCAAGCCGGCGGTCGAACGCTGATAAACGGCGCTGGTGCGGCGAGCTTGCCAGAACGACATGACCAAGACCGCCTAGGTGAGCCGCTCGACAAATTCGCAGCCCACCAGGAAGGTGGATGTCCCGTCGTCACTCACCGCCGTGCAGTGAATCACGCGGCACGACAGGATGCACGACGTTTCGCCCACCGACCCCAGACAGACCACCAGCGACGGGCACATGGGCTTGACCGACGAATAGAACGCGACCCCGCCCCGCGACAAATCGCGGCACTGCACCGGCCAAAACGATTCATCCGAAGGAATGCCCAAGCCATCATACGGAGCGACCATGCCCAAACTCGCGTAAGGCATCCGCTTCGACCGGCGCCGCTCTTTGGGCGGTCCGCCGGCGTTGGTTACGAACCCATCGAGTTCGTCGTCGCTGATGGTTGCCAAGCCGTCGCTGATTGTTGCCAAAATGCCATCTCCTGAGCTGCCCGGCAGTCGTGCCGATCAACGCTAGGTTACCCTGAGTGTGCGGCAAGCTGAAAGCCCGCAGATTCGGCACAAGCGGCAACAACCGCGCCGCGCCCACCCCCAGCGGAGGATGGCCGCCCCGGCCAAACTCGTTGATCCGTGAGTGGGCAGCGTACTAGTGATTGCCATGCCGCTGCCGTCTATACTGAACGCTGAAACGGTGTCGAGCGGCGAGTGTTGAGTGACGGGCTACCGCCCGTTTTATCACTCACCCTACGCCACGCCCCTTGTTCCTCGTCAATCACTGAGGACCGCATGTCGTTCATTCGCCTCGTTTATTACAGCGCATTGGCCGGCGGCTGGGCTGCTCTGTTCGGCTGGCTCGTCGCGGAAGTGTTGTTCTTTCAATCGGGCGGCACTGGCGGCCTGCCCCAAGTTGCCGCCGTGGGGACGATCGTCGGAGCGGCCATTGGACTGGGTCTGAGCATCGTGGCCGGAGCAGCCAATGGTCAATGGATCCAAATCTTGCTGCGCGCTGTGCCCGGACTGGTCGGAGGCGGCGTGGGCGGCGCCGTCGGCAGCATCGCCGGCCAACTGCTGTTCGACATTGGCCTGCCGAGGGCCTTGGGCTGGATGATCGTCGGCATCGGCATCGGCATCGTCGAAGGCATCTACGATCGTTCGCTGAGCAAATTTCGCAACGGCCTGATCGGCGGCGCGGCCGGAGGGCTGATCGGAGGATTTTTGTTCGACCCGATTCAGCAGGCGATTGCGCACGGTTCGGGCATGACCAGCCGAGCCGTGGCCTTTGTCATTCTCGGCATGATGATCGGCGCGCTGGTGGGCCTGGTGCAGGTGGTGCTCAAAGACGCCTGGCTTACGGTGCTCGATGGTTACCGGGCAGGCCGACAGTTAATTCTCAGCCGGCAGGTAACGGCCTTGGGACGCGGCGATCACCTGCAACTGGCGTTTCTGGGTCCGATGAATGCCGAGTTGGAATCGGAGCACGTGCGGATTGTCCGGCAAGCGAACGGCTCGTATCTGGTGGAAGACAATCACTCCAAGCTGGGCACTCGGCTGAACAGTCAGCCGTTGACGCACGCCACGCCCTTGCACAACGGCGACGTGATCAAATTTGGCACCAACTTTGTGCGGTTCAACGAACGAAAGCGACAGAAGGGCGACGAGCCGGTGACGCCCGGCTTTCAGGGCAAAGTGCGAGCGGCGCCGCCGCCGCCGACGCCCAAGGCGGCAGCGGCCGCGCCATCGCCACAGCGAACCGCAACGCCCGCGCACGCGCCTGCGGCACAGCACCCGGCGCCGCCTGCGCCTCCCGCGAAGCCCGGCGCCATCAGGCCGCTTGGAGCGTCAGCGCCGCCTCCGAGGCCGGGAGTTATTCCTCCACCACCGCCACCAAGAAAGAAAACCTAATGCGAGGCATGTGACGGTACTTCGCCGGGGCATCGCCAAGGCTCTGCCCCAGCCACCAACCACCAACCACCAGCCCCCCAATCGCCAATCCCCAGCCATGCGGCGTCACGGAATCATTCAACCCATCGTCGATCTCGGCCTGGTCGTTGGCCTGGTCGCGGCTTTGGCCCTGGTCTATGTACTCGACCGGCAGTTGCCCCCGAAAACAGTCGATCGCGGAGCTGATCTCAAAGTGGTCGAAGCCACCGACGAGCCGAAGCCCGCGCCCGTCAAGCGGTTGCGGCTGGGCGTCACGCCGCCCGGCGGCGGCTTCGACGACATGGGCCGGCTGTTGGACACGCTGGGCGAGGGATATCGCTACACGCCGTTCTCTCTGGAAGCCCTGCTCGAGCCGAAAAAGCTGGCCGAGTTCGACGTCATCTTCCTGACCTGCTCGGGGCTGCCCTTGAGCATGCTCGGCCAGCGCATTGGGCCCGGTGAGCGTCCCAACACAGAAAACTACACGCCGAACGAAAAGGTGCTCAACGAGGTTGGCGCCAATCTCCGCGACTTCGTGACCAAGGGCGGCACGCTCTATGCCTCCGACTTGCATTACAAGCTGGTTGCTCGGGCGTTCCCTGACCTGACGCACGAAGACCATGTGGAAGTGGGCAAAGGCGACCAAGACGTCAATGCGGAAGTCGTCGATGCCGGACTCAAAGAGATCATCGGCGGCGAAATGAAGCTGAAGTTCGATATGGCCGGTTGGTATCCGGCGGATTTCACCGGCGACAGCATCACGACCTATCTGCGCGGCAAATACGTCGCCGAGTCGGGCGGCGAGCAGACGGCGCCGCTGCTGGTCAAGTTTCCTTATCACGACGGCACGGTCATTTTCACGTCGTTCCACAATGAAAAGCAGAACAGCGAAACCGAATTGAAGCTGCTGCGATACTTGGTGTTTTCGGCGGTGACGGCCGAAGTCGAATCGCGCGTGCAGCGGACGATGGTTCAGGGCGGTTTTTCGCCCGCCAAGCAAAATCTGTTCAGCGCGTCGTCCGACGAGCAATCGGCCGCGAGCGTCTATCATGCCGACGAGGCCGGGCACTTGCAATTTGTGCTGGGCTTTCAATACCTGGGGGCCGAACTGCGGCTGACCGTGGTCGGTCCGGATGGCAAGAAGCTGGAAAAAACCGGCACGAGCACGATCACCATCGAAGTGCCCGACGCCGCCGCCGGCGATTGGCATTACACGGTGACTGCCCTGAAGCTGCCCAACGAGAACTTCCCCTTCACCGTCACGGTCGGACAAAAATAGATTCAACAAGTCTGCTTGCCACGGATTTAAGGCACGGATCAAAGAGCGATGTTGACGATTGACGGTTCGCAGGGCGAAGGCGGCGGGCAAATCCTGCGCACCTCGCTCGCGCTGTCGATCATCACGGGCACGCGAATCAGCATCAATCACATCCGGGCCAAGCGTGATAAGCCCGGGCTGCGGCGGCAACATCTCACGGCCGTGCGTGCCGCGGCCAAAATCAGCGAGGCCGATGTTTCGGGCGATCAGGTGGGCTCGAAGCAGATTACCTTTCACCCGCGGCGGACGGTGCCGGGCGATTACCGGTTCGACGTGGGCAGCGCCGGCAGCACCACGCTGGTGTTGCAAACGATTTTGCCCCCGCTGGTGCTGGCCGGCGGACGTTCGACCATCGAGCTGATCGGCGGCACGCACAACCCGTTCGCGCCGCCGGTCGACTTTTTGCAACTCGCTTTTCTGCCCATCTTGAATCGCATGGGACCATCGGTCACGCTGCAACTTGAGAGACCGGGGTTTTATCCGGTGGGCGGCGGACGGTTGCGGGTGGCGATCGAACCGGCGACTCGTTTGGCGCCCGTGGCAATTCTGCAGCGTGGCGAGATCCTGCGGCGGCGTTGCCAGGCGGTGATTGCCAACCTGCCCGATCATATCGCCGAGCGCGAGTTGGCCAGGGTAGCGGCGGCGCTTGATTGGCCTGACGACTGTCTGGAAACGCGCCGCTATGAGGGCAACTATGGGCCGGGCAATCTGGTAACGATCGAAATCGAGTGCGAGCAACTGACCGAGGTCTTCACCGGCTTTGGCCGACAAGGCGTGCGGGCTGAAGCGGTGGCGGGCGAGGCCGCCGCCGAGGCCCAGCGCTGGCTGGCGGCCGAGGCGCCCGTGGGTGAGCATCTGGCCGATCAGCTTTTGCTGCCGTCGGCCCTGGCCGGCGGAGGAGAATTCATCACGATGCCGCCTTCGAGCCACTTCACGACCAACCGCGACGTGATCGGGCAATTTCTCAAGGTGCCGCTCTCCACCCAACCTGTAAGTGAAAACCATTGGCGGCTAACGGTCGGTTCCTAGGTCGGAGTGATCCGGGCGAGTCGCTCGTGCGCGTGTTCCTTCGAGCGCGCCGGTAGTCCCGGCCCTTGTGGCCGGCGGGTTGTGATTCCCATAGGAACCGCCCGCCACAAGGGCGGGAGCTACCGTCGTCGTCGCATCATGCCCTAGGCGCTGCTGGACATTTCCCGCGGCCAGGATAATCTGTAGGAACGGCAGACGGCCTTAGGGCAACCTGGTCGTAGGTGGGCCGTGGAGTATCCGGTGAAATACTCAACCAAGTCTTGCTTGCCCTACCGATGTCGGAAGCTAATCCCGCTCCTCGCGAGCGATGCCGCGTGCGCGCTCATTCCTATTGGGCCTGGGCGATCATCGCATTGGTTTGTGGAGGCATCGCCGCGCGGCAGGCCGTCCGCGCCGGGCACGGACCGCGCCGCGGTGTCCGGCGATTGCAACGCGCCGTCGCCGAGATGCAGGGCAAATACCTGGTCGGCGCCGCTGAGTTGCCGTTTGCCGATCGCCAGCAATTGCTCGAACAAATTGACGAGCTACAGACAGGATCGCCGCGGGCCCGCTTGCGGGCCATGGTGCTGGTCGGCGAACTGGCCGGGCCCAAGGCGGCGCTGCGGCGGTTGACCGAGTACGACGAACAGCTTGCGGTCAGCCGCCAGGAGCTTTCGTCCGATGAGCGCGCCGTGGAAAACCTCCTGCGCCGGCTTTACCGCGATCAGGCGGCCGGGCGCGTGTCCACTGCTTCGTTGGGCCGGCGAGATCGCCATCTGCTGGTGAAAAAGCTCGGCTGGCATGGGCGGTTGGCGCTATGCCCGAGTGAGGGACCGGACCGCGAAGCGCGCGAAACGCTCTTGGCCTCTGCCCGCCGCACCATGTACACGATGCTCGCAGCCGTTGCCACGGCTTTGCTGGCCGGGGCAGTGGGACTGGCGGCCCTGGGGACTTTCTTGATTCTCTTGTTTTCGGGCAGGCTGCAACGTCCGCTGGTTGAGGCGTCCCTGCACGGCGGCGTCTATGCCGAGACGTTCGCGCTCTGGCTGTTGCTGTTCGTGGGGCTGACCGCCTTGCCGCCAGCGTTGGCCAGCGCCCGCTGGCTGCACCTGCCCCGGCATAGCGGGTTGCTGATGCAGTGCTCCGCCATGCTGCTTAGCCTGGCGGCGCTGGCCTGGCCGGTGTGGCGGGGAGTGCCGTGGGCACAGGTCCGCCGCGAGATTGGTTGGACATTGGGGCGACGTCCGCTCGCCGAAATCTTACTTGGCGGCGCCACCTATGTGGCCGCCATACCGCTGCTCGCACTCGGCCTGATCGGCGTCTTCGTGCTGCTGAAGCTGGAAAAAATGCTGCCGGGCGCCGGTGGACCGGAAGCGCTCGATCCGACCTCGCTGCCCAGCCATCCGATCGTCGAATGGCTGACGCGCGGCGGCACGCGGGGCCGATTGCAGATCATCTTGCTGGCCAGCGTGGTGGCGCCGATCGTCGAAGAAACGATGTTCCGCGGCGTGCTCTATCGCCACTTGCGCGATGCGACCGGCGGAAAAATGCGCTTCGGACTGAGCGTGCTGCTCAGCGGCGCGGCGGTCAGCTTTCTCTTTGCCGTCATCCATCCGCAGGGCTGGGTGGCGGTTCCGGCCTTGATGTCGCTGGCGTTTGCCTTCACGCTGGCACGAGAGTGGCGCGGCACGCTACTGCCCGCCATCATTGCTCACGGTTTGAACAACGGGCTGTTGACCTGGCTCTTGATTCGGCTGGTTGGCGGTTAGTCTGTTTTGCCAGGCAGATCACCCTACGCACTACGGCGGCACCAATCAGCTTGGCTTATTTGCTCTTGTTAAATGTGCCGCGGATTTCAACATTCAACCGTCCGGCGTTGTCCTTCCAGTCGGTGTCCCACATAAACAGATACAACCGGCCCGTCTCCTCGGGCGTAAATTCCGCATCTTTGCCCACGAAAAATGGCTTCACATCCTTGGGGTCTTGCCCAGTGTGAATCATGCCCACCAACGATCCCAGATCAAAATCGCGCAACTCGTCGGGTATCTTCATGCCGTCGGGACCGAGTTCGTGCTCCATGCGAAAGGTCCAACTTCCTTCGGCGTGGATGGTAATGGGGCGGTTGGCAATCACATCGATGCCGGTGTTCTGCGGCCCTTCGGTGGCGCTAATTCGTAGCTGCTTTCGGTCGGCGTTCAATTCCGATGCCCGGATTTTTTCCAAGGCTTCTTCAGCGCCGGGATGATTGGGCAGTATCTTGAGAATCTGTTGGTAGCAGCTTCTTGCCCGTTCAATGTCTTGTTTTTTCTCGTAGTCCTGGGCAAGCCGGGCGGTTTCGATCACAAACTCTTTTTGGATCTTGGCCAGCCGAGGATCGGCCGAAATGCCGCCTTCCGGCTCGTCGGCTTCTCCGCCCTCGGAAGTCGTTGGTTTGGTGGGCGTCGGATTTTTCGAGCCGCGCCTGGGGCCGCGGCGCTGCGCCGAAATGGCGGCCACCGTAAAGCAAAACAACAACATCAATACCGCGAATCCCGTCAGCGATCGTTTCATGGGCCTCTCCCCGGCAAGAATGGTTCTCTGGCAACCGCCTCTCTCTTGATTAGACGGCCGAACGGCGGTTGTTTCAAGTATAGCGGCTTGGCTGGATGTCCTGGCCCTCCTATTTCGCCTGTTTCGCCGCGACCAGCGGGCCGCCTGAAGCGTTCGCGGCTCAGTACCGGGTCCGTAAATGCCGAATGGAGAATGATGGAGTTGCTGGCCGGTTGTACCGGTCGCGCTACCTGGCCCGGATGATTCATTGGCTGATGCAGTTACCACGAACCGGCCAACTCGACGATCGGCGCCGCCGCGTGTTGACCGACGAAGTCATCGGCGCCAGCCCCGCGGCGCAGCCCGCCGGCGAAACCGTTTCACGAACCGGCTCGTCGCGCCGCCGCGCGGCAGACGGCGTACGCCCCTACGGAGACGATGTCTTGACCGACCGCCAACCGCGCGTGACCGATCTCATTCCCCTGCGCTGGAGCATGGTCGCCTTGTTCGGCCTCGCCGGCGCAGTTGCCGTCGCGGGTCTTGAAACGCTGCATGCCTGGCTGCCCGAACTGGCCAAACTCAGCCGCGACGGGCGGCTGCCGCTGGCCGACTTGCGCAGCGAGGGTTCGCTGGCAAGCTGGTTTTCGTCCATGGTGCTGTTGCTGGCGGCGCTGGTAAGCATGGCGGTGTATTCGGTTCGCCGCCACCGCAAGGACGACTATCACGGTCGCTACCGCGTTTGGCGATGGACGGCGCTGGTTTGGCTGATGCTGAGCATCGATGCGGGCAGCACGCTGCACGAAGCGTTTAGCGAGGTGATGTCTTACGCCACCGGACGGCGCGGCTGGGGCGATGGCTCGCTGTGGTGGATCGGCGCCTGCGCGTTGCTGCTGGCTTATGTCGGCGGGCGGCTGTTGCTCGAAATGCGCGTCTGCCGGCTTTCGACGGCGGCCTTGTTGCTTTCGGCCATCTGCTACGCCGTGACGGCCGCGGCCAGGTTTCATTGGTTGCCGATCGGCGGCAGCGAAGCAGTCCTGGTCAAGGCGGGCTGCGAAATGGCGGGCAGTCTCTGGCTGTTGATGGCGATGGTGTTGCATGCCCGATATGTCATTCTCGAAGCCGACGGCCGCTTGCCGGTCAAGCGCGCCAAACCGCCGAGGGCGGAAAAAAAATCCCAGGACGCGGCGAAATCCGAATCGGCCGCGCCGGCAGTCGCGGCCAAACGCTCGTGGTTCCGCAAGACCAAAGTCGATGCGGCGCATCGGGCGGTTCCGGCGCCGGCGGCCAAACCGCGCGAGTCCTCCAAGTCGGTTACCGTCACCGCCCGCCCCAATACTCGCGGACCGTCTGCGGACGACTATGACTACGAACTTGACGACGATCGCCACGACGGGCGTCCATCGCCCTCATCGTCGGCCGACGACGACGGGTATGACGACGAGACCGCCGACCGCCGTTTGAGCAAGGCGCAGCGCAAGGCCCTCCGCCGACAAAAAGATCGCCATCGCCGCGGCGACGAGTAACGCTGGTGGCTGGTGGCTGGGGCAGAGCCTTGGCGATGCCCGGTTTGTGGGATCACCGAGCGACGATTGCATTGCGCGGACGCCGTCCGGCTTCTTGCTTGCGGAAAACAAGGCCCACCCTGGTCGTGTACGCGTTGCAAACGCTTCGGGGCGGCAATTTTGCGGCGGCTCGCTCATCCATCGACCTCGACTTGTGCAAGCGGAAAACAACGGTCTACCAACGGTGGCGTCGTGCAAACGGAGACATGTCCCAGTTTGCATTGCGCGGTCGCCTTGACCCCGCGCGTTCGTCGTCCGCGCCTGATCCGCGACCCTGAATCCCACCCCGTGCTCTTCCCTCCCTGCATCCTCCCAGAAAACTGGCTTGGTCGGTTTTTCGGCGGAAAACTGGGTAGGTCAAGGTTGGCATTCCGCACCTTGCACCATCGGACATGTCCGAATACGCAACTGATTCCGCCCCTCTCCGCATCTTCCCCTAAAAGTGGCTTGGTTGTTTCTCCGCCGGAAAAATGCGTATTGCCAACATTGGCTTTATGCATGTTGGGACATGTCCCAACGGGCATTGCCGGTGGCGCCGGCGCCAACGCAGACGTCAGCCGGCGCCCGCGGCTGGTCGCTGCAACGCATGCCAGGCGGCCGCAGCGGCAATCGCGAATACATCAATGTACAGCAGCCCCACGCCCGCCGCCACCAGCCCGCGCACCGCCGCGGAACAAGTTTCAGGAACAAAGGGCACTGCCGCTTGATTCCTCCGGCAACGATGGTCGGCGCCCAAGTCGCGTTCGTTAGCAGCTTCGCGCCATGGCTCCGCCAGGCAGCCGGCGGCCGGCGGAGGTGCTCAGGACCAATTCGCCGGTTTCCACGCTCGCGCCGCCCAGCGCCTGACGCAGCAGTCGGCCAAGTGCCGCCGGCCCATAGCCCGGCGTGTGGCACGTGAGCAACGCCAACGGCCGGTCGGTGGCGATCAGCCGGGCACAATCGGCCAGCAGCTCGGGCAGTTGCTCGGCGAGCTTCCAGGCTTCGCCTTCCGGCCCGTGCCCGTAGCTGGGCGGGTCGAGAATCACGGCCTGGTATTGCCTACCGCGCTTCACTTCGCGGCGGACAAACGTGGGCGCGTCTTCCACGATCCAGCGAATGGGCCGATCGGCCAAGCCGGACAGCTCGGCATTGCACCGCGCCCAGGCGACGGTGGTGCGAGAGGCATCGACGTGCGTCACTTCGGCCCCCGCCGCGGCGGCCGCCAGCGTGGCTGCGCCGGTATAAGCGAACAGATTGAGCAGGCGCCGCGGCGGCGCCAGGCGCCCGATCTGCTCGGCAATCCAATGCCAGTTGTCCGCTTGCTCGGGAAACAGCCCGACATGGCCGAACTCGGTCAATCGCAGCTCAAGCGTCAAGGATCCGTGGCGAATGATCCAATCGCGCTTGAGCGGAGCGTCTTCGCGCGATTGCGGCTTAGCGGAGCGCCATGCGCCTTGGTCGCCGGATGTCCGCTCATAGCGTACGATCGCTTGACGCCAGAGGTCCGGCATCGCTTCGGGGGCCCCTTCGGCGGCGGGCGAGGGCCGGTCGATGATTCGCTCGCCAAACCGTTCCAGCTTCCGCCCGCGGCCGAAATCGAGCAGTTCATATTGGCCGGCGCTAAGCATGCGGTCCAAACTGACTGACGGCCGACAGAAAGGTTTTTGTGTCGGCATTTTTTCTATGATTCGTTGTCGCGCGCAGCGTTGGGGCCCAAAGCAGAAGGTCCATCTCCCGGTGTTGTCGTCTCGTTCGCGTGGTCCTTAAAGAACTGCGAAATGCTCGGTTTCTCGCGCCGTCCTTGGGCGACTTCCAATACCAATTCTTCGAGTTCGGCCTCTGATGCGTCGATTTCGACTCCGTTCAACTCAAGAAATACCAAGGCGGCAACGGCGCCCGTTCGCTTGTTGGCATCAATAAAAGGATGGTTCTTGACAAGATGGAACAGATAGGCTGATGCCATTTCAAACAGGTTCGCATGGAGGAATTGCCCTTCGAAGTCGTGGACCGTCATTCGGCGAGCCTTTTCAACGCGCCGCCGAACCGTTCGTTTGCCTTCTGTATGGCAGACTCCAAACGGGCCTGACGGGCGGCGTCAGCCGCACGAGTCACGATGAGCGATTGCCCGTCCGTCGTGACTTCAAGCGGCGTTTCCTGATCGATTTGCAATTGATCCAAAACGGGCTTATCGATCACCAACGCCCAATCGTCGCCATGCCGCGTTAATTTCGTAATCATGCTATCAGTTACGTCCAAAGCGACCGCCCATTCCTATTCATCTCGACTATAGCCGCTACTGCATCGGCGCGATAGCAACCGGAGTAAGGAAAGATTTCCGGCCATGTCAGCACGAAGCTGAGGGGGTGGCCGCGGCGGGTATAATGACGGGGTGGATTATAGCACGCACGTGGGCCGGCGGCAGAATGATCTCGATAACGGAATTGGGGGCCAGGGTCGAGCAGGCCCTGCTGGCAGACCGCTGGCGGCTGCGCCGCGCCTTGCGCGAGGCCGAACGCGCCCTGCGCGAGGCCGAACGCTGCCAAACTGCCGGACGGCACTGCGATGAGCGGTTGGCCCGGCTCGCGGAAGAATTGGAGCAATCCATCGCCCATCGCCAGGCTCGCCGAGCGAGCGTGCCGCACGTGCGCTACGACGATCGGCTGCCGGTGGCCGCCCGCCGCGGAGAAATCGCCCGCGCGATCCGCGAACATCAAGTGGTGATCGTCTGTGGCGACACCGGCTCGGGCAAGTCGACACAATTGCCCAAAATCTGCCTGGAGCTGGGCCGCGGACTGGAAGGATTTATCGGGCATACGCAGCCGCGACGCATTGCCGCCCGCAGCGTGGCCGCCCGAATCGCCGAAGAGCTGGCCACGCCGCTGGGTCAGCAGGTCGGCTTTAAGGTGCGCTTCACCGATGCCACCGACCCACGCACCTATATCAAGCTCATGACCGACGGCGTGCTGCTGGCCGAGTCGCATCGCGATCCGTTCCTGAATCAGTACGATACGCTGATTCTCGACGAAGCCCACGAACGCTCGCTCAATATCGACTTTCTGCTGGGCTATATCAAACGGCTGCTGCCGCGCCGGCCCGATCTGAAGCTGATCGTCACCTCGGCCACGATCGACGCCCGGCGATTCGCCGAACACTTCGAGCCGGTGGCGGGCGACGTGCCGGTTGTCATGGTCTCGGGCCGCACCTACCCGGTGGATGTGCGATACCGACCCGTCGAAAACGATAAACAGGGCGAGGGCGATCGCGCCGAACAAGCCTTGCTTGGCGCGGTCGATGAACTGATGGCCGCGGGCGACGGCGACATGCTGATCTTCATGCCGACCGAGCAAGAGATTCACGCCGCGGCCAAGACGTTGCGCGGCCATCTGCTGCATCGGCCCGGCTCGGCCGAGATTCTGCCGCTCTATGCGCGGCTTTCGACTGCCGAGCAAAACCGCATCTTTCAGCCGCACGCCGCGCGGCGAATCGTCATCGCCACCAATGTGGCCGAATCGAGCCTGACCGTGCCGGGCATCGCCCACGTCATCGACACCGGCACCGCGCGCATCAGCCGCTATGCGCCGCGGTCGCGGGTCCAGCGGCTGCCCATCGAGCCGATCTCGCGTGCCTCGGCCGATCAGCGCAAAGGGCGGTGCGGGCGGCTGGGGCCAGGCATCTGCATTCGTCTCTACAGCGAAGACGACTATCTCCACCGCGAGCAGTACACTCCGCCCGAGATCTTGCGCAGCGACCTGGCCGCCGTGGTGTTGCAAGCCATGGCCTTGCGATTGGGCGAGTTGGCCGAGTTTCCGTTTCTCGATCCGCCGCGCAGCGAAGCGGTGAACGACGCCTATCGCACGCTGTTCGAGCTGGGGGCGATCGACCACGAGCGGCGGCTTACCGAGGTGGGCCGGCAGCTTAGCCGGCTGCCCGTCGATCCGCGGATTGGCCGCATCATTTTGGCCGGCGCAAAAGAGAATTGTCTTCATGATGTGCTGATCATCGCGGCGGCGTTGGAAGTGCAAGACCCGCGCGAGCGGCCCGCCGAAGCGCGCGAGGCAGCCGACGAGGCCCACGCTCGGACGACCGACGAACAATCGGATTTTCTCAGCTATCTGCGGCTGTGGAAGTTTTTTCATGCACTGAAGGCCGATCTCTCGCGCAGCCAGTTGGAAAAGGCCTGCCGCGCCCATTTCTTATCGTATTTCCGCATGCGGCAATGGCTCGACGTGCATCGGCAGCTTGTCAAGCATTGCACGCAGGCGGGCTTCGACGTGCGGCCGCGACCGAACGATTACCAGCGCATCCATCGGGCGTTGCTGACCGGCTTTTTGTCGAGCATTGCCGTCCGCACCAGCCAGCATGAATATCTGGTGGCCGGCGGCCAAAAGGCGTTGCTTTGGCCTGGCTCGGCCGCCTACGCCAGCCCGCCCAAGTGGCTGCTGGCCGGAGAAGTCGTGGAAACCAGCCGCCGCTATCTGCGCACCGCGGCGCGGATCAATCCCAGTTGGATCGAGCCGCTGGCGGCGCACCTGATCGAGCGCGAGCACCGCGACCCGCACTGGGATCCCGGCGTGGGCGCGGCGATGGCCGTCGAGCGCGTCGCGCTGTTTGGCCTGAACCTCGTGCGCGGGCGCCGAGTGCGGTTGGCCTCGGTCGATCCCGGCCACGCCCGCGAGCTGTTCATCGAACAGGGGCTGGTACACGGCGGTTATCCAACGCGGGCCAGGTTTCTTGCCGAAAACCAGCAATTGGTGGCCGAGTTAGAGCGCTGGCAGCGCAAGGTGCGGCGGCAGGGGCTGCTGCGGGGCGAGCACGCGCGGTATGCCTTTTACGATCGCCGCCTGCCCGCCGAAGTGTGCGACGCACAAACGTTTGAACGCTGGCATCGCGAGGCCGAGCGCCGCCAGCCGGGGTTTTTGTATATGTCGGTCAAAGACCTGTTGACCGAGCCCGAGGCTTTCGATGCCGAGGCGGGATTTCCCGAGGTGTTGTTGATCAAGCATTTGCGGCTGCCGCTGGATTACTGTTTCGAGCCGGGGGCCGAGCACGACGGCATCACCGTCACGGTGCCTAAAGAGGGTTTTCACGAGCTCGACGCGCGGCGGCTGGAATGGCTGGTGCCCGGCTTGCTGGAAGAAAAAGTGACGGCGCTGATCAAGTCGCTGCCCAAGACCATGCGGCGCGCGTTGGTGCCCGCGCCCGACACCGCGCGGCGCGTGTTGGCCGACCTGCAATTTGGCGAAGGCTCTCTGCTGACGGCGACGGCGCACCGGCTGGCGCGCCTCGCGGGCGAGCCGGTGCGGGCGGAAGATTTTCGCCTGAATCAATTGCCCGACCATTTGCGAATGCGCCTGCGGGTGGTCGATTCCACGGGTCGGGCAGTCGCGGTGGGGCGCGACCTGGCCGAGGTCCGCCGGCGACTGCGGGCCGAATCTCTCACCATCGCCGCGCCCAACGGTTCACCTGTGGAAGCAAGTACGCCCGACTTGCCGTCGCTTGCGATCGATGAGACCGACCCCAGATTTCACCGTTCGGGAATAACAACTTGGGATTTCGACGACTTGTCCGAACAAGTGCAGATCGGCCGCAACGGACGTTCGCTCACACAATATCCTGCCCTCGCCGATCGCGGCGAGAGCGTGTCGTTACGCTTGGCCGAATCTGCCGAGACGGCGGCGCACCAGACGCGCGGCGGCGTGCGGCGGCTGCTGGCCTTGGCCGTGCACGACCAGATCGAGCCGCACTTGGGCTGGTGGCCCGGCTGGAACAAGTTGCTCGCCGAAGGCGCACCGCTGGGCGATTCGGCCTACTGGAGCCGGGAATTAACCGATACGATCGTCGATCGCGCGTTGCTGGCCGAACGGCCGCTGCCGCGCAGCCGGCAGCAGTTTGAACAGATGCTCTGCGAAGGCCGCGAGCAGATCGGCCTGGCGGTGCAAGACGTGCTACCGCAGGTGAGCAGATTGCTGCGCGGCTATCGCCAGGCTTGGGCGGCGCTTCAGCAAATGGTCGAGCCGCGATTCGGCTATGCCGTCGTCGACATCAGGCGCCAACTGGGCGAGTTGCTGGCGCCCGGTTTTCTGTGCGCCACACCACCGCAAGCGCTGCAATCGTATTCGCGCTATTTTCGCGCGATCGAGCTTCGTCTGCAGCGTCTGCGTAGCGGCGATTTGCCCGGTGATCGGCAGGCCTTCGAGCAGATCGATGTCCGCTGGCATGCCTATCTAACGCTGGCGGCGCAGCACCGCGCCGACCAGACCTACGATCGCGCGTTGGCCGACTATCGTTGGCTGCTGGAAGAGTTTCGAGTGTTGCTCTTCGCGCCGGAGCTTGGCACGCCGACGCCGGTTTCAGCCCAGCGGCTCGATGAGCTGTGGAAGGCCATTGAGGCTTATTGAGGCAATCGTTCGTCTGGTAAATGCCAATTGGCGATGTAACAATGAGATTGCCGCTCTGCACCGTTAAGACCGGCCTGCCGCAACGCTGGCGGAACCGAAACCGGGATGGCCACCGCCCGGTTCAGTCGGTGTAGAGCCTAAGCGATGCCCCGGTCGGTTCAAGCCGGGGCATCGGCAAGCCTCTGCCCCAGCCACCGATGCGGCAGTGTCGCAAACGAGCGGCGTAGGGTGGGACGAGCTTGCGAGTCCCACCTTTTCGGCCGATGACACGATGCAGGGTGCTATGCGCCCAATGGTGGGACTCGCTGCGCTCGGCCCACCCTACGGCCTTCCCCATGTTCCCGTGTGCCTTGTCCGATCGCGACGCCAGGGTGATAATGAGTGCGGTAGGTCGCCCGCGACCTCCCGCATCATTTTTATCTTCGTTTCGTTCTTGTTTCCCAGGCCCTCGGCAAGTTCCGGTTGACGGCATCCGGCTGAGGTTGGCATTGCGGACCCGGCCGACGATTTCCGCCATGATTCCTGTTTTACGTCACCGCGCGACCGGCGCTGCGCCGAACAACGTGAGGTAAGAAATCATGGATCCCATTTTCGAGAAGCCCGCCGCCGCGGGCCCGTTGGATGCTGCGCTTCGGCATCGTCCCGAGCCGTCGCCCGACATGATTGGCGCTCTGCACCGCTTGGCGCGGCTGATCTACAACCACAACCCGTTCTATGCGCTCAGCGCGGGCTTGGTGCTGTACGGAATGGATGCCTCGTTTCTGAGCAACGCCGAGGCGTTTCAGACGCGCGCCATGATCGGCGGCCTGATGGGTTTTACGCTGCTGCTGGCATTCACCGCCTGGTTGATTGTGCGGCTGGGCAACGTCTGGGACGACGCGCGAACGCTGCTGTTGCTCGTCGCCTTGCTGTTCGTAGCCATCTCGGCGGCTTGCGATTTTTCGTTGGCTGATTTCGATTCCCGTGGCGTGCGGAGCTTTCAGTCGGGAGTGACCAATTTTCTCGGTGGTTACGCCTTCGCGCTGTTCGTCAGCGAGGGGCTGTTGCGCGCGCTGCGCATTCGGCTGCCGCTCGGGTTTCGCGTGCCTTACCATCTGCTGTTGGCGTTGTTGTTTCTTTATCCGGTGGCGATGGCGCCGCTCCTGATCGACGCCTGGAACCGGCGATTGCCGTGGGCGGTGTTCGGCTTCTCGCCGGCGGCGGCGCTAGTGCTGCTGACGTTGCTGCCCGCGGTCCGGCGCGGCGCGGAATACGTTCGCGGCGCCGGCACGCCTTGGGTCTGGCCGTGGTTCCCGTGGACGCTGTTCGTCGCACTGGGCCTGGCCCTGGGGTTGCGGCACTACTCGCTCTGTGTCTCGTTGCACCCGGTGCCGGGCATGGCAAGCACGTTTCGGCCTTATTTTCTGGTACCGATTTTGTTCGCTGCCAATGTGCTTTTGCTCGAGGGCGCCATCACCGCCCGCCACAAGGGACTGCAACGGATCTCGCTGATCTTGCCCATCGGCCTCTTGGCGCTGGCCGGTTACGACGGCGGCATGAATTTCTGGCACCGGGAGTTTTTGAATGATCTTATTGAGACGACCGGCGGCACGCCGCTGTTTTACACGCTGCTCGCCATGGTGATGATGTACCTCGTGGCGATTGCGCGGCGCGTGCCGCTGGCCGCCGAGGCCCTGACGCTTTCGCTGATCGCGCTGGCCATGGTCACGCCGACCGCGCAAGGGCTGACCGGCTACACTATGCCGAAACCTTTGCTCTTGCTGGCGACGGGCATGGTTCAACTCTATGCCGCTCATCGCAACCGCAGCACGCCGCGTCTGTTCGCGGCGGCTTGCCTGGCGCTGGCCGCGGTTACGATGAATCGCTATGGCACCTGGTTCACCGACTATGATGGCGCGGTCGCCTGGCACGTACTGCTGGCGGTAATCTTGATCATTGGCACGGTTCCGAACGACCGTTTTGCCCGCTGGTTGCAACAGGTGGGCGTGGCGCTATTCGGCGCGTTCCTCCTGGCCTGGGGCATTGCGATGAGCGAACCGCCCTGGGCGATGCCGGCGGATGTCGGGGCGTCTCGTGCGCTATTTGCTTATCCGCTGGCAATGGCGCTCGTGGCCGCGGCCTATGGCCGGATCGTGGGGAGTCGAGCGTTTCAGGTCATGGCTGCCGCGAATTTTGCGTCGTGGCTGGCCGTGGCCGGGTGGCGCGGATATGGGACCGCGCGGCAAGCGCTGCCCGGCCTCAGCTATTTGCTGGGCGGCGCCGCCGCCTTCTTGGCCGCTGCGCTGATCAGCTTGCTTAAGACCGGCCTGCCGCAACGCTGGTGGAACCGAAACCGGGATGGCCACCGCCCGGTTCAGTCGGTGTAGAGCCTATGCGATGCCCCGGTAGGTTCAAGCCGGGGCATCGGCAAGCCTCTGCCCTAGCCACCGATGCGGCAGTGTCGCAAACGAGCGGCGTAGGGTGGGACGAGCTTGCGAGTCCCACCTTTCGGCCGATGACACGATGCGCGGTGCTATGCGCCCAAGGGCGGGACTCGCTCCACTCGTCCGACCCTACGGCCTTCCGCACAGGTTCGCGTTGCATCGGTGGCTGGAGCAGAGCCTAAGCGATGCCCCGGTCGGTTCGAGCCGGGGCATCGGCAAGCCTCT
>JAICLL010000035.1 GCA_025927475.1 Pirellulales bacterium
CGGCCAGCGCCACAGACACTTGGTAAAGCGATTCCTTGCTCAACAGATCGCCGAGTTGTACCCCGACCGTTTGTAGCTCCTTGTCGACATCCTGAAGCCGCTGTTCGAGCCTGAGCGTATCGTCAATGGACAGGTCCTTCGTCTCGCGGAGAGCTTCAGGATGGCTGCGTGACGTTTCGTCAGCGACTGGCGCTGGGCGTGCAGCCGCTGAAAATCGCCCGTGCGGTCGCGTTGCTGCACGCTTACGGATTCCAGGTGCCCGATGTCGCGGAGCTGGTTCATCAGCTCAACGAACCGATCGGGATGGATGCCGAGCTCAAGGACAAGCCGCCGCTCACGTACCAGGCCGCTGCTCTTCTCATTAAGCACGAGCGCTTGATGCACCGTGACGGCTGATCGTATCCGGGCTTCGTCGTCGTCGAAGGCATCCGTCGCCAAAGCAAGTTGTCCGCTACGTTCATAGACACGGATCCGCTCCACATTGGCTTGTTCCAGCAAGAGCGGCAAGGGCATTTCGCCCAGGCCAACTTGCTTGAGGTTGTTGGCCGTCGGCAGATTCCTTTCCAACAGGGGCAAGGGCATGGGCAAGGACGACCTCAGCAGTTGAGGATAAGGAAGCGTGAAGGCGCGAATGGTCCCGACCAATCCCAGGGCCAAGAGGACCAGAAAGCCCGCGGCCGCAGTCTTCTTCCACAGGTGTTGCATGCGAAGCCTCCTCCTTGTTGCAAAGAAGGGAATAACTCCGATAAGCTGGTTCTACTACGCTCCGCCTCGAGGATCGGTTCAGAACAATTATCCGCACGAGGACGATCCGCAGAACGGCTTCGACCACATCGACGGGCACCGCACGGTGGCAATGGTCATCAGCCCCTACACTCGCCGGCACGCGCTCGACAGTACGAACTTTAACCAGACCAGCATGGTGCGAACGATGGAACTGATGCTGGGTTTGCCACCGCTGAACCAATTCGACGCATCGGCCACGCCGATGGCCAGTTGCTTTACCGATCGGATCGATCTGACGCCGTACACCGCCGTCGAGAACAATATACCGCTCGACCAACTGAATCCCGAGGTGAGCCAGATCCGCGACCCCAGGCAGCGGCATTGGGCCGAGGTCTCGCTCGCGCTGCCGCTAGACGACATCGACGAAGCCGATGAGGACACGCTCAACCGGATACTTTGGCACGCCGCCCGGGGCAGCGACGCGGGATATCCTGCCTGGGCGGTGGCGGATGATGACGATTGAACGCACGCCTGCTCCGCGTAAAATCCACTCTTTCGGCCGCAATGCACAGCCGGCAGTTAGTCGAGCCCACCCTTTGGTGCTGACATGCCTTATCCGTTTGATGCCACGCTCAAAGAAATTCTTGCACTTCGTCCGCAAGATTGCGTGGTGGCGTTCGGCTTACCGCGCGACGTGCCGGCGCACGCGCTCAACGTCGATCTTTCGACGATTTCAGCCGCCACCGACCTGGCATTCGGTTTCGGATCTCCATTTCAGGAAGTTGTCGATCTGAACTTTCAATCCGGGCCCGATCCGAGCGTGCCGGCGCGGTTGCACCTTTATAACGCCGCTTTTCATCTGCGCTTCCGGGTGCCGGTGCGGTCGGTGCTTATTCTGCTGCGGAGGAAAGCCGATGGCGGCCAATTGACGGGCCGGTTGGCTTACACTTGCGGCGGCAAGCGAGTAGAATTCGAGTATGATATTATTCGGATGTGGCAACAACCTATCGGCCCGTTCCTGCACGGTGGTTTGGGGTTGTTGCCGCTGGCGACGCTCTGCTGCATGACAGACGATAAGCCGCTGGCCGAAGCCTTACGTGAGGTCGTGCGCGAGATTGACAAGCGGTTGATCCACGAATGCGAGCAGCCCCAGGCTGTCCGATTGATGACGGCGGCATTTGTTCTGACGGGATTACGGGTCAAGAAAGAGGACTTGGCCAGCATCTATCAAGGAGTTCGAGTCATGCATGAATCGACGGCATACGACATGGCGGTGGAGGAAGGTCTGATCAAGGCCAGCCATCGCTTTTTGCTGAGACAAGGGCGAAAGCTCTTGGGCCCTCCCGAGCTGTCCATCGAATCGGCACTTACTTCGATTCAGGATGTAGAAAGACTAGAACGGATGGGAGAGGCCATTCTGACGGTTAAGTCGTGGGAAGAATTGCTTTCAACACCCTGAAGGTGAGCTGACAACGACGCCAAATGGCCGCGCCGCAATGAAGGCTGACCAAGCATCGCCGTCGCGCGTTACCTCTGGGCAGGCAGCTTAGGAAACGTCTCAGGACACGCCGGGCAGCGGCGCAGCACCTTGAATGGGCGCGCGCACGATGCGCAAGTCAGCTCGAATCAACCACGCCACCTAATCGGACTGCCGCCGCGTGGGCGGTGTCCAGGCGGCGGGTTGGGGGTTGGCAGTTTTCAACGCGGCCTTGTCTCCGCTCGCCTTCATCTCGCGGGCCAGCGACGCGGTGAGCTCGGCGATTCTATCGGCCTGCTCCGGTTTGTCGGCGAGATTCGCCGCTTCGTGCGGGTCGTTATCCAGGTCGAAAAGCTGCGTGCGGTCCACACGCGGGTAGCGGATGAGCTTCCAGCGGCCCTCGGTGTAGCCACGCTGCACGTCGCGATAGGCGAACATCATGCGGTCGCGGGCGGGCGTGGCGGGGTTTTTGAGCGTGGCGGAAAAATCGAAGCCGTCGCCGCGATTGGGCGACGCGATGCCGCAACGCTTGCCGAGCGTCGGCAACACGTCGAACAAGTAGACCATCGCCTTGGTGCGCTGGTTCGAGGCCACGCCCGGCCCGGCGATGATCAGCGGCACGCGCACCGAATCGTACTCATAGACGCTCTGTTTGCCGATCAGCCCATGACTGCCGCGCGCCACTCCGCTATCGGCGGCAAATACGACGATCGTGTTCTCGGCAAAGGGCGATGCGTCGAGCGCGTCGAGCACGCGGCCGATCTGCATGTCGAGATAAGAGATGTAGCGGTAATAATCGGCGATCAGCTCGCGCACCTGCCCTGGCGTGCGCGGCCACGGCAGTAGCTTCTCGTCGCGGACCTCCATCTCGCCATTGTTCCACGGATGCTGTGGCAGAAAGCTGGGCGGCAACGGAATCGTTTCCGCGTCGTAGCGGACAGGGAAATCGTCGGGCACGACGTGCGGATCGTGCGGCGCATCGAACGGCACGTAGGCGAAGAACGGTCCGCCCCGATGTTCCTTGAGAAAACGGATGGTCTCATCGGCAAAAACCGCGCAGGCGTGCTGCGGAGCCAGCTTCGGCTCGCCGACTTTGCCGGCGGTCACGTTGCGCAACTTGGCCTGCATGGGGTTGGTCATGCCGCCCGTGAACATCTGGCGCGCGATTTGAAAGCTGCGCACGAGCGAGGCGTCGCCGTTGTGCCACTTGCCGCTGGCGAACGTGGTATAGCCGGCCTTGGCGAAGGCTTCGGGCCAGGTTGCGTCGCGCAGCAGCTTTTCGTCGGCGTGAAACAAGTTTTGCCCCGATAGCAGCATGGCACGCGAGGGCACGCAGGTGGCGCCGTGCATGCCGCCCTGCATGTAAGCGCGGTCGAAGGCCAGACCGCGGCGGGCCAGGCGGTCGAGGTTCGGCGTTTTGATGATCGCGTTGCCCAGCGCGTGGATGGTGTCGGCGCGCTGATCGTCGGCGAACAGCAGCAGCACATTGGGCCTGGCCGGCTGCGCCGCGCAAAGCGGCATCGGCAGCGTCAAGCAGGCGACGAAGAGGGCGAATCCGAATTTCATGGTTGGGTTTTGATGCCGGGGGTTCTAGTCCGCCGCCTTGGGGCGAACCGCGGTTCATACTATAGAACCCGGACCGGCGGAAGCAACAGACGTCCGCGCGGGCATCGGCGACTCATTGTGCAACGGTGCAGAAGGCGTTACCTTCAGCAAGCACCGCGATGAGCTGTTTGCCATAGCGAAAGAATGCGGGCGCCTCATGATCTTTTCCTGGCTCAAACGCCGACGACGAAAACGGATTCTGGCGCAGCCGTTTCCGGCTGAGTGGCTGCGGCGATTCAAATCGACGGCGCCGATGCGGCCGCCTGGCGAGTTCGGGCAATGGCGCACCTGGCCGTGGCGCAATACGACGACGCACTGGCGGATTGCGAGCGGGCCTTGGCGATCGACGGCCGAAA
The DNA here is from genome assembly GCA_025927475.1 of Pirellulales bacterium. GTDB lineage: Bacteria > Planctomycetota > Planctomycetia > Pirellulales > JAICIG01 > JAICLL01. The sequence goes on from JAICLL010000035.1 coordinate 4,165, forward strand.
CGGAGAGAGCTACCGTCTACGCGGCATCGCTCGCACGGCCCTAGGCGAATTGCGCCAAGCGCTGCGCGACTTTGGGGCGGCGATTCATTTCGACGCCGACCTGGCCGAGACCTTGCGCGCGCGTGCCGACACGTATGAACGCCTGGGCCAATTCGACAAGGCCCGCGCCGATCGAGAAAAAGCGCTGCGCCTCGACTTGACCAGTACGGAAAACTAAGTTGACGCTCCACACGATGGGACAACCAGGGTGCGCCCAGACCATCACGCGGCCTACGATCTTGGCGCAATACGGGTTGTTTCGACTGCGCTGAGGTGGCGCGGAGGGGGCGGCTGGAAATGGCCAATCCACAGACCGCCCAGACCGCCCAAGCCAGAAGACCACGGGATTGGAGAATCTCGCCGGCTTCTTCAACCGAGACGGTTTACAGTATAATCTAGGTATGCGCGTTTATTTGGATATTTGCTGCTTGAAGCGGCCCTTTGATGATCAATCTCAGCCGCGAATTCATTTGGAGGCCGAGGCAGTTTTGGCGCTGCTGGATGCGTCGGCGAAGCAAATCGAGTTTCTTCATGCGGCGGCACATGATCTGGAAAACGAACAGAATTCGTTGCCTTCGCGAGCCGCAAAGGTTCGCGAATGGTTGCAACGCATCCCTTTGGCAGACTTGGCGGACGAGGTTTTGCAGGTGCGAACGGGCGAACTCATGGCCTTGGGATTCAGAACTTTGATGCGTTTCACCTGGCAAGCGCCGAAGCAGGGCGCGTCGAGGTGTTTGCCACTTGTGACGATCGCTTACTAGCGGCAGCGAGTCGTCACTCCGCCAACTTGAAAGTTCGAGTCGTCAATCCAGTAGATCTAGCCCGCGAGGTACTGCCATGACCCCAATCATCACCAGTCCTGTGGAACTCCGCCAACGGGGCTTCGAAGCGTTAGTGGCTTCTCTGGGCTGGGTCAATGCTGTTCGGTTCCTTCAGCAGTATGAAACCAGCCGGCACGACTACACAAACGAACGCGATCAGATCCTGCCCAACTGGGATGCGGCAACGCTCGTTCGCCTCGCCAGGGAACATAGTAAGTCGCCGCAATAGCTCGAAATTCCCAGGCGCCGCCGGAGGGCCGCCATATCTTGCACCCCTCCGTTCACTCAAACACCTCAGCTTATGCGACACGGATGTCACGGATTCTGGTCTGGCAGCGTGCCTACAGGCTTTGCCTGATCTCAATTCTCTGGACCTGACCAGAACGGCCATCACAGATGCATCGCTTCCCGCATTGGCAGCAACGTATAATCTGAAACGCATCTGCGTAGCGCGGACGCGGATGACTGCTTCTGGAATCGTCAGGCTTAGGGCGGCCCTGCCTCATTGCCGCGTCGATACCGTGCGGGCCTCACCGGAAGGCGACGAATTCTAGCTTCGCCAGCGCTGGATGGAGAATGGGAGGCACGGTGTGCCACCTCTCCGCCCGCCTCTGCCGGATTGAAAACGTACCTTTTTGCGCCGTTCGACGCGGCGGCCTCCGCGCTCGAAATCGGCGCGGAGGCGCCATCGGCCGTCGCTGATTGTCACTCACGGGCGTGTCAGCGTCGGCTTTAACACCGACGCCCAGAGCTTGTAGCCCTCGGCGTTCAGGTGCAACCCGTCGGCGCGGAATAACTCGGGCCGGGGCTCTGCGTCGGCGGTGAGCATCGGATGAAAGACGTCGACATAGCTCAATCGCTCGTCGCCGGAAATGAAATGCTCGATCGCAGCGTTCGTCTCGCGAATTCGAGCGATCAATGCCCGGCGCTTGATGCTGGGCTTGATCGCCAGATAGGCGATCCGGGTTTCGGGCAGGGCGGCGTTCACCTTGGCGGCGAACTGCTTGAAGTCGGCCACCACTTGCTCTGGCTTCTTGCCCGCGGCCAGGTCGTTGTCGCCGGCGTACAGGACAACCAGCCGCGGCCGATACGCAATCACGATTCGCTCGGCGAAATGCACAGCATCGGCCAATTGTGATCCCCCGAAGCCGCGATTGATCGCGTCCAACTTGGGGAATGATTCCTCCAGCTTCCAAAGGCGGACGCTGGAACTGCCGACGAACAGCACCGCGTTTTCGGGCGGCCGACGTTGGGCGTCTTGCCGCTCGAAGGCCCGGATCTCGCTTTCCCAGCGGTTGTCGGCCGCCTGCTCCGCGCTGACCGCCGGCGCGGAAAGGCAACTCGCGAAGACCGCCAGCAAGCCGCCTAAGACAACTTGACGCACTTGAGTATTTGCGACGTTCTGAATCACGATCGTGAACCTTTCGCGGCGATGATGATAGGAAGCTTAGGGAGAGCCGAGGCTCTTGCTGTAGAACCCCGAACGATCGAAACAACACAAGCGTCGCTTGCCCGCGGCGAGCATTTGGCAGGCATTGCCGATCCGACGCGCGCGTCTCAGGCTGATGGGCCGAGGTGATCCAGCAGATCCAGTCTCGCCGCGCCACGGGCGTGATGTCGGACCACAACGCCCTTGCCTAGGTGCGGCGGCCAGCGCCTTGCGCAGATCTGCCGGAACCTTCGGTTCTCGCTAAAGGAACGAACAAGACCGTATTCGATTCTCCGAAGCGATAGCAGTCAAGCACTAGGCCTCAACAACATGTTGGATATCGGACCGGCACACCGGCCGTTTATCGTACCGCGCCGAACGGGGGAAAAGAGCGGCGGTTCGCTTGCGGTCTCCCTGCCCCAAAGGGACATCGTAGAACAGCCAGGGGCAACGCGGCATTTGCGGGGCCAGTTCGGGCGCGATTGCCGCTTTCCCGGTCGCCCGGGAGCGGCCCTGCCACAGGACATACCGGTCCACATGCGGCTCATGCTCGATCTGATCGTGCTGGCCTTTCAGATGGACAAGACGCGCATCGCCATCTGCATGCTGAACAACGACCTATCACAGATGAACCAGCAGCGCTTTGCTGACGCGGACGAGCGCCTTGCCCGGCTGTGAGCGGCGATCTGAAAAAGCGGGGGAGACATCGGCCGCTGCGCAACATGGCTGTTTGCAACCCTAGGAGGCTCGCTGCGCGGCGGCGTGGTGGTCTAGGGCTTCGCCTCTTCCGCATTCTCTTGGGGATCGACGACTCGAAACGAGTCCAAGAACCGAGTGACATCGGGGTCGCCTTTGACGTACTCGGCTTTCGGCACGACTGCGTACAGTTGATAAAGCCTGTCTCTCTTGAGGAAAATGCGAGCCTCCCAAACGTCGTCGCCGTCGACATAAGCATAAGTGCGGCCAATATCATCGCCCAGCAAAACTTCCTCGTCGAATAGCGCCTGCTTATCGCCGAGGTGGGCGTCGCGGGCGACCGCCAGCGCTTCGGCAACATCGTCTGGATGATCGAACAGAGACTGCGGCGATTCCGAAACCATGTAAATGCGGCCGTTTGGCAACGAGACCCCATGGTTTGTGATGGTCGGGCGGTTCGAGGGAAGAGCCTGCGCCGCGTCCGGTAACAACACAGAATAACGTCCGCTCGGGGGAGAAAAGGGCTTCCAGGCAATCGGCTCTGGCTGGGCTGGCTTCATCTCGTTTGATGGTACGACCGGCATATTGCCGCCGGTCGGTGATTCATTGTTTTTGTTTGAGGCAGCCCCGTCCGTCGGCTTATTTATCGGTGTGGGCGCCTTCGCCGAACAACCAAACGAGCACAGCAGCGTCGCCAGGACGAACAAGCACGAATACGTCGTTTGTGGCATCATAAAGCCCTCAAGCTGGACTGAATGGAAAACGGGCCCCCTTTCATCGTCAGGTTTTTCGGCCCGCCGTAAAGCCCCAGCACCGCGCACTTGAGCGAAGCCGCCAAGCCGATGTTAGCCAAAGAATCGCTCGTAATCGTCGTGGCTGCCGATCCAGAACCAGGTAACGGTATCTCCCTCCAAAATGCCGACTGCGCGATAGCCCAGCGTTACTCTCACTGACCAGATGTTTTCTTGCTGATTGATGCACTTGAAGCGCAAAGACGGGTGAAATGGGTTTTCGACCCACAGGCGGTAGGCCTTCCGCGCCGCGCGCCGGAGCGATTCGTCCAGCAAACGGTACGCTTCCCAAAAAGAAGGAACCGTGTTCGTGTTCATAGCCGGTCAACGTCGAGCGGTTCCGCTTGCCCCTGTGCGATTGCCTCTTTGGCGCATCGGGCCGCGGCCATGAGCTGCAACTGTGTCCGCTCAAACCGCGCGTCCCACGCGCGATCGTCTTGAAGATCGGCGATGTATTCGCGCAAATGCTCGACGGCTTCCTCTTGCGCCGGCTCCGGCAACGACTCCAACATTTTTATTGCCGTGGCAATCATGGTCGATGACACTGCCGATTCCTCCAATTTTTTCAGAGCGATAAGCTTGTTCTACAAGCCCATTCTAAGTGACGGATACTTGCCCGGCAAATGCACGCGGTTTGACACGGCCTTTATCCTGCGCGATATTGTGGTCTCGCGGGGCGATACTCCGTCATCCTGGTTGGGACACGCCATGAGCACACCGCTGCCTGATGCTGTGTTTACGCCGCCGGCCGACTACGAGTTCGAGCCGGAGCTGCAAGGCCCGCCGCCGCGCGAAGTGCCCGGCGAGGTTTGGCACGGGCTGTATGCCCAGCGCCGCCGGCGGCTGTTCACGGGGCTGCTGGTCAGCGGCGCCATTTCGCTGGCCCTCAGCGGCGTGCCGTTCGTCAACGCGCTGGCCGTCTATCTTGTGCCGCTGGAGTATCTGTCGTGGATCGGCGCGGGGCTGCTGGCGATGGCGGTGTTCACCCTGTTGAAAGACCGGTTCACGGCCGGCCCCTACCGCTATCTCCGCGAAGGCCAGCCGTTGGTGGCGCGGGTGGTGGAACTGGTCAAGGCGCCCACGGTCACGGTCAATGGCCAGGCGTCGCGATACGCCTTTACGGCGGTCATCGAGTTCTTGGACCCGGCGACCGGCGCGATCGCCCGCTATCCGGCCAAGTCGTCGGATTTTATCGACAAAAACGCCTATCAAACCTCGTTCCGCGTGGGCGATTACGTTACGGCGATTTACTTACCGCACAAATACCCGGCCAGTTTGCGGCTCTATGGCTTCTTGGATTTGATGCCTGACTTGGGCCTGGTCCGCCGGCAAAAAGGCGAACAGAAGACGACGGTTTGGGGCATGCTGTGGGGCGTGGCCCTGATCTTTGGAATCTTCTTGGGCCTGTTTTGGAACGTTTACGCTTACGGGCGTTACGAACCGATCGCCTTCGATCACCGCCTGGCGATGTGGCCCATGATCGCCGGGGCCGTGATCTTGGGCGGCGGGTTTTTCCTGGGCATTTGGCTGCACGAGCGGCGCACGCAGCGCCAACGGCGCGAGCGCAACGCCCTGGCCGAGGCCGCCGGCGAGGCGATCGAGGTCGGCGAAGCGAGCGCCTTTCAGCAGCGCGGGCTGCACGGATGGTTTCTGAAGATCATCTTGCCGTTCGGCTGCCTGCTGCTGGGCGCGGCCACGGCGCTGTGCTGGTGTTTCACCATCAACGCCTGTCTCGACACTTCGCCCGCCGACCTGCGGCCGGCAGTGATCACTGAAATGACGATGACCACACACAGCTTCTTATTCCGCCATTACGACATCGAATACATGGTGCCGCCCGACGCCTCGAAGATGACGTTTCTGACGACGCCGGAGCACATGGAGCAGTTCACCGGCCCGGCGGCCATCGCCGAGGTTCACCAAGGATATCTTGGTTGGCCGTGGGTGAAGAATCTTCGCCCGGCGGCTGCGGAGGCCGCCAACGCTCAGGCGAACCAGCCGCGGTGAGCCGAGGTTCCATTCATAAATGCTTGTCCGCTGCGCCGTCTCGCGCGAAGCTGGTCGCCGGTTCAGCGAATCGCAACCAAATTCTGGCGTAAATTGGTCATCATGAGCTGGCTATTGTTTCTCGACGAAAGCGGGCATGATCATAAGCAAATGCCCTATGAAATTCATGGGGGATTTGCCATTCACGCCACGAAGCTCTGGCCATTCCTCTCGGCTGTGCGAACGCTCGAGCAGTCAACCTTCGGCGCATATCTGCATCAATATGGTTCGGAATTGAAAGGAAGTAAACTGCTGGCCAAAAACCGCTTCAGATGGGCGGCTCAGGGATCCCGGATGGCTGACGCGGAGCGCCGAAAACAGGCGTTGAATTTTCTAAATAGCGGCGCTCAGAAGCGAAGGCCGCGGCGCGATGAGTTCACAGCATTTGGCCAAGCATGTCTCTCGATGGCCGAGGGAGTCCTTTATCTGCTCGCCAGCCACGACGCCCGCGTATTCGCCGCGGCGATTCCCCGCGACGCCGCGGCCGTGGCCAGCCTGCCGACGGATCTGCTCCGCAAAGACCTTGTGTTCTTGTTAGAGCGTTACTTCTATTTTCTCGAAGAGCAGCACGAGACCGGGCTACTGGTCATGGATGGCTCGGAGAAGCAGGCCGATCGCAAGCTGGTGCGGCGAATCGAATGGTATTTCACCGACACCATGACGGGCCGCCAGCGGACGCAGTGGATTGTGCCGGTGCCGTTTTTCGTCGAGTCCGATATGGCCTATGGCATCCAGGTCGCTGATTTATGCGTCTATTGTCTGAACTGGGCGTGGCGGTTGCGCGACATGACCGGAGCGACGCGGCCAGAAATTAAGCCCTTCGTACAGATCATTGAGAAGTCGATCTGGCACGGCGATGGATACCGCGAGGGCAATGTTTTTCGAACGCATGGCACGGTGTACGTGCCAGATCCTTATTCGGCTCGCGAGGCCGGAAATCGCCAGGGCGCAAAATAAAAAGGAGACAACGCGTTCGGGGCCACCGTAGCAGCCCTTCGGCCGAGTCTCCGCTTAAAGTATCAGCCGGAAGGCGGTAAAAGTCAAGAGTTTGTCCGCTGAATAAGCTACAAAGTGAACGCGCAACTCAGTAAGTTCAGCTTAAGATGTGCCCATAAAACGACTTCGACCTCGATGGCGAAATGGTGACAACCCGCCCATCGACATGGACTCCCATCGTGGAGAAAAAGCCGATGTCGGTAATCAGCGTGAATCAGCGGCGATTAGCGTTGCTCTTCTTCCTCTTCTCCCGCCGCCCCCATTTCTTGGAGCTGTTGTTTTTGGGCCGCGCTGACCTCGCGCAGCGCCCTGAGATATTCTGCGATCTCGTGGTGTACGCGCGTCGTTTGAGAAATCACCAGCGCGCCCGAATTGGTAAACGGCTCGATCGTGCCCGGCCCACCGACGTCGTCCCACGTGTCCGGCGCAACATTGCTCACGATGCTGCTGATGAGAGGCTGAAAGTTGAGCCCGGCATGGTTGGCCGGCAAATGCGGTGGGCGGACCACCAGATCAAAGACCGGATAGACCTGAACGGTGAGCATGTTTTCCGGACTGTCTTTGGTCGTGATGACAAGAACCTCATCGCGGATCAAGTAGGTCAAGTCCAGTTCGTCGAGCAACAGGTTCAACGCCGCGGCGTAGGTCACACCTTTGACCGAGTGAGTGACCGGAGTATCGGCGCCGATTCGAGCGTGGGCGTCGGACCGCGCTTTTTTGCCGCCGGTGATGTTGAATTCAAAAGGACTGAGAGCCTTGGCATCGATGCGGGCATTGATGCCGATATCGGACAGCGCTTGGTGGTCAATGTAAAGCTGCACGTGGCGTGCGTCGGCCAGCCGGCGCAAGGCCTCGACCAGCGGAACCTGGTCAAATTCAAGGTCGCATTTCTCGCGCAAGGCGTCGTGTATGCGGGCTTCCGCGCCGCATGGTCGCGGCTCGGCCTGGTACGGCCAGTTGTCGGTTGTGGTTGGCCTTAGCCGCACGGCCGCCTCATTGATCTGCAGCGCGGCACGCCACGGACCCCACGGCCCGGTGAAATCTAGGGGAACGTAGTCCGGCAACAGCTCGGCCATGAGCCTGGCCACACGGTGCTGCACCTGCTCGGTGTGTCGGACCACGATCGCTTCGCCGACGGCGCGGATCATTCCCTCGCCCGACGGCTCCCAGCTCTGTGGCTCGATCATCTCCGGAACCAGCTTGGCGATCATTTCGACCCACGCTTCGAGCTTGGCGTCGGTGGGTTTGGCGGGCGGGCGTCGATCGGCGGCCTCCGCGGCCGACGCTGCCTCGTCGGCGGGCGTTGCATCTTTGGCGGGTGTTGCGTCTTTAGCCGTTGCGGCGCCACCCTCGATACTGGACGGCTCAGGCGCTGCATCCGACTGTTTGGCGCGCCGCTGCGCTCGGCGCGACGGCGTCGAATCACCGACCACTTCCTGAGGCGGGCGCCAGCCGCTCTTTGAGCGGGTTTTTGGGCCGCGCATGAACCGGTAACCGCGGACTTGAAACGGCCGTTCCTGTTCAGACGCCTGGGGCAAGGCCGACCGATCGAGAGGCTTGTCGTGGCCGGCCTTGCGCCAGCCGACGATGCACTGAACGAGGGCGAGCCGAGCTCACCGAAACAGATCGCGGCGGGGCAGGAGCTGTTCTTGCGCGAATGGCAGGTTCACGACCCGCGTTCGGTCGCGGGCGACGGCTTGGGACCGATGTACAACGCGGCTTCGTGCGCCCAATGCCATCGGCTCGGCGGAATCGGCGGGGCGGGATTGAACGACAACAACGTCGATCTGCTCACCGTCAAAGTGTCGCGCAAGGTTACCGCGGTCGGAGACGATCTCACGCAACGGGTCGCCGCGTTTCATCCGGCATTGGCAAACAGTCGACTTTCCGCCACCACGGTGCTGCACCGTTTTTCGCCCGATCCGAACTACGATGACTGGCGCAAGCGATTTCTCTCCCCAGATCAACTCGCCGAGCTTCCTTTAGCTCGCGTTGTGGCGATCGCCACGTCGGCGAGCGAACACCCGCGCAGAGCGAAAAACCCGCTTCAGCGGCTGGATGGCATGGCGTATCAGCATTCGCAACGCAATACGCCGGCGTTGTTTGGCGCGGGTATAATCGATCGGCTTCCGGATGCGGTCTTTGAGGAAATGCAGCAGCAACAAGCCTCGAAGACCGGCGGCGTGAGCGGGCGAGCGCCACGCGCGGCAAACGGCAAGTTCGGCCGGTTCGGCTGGCGGGGACAGACCGAAAACCTTCACGAGTTCGTGCTCGGCGCCTGCGCCGTCGAGTTGGGGCTTGAAGCGCCGAGCCATGCTCAACCGATCGATCCACTCAACGTACGTTTCGATTTCCGCGGCCGGCCCGACAAGCCAGCCCGCCACGGCTTGGACATCAGCGAGGAGCAGTGCGAATCGCTTACTCAGTTCGTGGCGCATCTGCCGCCACCCCGGCAAGTCATGCCGACCGATGATCTGGCGGCCCAAACCGCCGCCAGGGGCGAGAAGCAGTTCGCGCAGCTCGGCTGTGCGGATTGTCACGCGCCTCAAGTGGCCGAAGTCGCCGGCATCTACAGCGATCTTTTGCTGCACGACATGGGAGCAGCCTTGGAAGACCTGGTGCCGGCCAATGCGGAGCTGGGTTCGGTAGGATCTGCTAGTTACTATGGGGGCGCCGACACGCTTCTGGCGTCCATTTCGCCCGAGCAACGCCGCGAGTGGCGCACGCCGCCGCTGTGGGGCGTGCGTGACAGCGGGCCTTACTTGCACGACGGTCGCGCGAGAACGTTTTCCGAGGCGATCGCATGGCACGGTGGCGAGGCCGCCCAGAGCGCGCGCGCTTTCCGGCGGCTGACCAAGGACGAGCAGGAAGAAGTCATCGCGTTTCTCAACTGCCTCGCGGCCCCGGCGCCCGAGTCGTTGGCCCTGGCGAATACCGAAACTGGCGGCGGCCAGTGAGTGAGGCACCCACGGTTGAGCGGCCCGTCGTCTTCGCTTAAACGAGGTTGACCCGTCCCGCGCGGTGGTTCTTGAAGATCATCCTGCCGCTCGGCTGCCTGCTGCTCGGCTGCCTGCTGCTCGGCTGCCTGCTGCTGGGCGCGGCCGCGACGCTGGCTGTGGCTGGTGCGGCATGTTGACAGTTTTTTTCGCATTGTTAGGATCGTATACGATTCTTTGGTCGTCCCGGCCCCCGATCAGCAGACGCTGCTGGCTGTCTTCCAAGAAGAGAATCGGCCGCAAATTGACGATCGTTGCCGCCCGTTGCGGGTGGCTGGTTGGGCGAACACCTGGTGACTGCCTCCGAATTGGGGCAGAGCTACCAGCAGGTTTGCAACAACAGATTTGCAACAATCTGTGGACTTCGTAGGTCCTCTGGACATTTTTACACTCACTTGCGGGAAATGTACGTGCCATTATCGCCTGAATCTTCGCTCGAGCTGTCGGTTGCCTCGATCGAAGAGAAAACGACCGCAATCATCGACGAACTCATCGACTCGCTGCCCGACGCGAAGCAGCTCAGCGGCGAAGAGCGGCGTGGGATCATTGCCAGGTACACTTCGGTGCTCGAAGGCAATTTCATCTACTGGATGACGGCCGCGGTCATCGCCGCCAAGACCGAGCAATCGCAGGCCATGCTGCTGGAAAACCTCGTCGACGAAGTGCGCGACGCCCATCCGCTGATGCTGCGCAAGTTTGCGATGGCGGCCCACGCCTTCCCCACCGATCACGACTTCTTGGCCGTGCATGAGGACCTGACCAGGGTGCGCCAGTTCATGGGCAGGCTCTCGACGGTGAAGGTGGTGTTGACGATGGGCTTCTTCGAGGGCTTTATTCAAAAATTTATGCCTTACCTGGCCTACCTGGCCAGGCAACAGGGATCGACAGAGATGGAGTACACCGACGTACACGGCGTCTGCGACATCGAGCACACCGAGGAGCTCTTCAAGGTGCTGGCTGCCGAGATGGCCGTGGCGCCGCCCGAAGCGGATGCGGATCTCTTCGAGGGCGTGAGTCTGCTTCGCACCCTGATCGAGCACGTGATTCGACCCACATGAACGTTCGATCGCAGATTCTCGGCCAGATCAAGCAGGTTGCGCAAGAGCAAGACCAGCGGCTCGGACCGCTGTCCGATGAATTGCCGCTGCTCGACTTGGGTTTGGATTCGCTGTGTTTCGCCATTCTGGTGAGCCGCCTGGAAGCGGTGCTAGGCGTCGACCCATTCAGCGAGAACGAAGAAGCTCCCTTCCCGGTGAATCTGGGAGACTTGATACGCTTCTATGAAAACGCCGTGCAACAGCTTCGCTAGCTTGCGAGATGCGATCGAGGCAGACCGAGCGCCGGGCGATTTGGTCGGCGCCGAACATCGCATCGCGCTTGGCGAACTGCGCCAGCGGTCGGCGATTACGTCGGATGTTGAGAATCTGCGCGGGCGCTCGGTGCTGATCGCCGCGGCTGATCCGTTCCTCGTGGCGCTGGCGCTGCTTGAGCTTGATGGGCTGGCGCGGCGCCTGACGCTCTATCCGCCCGACGTCGCGCTCGCGCACCTGCCCTACGTGATGCGCTATGCCGAGGTGGATGCGGTGGTTTCCGACGGCCGCTTTCTCGGCGACAGCTTTCTCGGCGACAGTCCGCTCGGCGCGGCGCAACAGGTGCGATGTACGCACGAGCTGGTCCCGCGCGTTCACGCCAGCCCAGAGCGCCTGCCCACGGAGTGGATTCTGCTCACCTCGGGCACAACCGGCCGGCCGAAGATGGTGCTGCACACGTTGGCCAGCTTGACGGGGGCCATTGACGCCAGCCCGTCGAATGCCGGAGTGATCTGGGGCACGTTTTACGACATTCGCCGCTATGGCGGCTTGCAAATCCTGCTGCGGGCCGTGCTGACGCATTCGTCGTTGTTGCTTGCCGGGCCGCAAGAGCCGGTGGCCGACTATCTGCGGCGGGCGGGCGAGGCCGGCGTAACGCACATCTCCGGCACGCCCTCGCACTGGCGGCGGGCGCTGATGAGCCCCGCAGCCCACCCTATGGCGCCGCGTTACCTCCGGCTGTCGGGCGAAATCGCCGATCAGGCCATCCTCAATAGCTTGCGCTCTTTCTATCCGGGCGCAGCCATCAGCCACGCCTTTGCCACCACGGAAGCCGGCGTGGCCTTCGATGTCCGCGACGAGCTGTCAGGATTCCCCGCCAGCACATTGACCGGCGCCGCAGGGGTTGACCTCAAGGTGGTGGATGCCACGCTGCGCATCCGCTCCAGCCGCACCGCACAGCGTTATCTCGGCGAGCATCCGCCGCGGCTGAAAGACCCGGACGGCTTTGTCGACACGGGCGACGTGGTCGAGCTGCGCGATGGCCGCTATCACTTCCAGGGCCGCCGCGACGGGGTGATTAACGTCGGCGGGCTCAAGGTACATCCCGAGGAAGTCGAGGCGGTGCTCAATCGCCACCCCCAGGTGCGGCTGTCGCTGGTCAAAAGGAAAAAGAGTCCGATTACCGGGGCGCTGGTGGTAGCCGACGTGCTTCTCAACGGCCCATCTGCTCCCGAGGGCGAACAGGCGTGCGAACTGCAACAGGCCATCCAGCAGTTCTGCCGTGGGTCGCTGGCGCCGCATAAGGTGCCGACGGCGATCCGCTTTGTGCCCGCGCTGGCCATGTCCGAGACCGGAAAGCTGGCACGCCATGATCGGTAACGTCATCGTGACCGGCGGAAGTCGAGGCATCGGCCTGGGCATCGTTCGCTGCCTGGCCAAGGCCGGCTACGGCGTCATGGCTCTCGCCCGCAACGAGAGCCCCGCGTTGCGCGAGGCCATCGGCGAGGCCGCGCGCAGCGGCACGGGTTCCATCGGCTTCGTCGCTTACGATCTGGCGGAGACCGGCGGCATGGCTGCGCTCGTCAAGCAACTCCGTAAGGACCTGGGGCCGATCTACGCGCTGGTGAACAACGCGGGCATCAGCGTCGCCGGCGCCCTGGCGCTCACCGGCGTGACGCAGATCGAGCAGGTGGTGGGGCTGAACGTCGTTTCGCCAATCGTGTTGAGCAAATATGTGTTGCGTTCGATGCTGGCCGACGGCGCCGGCGGCCGCATCGTCAACGTGGCGTCGATCGTGGCCTTTACTGGGTATAGCGGGTTCTCCGTTTATGGCGCCACCAAAGCGTCGCTGATCGGCTTTACCCGCTCGCTGGCCCGCGAAGTTGGCCGGGCCGGCATCACGGTCAACGCGGTAGCGCCGGGCTTTGTCGATACCGAGATGACCAAGGGGCTGGGCGAGGAGCAGCGTGAACAGGTCGTCCGGCGCAGCGCTTTGCGCCGCCTGGCTGAGGTGGACGACGTCGCCGCCGCCGTCGAGTATCTGCTCAGCGACGGCGCCAGGAACGTCAGCGGCACGGTCATCACGGTCGACGCGGGGAATACGGCATGAGCGCAGTAGCCAGCGAGACCGTCGCAACATCGGCTCGGCCACGAGCGTCCGTCTCCCGAGCCTGGCTGCGGGCGCTGGAGTTGACGTCGCCCATCGCCCATAAGCGCGAGCGGGTGCTGCCCGCCGTCGTCGATGAGTTGGGCTTGCAGTTGGGCGACAAGCCAGCGCTGCTCTCCGACCGCGAGTGCTTCACATACCTGGAACTCGCGAGGCGCGCGCGGCGGTACGCCCGGTGGGCGCTCGCCGAGGGCGTGGCCAAGGGCGATGTGGTCGGCCTGTTGATGCCCAACCGCCCTGAGTACCTGGCGATCTGGCTGGGCGTCACCCGCGTTGGGGGAGTCGTCGCCCTGCTGAACACCAACCTCGCCGGGCAGTCGCTGGCGCGCTCCATCGAAGCTGCGTCGGCGAAACACCTCATCGTCGCCGCCGAGCTCGCCGAGGCGCTCGACACGGCCATGACGCACGTCGCCGCGCCGCCACGCGTGTCGATCCACGGCGGACGCCGCGGCATTGACGAGCAGATCGGGGGCCTGGCGGCCGCGCCGCTCGAAGTCGGAGAGTTGCGTGAGATCACCATCGACGACCGCGCGCTTCTCGTCTTCACGTCCGGCAGCACCGGAATGCCCAAAGCCGCCAACGTCAGCCACGCGCGCGTGATACAGTGGGCGCTGTGGTTCGCTGGCATGATGGAGTCGCAGCCGAGCGACCGGCTGTATAGCTGCCTGCCCATGTATCACAGCGTGGGCGGTGTGCTGGCGCCGGGCGCGATGCTGGCCGCCGGCGGCTCGCTGGTTCTGCGCGAGAAGTTCTCGGCGAGCCAGTTCTGGAGCGACGTTGTCCGCTGGGATTGCACCGCGTTTCAGTACATCGGCGAGCTATGCCGCTACCTGCTGCACCGCCCCCACGACCCGAGCGAGACCGAGCACCGCCTTCGGCTGGCCTGTGGCAACGGTCTGGCGGCCGGCGTGTGGGAAGCGTTCCAGGAGCGCTTTCGCATCCCGCAGATTTTGGAGTTTTACGCCGCCACAGAGGGGGGCCTTTCGCTGTTCAACGTGCAGGGCAAGCCCGGGGCCATCGGCCACATTCCCGCCTATTTGGCGCACCGCTTCGCGCCCGCGGTCGTCGCCTTCGACTCCAACCGAGGCGAGCCGATGCGCAATGAACACGGTTTCTGTGTTCGCTGCGGGGTCAATGAGCCCGGCGAGGCGCTCGCCAGGCTGCGCAGCGATCCCGCCAGTGCCGGCAGCCGGTTCGAAGGCTACACTTGCGCGGCAGAGACCGAAAAGAGAATCCTGCGCAATGTCTTCGCGTTGGGCGACACTTGGGTACGCACCGGCGACCTGATGCGCCAGGACGAGAAGGGGTTCTTCTACTTTGTCGACCGCATCGGCGACACGTTTCGCTGGAAGGGCGAGAACGTGGCGACCACGGAGGTGGCGCAAGAGCTGTGCGCTTTCGAGGGCATCCTGCACGCCAGCGTTTACGGAGTCGCGATTCCGGGCGCCGAAGGCCGCGCCGGGATGGCGGCCATTGTGTGCGAGGGCGCGCTCGACCTGGCCGCGCTCGGCCGGCATCTTGCCAAGCGGTTGCCCGGTTACGCGCGTCCGCTGTTTCTTCGACTCTGCTCACAGGCCGAGCTAACCGGCACGTTCAAATATGCAAAGACCGATCTCGTGCGGCAGGGATTCGACCCGAGCCGTTGCGCCGATCCTCTGTACTTCCATCACCCCGAGCTGCGCGCCTACGTCGCGCTCGACGAGCAACTGTACGACAGCATTCTCACCGGAGCGATTCGTTTATAAGTGATTGTGGGAAGTCATTATATTTCATGCGGCCACAAATGCGACATTAATCGCCGTGCGTTCACACTGGGCGCGCCGTTCGTCGCCTTTCGCTCCGCAAATGTCGCGCTACTTTCGCGGTGCGAAAGGCGACTTTGGGCCGTGAGCTAACGCAAGGCGATTCGGGTCCGCGGACCGCAGTAAATAAGACTCAATGCAGATCGACCAGTTGCAACACGAATATCAGCGGGTACAGGCCGAGATCGCCGACGGCCCCATCGTACCCTCGGTCGCAGTGGACGACATTCGCGGTTATCTGGCCAGCCGGTACGACTTCCACGAAGCGCTGCCCCTCGCTGAAGTCGTCCAAGACGCCGAGCGGATGCTGCGCACCTGGCAGGTGCAGGTAACTCATCCGCGCTATCTCGGGCTGTTCAATCCCGCCGTGACGTTGCCTGCGGTGATCGCCGAGACTCTGGCGGCTCTGTACAACTCTCAACTGGCCAATTGGCGCACCTCGCCGGGCGGCAACGAGATCGAGCGGCATACGCTGGGCTGGCTGGCGGCGAAGTTCGGCCTGCCCCCCGACACGATTGCCACCTTCACCTGCGGAGGCTCGGAAGCCAATCTCTCCGCCGTGGCGGTGGCGCTCGAGCATGCGTTTCCGGAATACGGCGAGCGCGGTCTACGCAGCCTGCCGGCGCCTCCGTCGCTTTATTTCACGGGCGAGGCGCACCACGGGTTCAACAAGATCGCGCACCTCACGGGCATGGGGCGCCGTGCGGTCCGCCCTGTCGAGACCGACCGCCGGCTGAAGCTCGACGTCGACAGCCTGCAAAGCCAAGTGCGCCAGGACCGCAAAGACGGGTGGGCGCCGTTTCTGGTCGTCGGCACCGTGGGCGCCACTGCGGCGGGCATCATCGATCCGCTCTGCGAGATCGCCCAGTTCTGCCGCGAAGAGAAACTATGGTTCCACGTCGACGCCGCGTGGGGCGGCGCGGCGATCCTCTCGCCTGCGCTGAAGCACTATCTCGCCGGCATCGAGCAAGCCGACTCGATCACCTGCGACGCGCACAAGTGGCTTTCCGTTCCGATGGGCTGCGGCATGTTCTTCTGCCGTCACCGCGAGAGCGTGGCCCGCGCCTTTCACGCCGACGTCACCTACCTGTCGGGCAAACAAACTGGACCGGTCTTCGATCCCCTCACGCACTCGATGCAGTGGTCGCGGCGGTTCATTGGGCTCAAGCTGTTTATGGCCTTGGCCAACCTGGGCGAGTCGGGATATGCGGCGGTGATTGAGCACCAGGCGCGCCTGGGCAATGTGCTGCGCCAGGCGCTGGCGGACTCGGGTTGGCAGATTGTCAACGAAACGCCGCTGCCGCTGGTCTGCTTCACGCGCGAGCATTTCCACCCGGCTGCCTTTCTCGCGGCGCTGCACCAGCGGCAGATCGCCTGGATGTCTGAAGCCCGTATCAACGGGAAAAGCGTGCTGCGCGCCTGTGTCACCAACTTCCGCACGACGGAAGCCCAGATCCATCAGATCGTGGCGGAGATGAATCAACTGTTTCAGCAAGGGTCTCGATGAAACGCGAAACCATCGCCATTCACGCTGGCTACGAGCCCGACGCCGCCGTGCGGTCGGTGGCAGTGCCCATCTACCAGACCGTGGCCTACGCGTTCGACAGCGCCGAACACGCCGCGGCGCTGTTTAACCTGGAAGCCGATGGCTACCGATACACGCGCATCAGCAATCCCACCACGGCCGTACTGGAGCGGCGCATGGCCGCGCTCGAAGGCGGACTGGAGGCCATGTGCGTGGCCAGCGGCCAGGCCGCGGTAAGCTATGCGGTGCTCAACCTCACCGGCATGGGCAGCAACATCGTCTCGCCGCCGCAGCTCTATGGCACCACTCACACGCTCTTCGCGCATCTCCTGCCCGAGCAGGGGGTGTCGGTGCGCTTTGCCGAGTCTGACCGCCCCGAGGCTATCGCGCGGCTCATCGACGGCGAGACGCGCGCCATTTACTGCGAGAGCGTAGGCAATCCGGCCGGCAATATCTGCGACATCGAGGCGCTGGCCCGGCTGGCGCACCGGCACGGCATTCCACTGGTGGTCGATAACACCGTGGCCACGCCGATGCTGCTGCGGCCGATCGAGCACGGCGCCGATATCGTGGTGCACTCGCTCACCAAGTTTATGGGCGGGCATGGCACAACGCTCGGCGGCGTCATTGTCGATAGCGGCAATTTCCCCTGGAGCGAGCACGCTGCCCGGTTTGCGATGTTTTGCCAGCCCGATCACTCTTATCACGGCCTGGTCTACACCGAGCGCTTCGGTCGGGCGGCCTACCTCGCCCGTTGCCGCAGCCGCTATCTGCGCGCCACCGGCGCCGTGCTCGCGCCGCTCAGCGCGTTCTTGCTGCTGCAAGGAGTCGAGACCGCGGCGCTGCGCGTCGAGCGCCACGTGGAGAACGGCCGTAAAGTGGCCGAGTTTCTGCGCGGCCACCCGCGCATCGCCTGGATCAACTATGCCGGCTTTCCCGACAGCCCCTACCACGCGCTGGCGCAGAAATACCTGAACGCCCAGGGCTGCTCGCTGATGACGCTGGGCGTCCAGGGCGGATATGAAGCCGCCGTCCGCTTCTACGACGCCCTGAAGCTGTTCAGCCGCCTGGTGAACCTGGGCGACGCCAAATCGCTGGCCTGCCACCCGGCGTCGACCACCCACCGTCAGATGTCGCCCGAAGAACAACGCCAGGCGGGCGTGCTGCCAGAGATGATCCGCCTGAGCATCGGCATCGAACATATCGACGACATTCTGGCCGATCTCGATCAGGCGCTGACCGCGGCTATTTAAGCGTTGAGGATAAATGACCTGAACCTCGTACTTCAACGAACGACACCAAAGAGTTTGTCATGCCGGTCTTCTTGAATCCAAAGCATCCCGGCCGCCCACGGCGGTGTCTGCAGATTGGCCTGGTCAACAACATGGCCGATGCGGCCATGGAAGCAACCGAGCGCCAGTTTCTCACGCTGCTCGAGGCGGCCGCGGGCGATGTGCCGGTCTGCCTCACGCTCTATGCTTTGCCCGAAGTGGAGCGGCAGGCCGAGAGCCAGCATCGCGTGGAAAGCTTGTATATGGGCATCGAGCGGCTTTGGGAGCTGCCGCCCGAGCAATTTCCCGATGGGTTGATCGTCACCGGCAGGGAGCCGCTCACCGCCGATCTGCGCGACGAGGCATACTGGCCCAGCCTTGAACGCCTGCTGGCGTGGACGCAGATGCACGCGCGTTCGACAATCTGGTCGTGTCTGGCGGCCCACGCGGCGGTGCTGGCGCTCGACGGCATTGAGCGCGTGCGCAGCCAGCACAAGCAGTTTGGCATCTTTACCTGCGAGCAGACCGCGCCGCACGCCCTGCTGGCCGGCGCGCCGGCCAGCCTGCGGATTCCCCACTCGCGTTGGAACGGGCTCGCCGCCGACCAATTGGCCGCCAAAGGATACCAGGTACTTACGTACAGCGGCGCGAGCGGCGTCGACACCTTCGTTAAGCAGGACGCCGGGCTGTTCGTCTTCTTCCAAGGCCATCCGGAATACGAGTCGCACACACTGTTGCGCGAGTACCGCCGCGACACCGCGCGGTATCTCAAGGGCGAGATCGAAAGTTACCCGTTGCTGCCCGTGGACTATTTCGACGACGACACCGAGCGGTCTCTGCGGGAGATCGAAACGATGGCACGGGCATCGCGCCGCGAGCGGCTCCTCGGCGAGGTTTCCGCGGTGCTCGGTCGCGCCCGGATCGACAACACCTGGAGCGGGGCCGCCGCCGTCATCTACCGCAATTGGCTCCATCATCTAAACAGCCGTGCGCGACGAGCGGACATCCCCAAAGTCGCCTTTCGCTCCGCGAAAGTAGCGCTACGTTCGCGGAGCGAAAGGCGACAATTGCGCGCCCGGTAGTCGCGCAGGGCTATTGACGTATACACGTTGCAGGAACCAGGCATGGCCTCCGGAAAGCAAATCACGCCGTTGCAGCGCGCTGATATTCCCGAATTGAGCCAATTCCTCACGAGCGGTTTCGGCGTTGCCGCAAACGCTGCTTTCTTCTCTCACGAGGTCCTTTCGTGGAAGTATTTTGACGGACCGCGCGGTCCTTCGGCAGACTCCGTGCGCAGCCTGGTCGCGCGCTCGGCGGGCAGAATCGTCGGACATCTTGGAATCGGTTGCCGCCAGTTGGTCGTATCGGGTGACGGCGCGGCGCCCGTATCGACCATGCACGCCATCGACTGGCTAGGCTCGGCTGCGCACCCCGGCTTGGGAGCCCTTTTAATGCTGGAAGCCTTTGCGACGAGCAAGACGCAGTTTGCCGTCGGCGGGACTCCGCGGGCGCAGGCCCTCTTTCCAAGACTGGGCTTCGAGCCGAAGTGCACGGTCGCCGTCTTTCGCAAGGTGCTGGCGCCCTTCCATCGCTTGCACCGAACGGACCGGGGATTATTCCGCAAATGGGCGGGAACCGCGAAGGACATGGTGTCCGTCTCGCGAGCGCGCACGCAGCCGGCGCCGCAGACGGTCGAATTGCGCTCGGCGGCCGCGTTCACGGAAGAAGTTGATGGCTTACTCCGGCAATCTGCGCGGCGCATGGTGACGTGCCAGCGTGACCACTCGCTGCTCAATTACTTGCTTCGCTACCCGCTGGCGGGCTTTTCTGGCTGGACCATTCACGCCTCGGGCCGAACGATCGGCTTCGCCGTCTTGAAGATCACACCGAACGGACGAACCCAACTTGGAAGAATCGTCGATTGTTGGCTCGACACCGACGACCCGTCATGCTGGCGGGCCACCGTCGCGGCGCTCGTCGATCACCTCGGCGCCCTTGCCGCGGGCGATGTCACCTGCTACGCCACCATCCCCAGCCTGCACGAGGCCTTGCGCCGCAGCGGCTTCGTCAAATCGGGGGACAGGACGGTCTACGTTCGCGACAAGCAGCAATTGCTGCCCCGAGACCTTCCTTTCGGGCTCTCAGAGTTTGATGCCGACGGGGCCATTCTTTGAAAGCACAGGCCAGGGAGACCGCGCCGCCAGTTTGCGAGCGGCGCGAGCGAGATAGTATTGAATGCAATGAGACATGAGGCACGTGCGATTGATTGCCCCGTCGGCTTCCTGGTAAACGAGGTTGAGCTGCCCCGCGCGACCTCGGCTGCCTTTCGGAAGAAGCTGAAACGCAATCACTTGCTCGAAGGGAATTGTTTTGACGGAAGAGTAGCGTCTAACCGAGACCATTTGCGATGCCGGATCGATCCTCATCTCGGTTCCAAAACGTCGAGCAAGCGGCGGCAAGGCCACGGGGCAAACAATTGCCCCAAGCAGCAATGGAACCGCTAAGACCCAGAAAGGAAACACGGGCACCGATAATAGCGCGGCCGATACGGCAAAGCACGCGACAGCAACCGCCCACCTCGATCGCGAAGGCGAAATGGTGACCACCGGCCCATCGACATGGACTCCCATCGTAGGGAAAAAGCCGATGTCGGTTGAGAGGGTGTCTAACAGGGTGGTTGGAATCTCGTGCTCGGTCACTTGCCTACGCCATCAACGGTCTCCCGACGCAACGGTTGCCAAGGGTAGGCGGACGGAAATGGTCGCGCAACGGCATGGCAATCTCCCTCACCGCGATTACATCATCCGCGCGTTTTGGGAGCACTCATCCGTGATAAGTTTCACGAATCGGCGGAACGCCAGCCGGATTCCGATTAGTGTCGATCAGCGTTGATTAGCGTTCTAGTTTCTGGTCTCTCCGGCAGCATCGCACGAACCACTCGCAATGGCATGACATCATCACTTCCTGGAAACATCGGCATCCGCCTGGATGCCTTCGGTTAGTAGAATGCCGTTGTATTCCAAGAGCGTGTTCTTGCGGTAGTGAACCTGCAAGATGGCAATATTGTAATCGACCAGTGCCCGCCAATAGGCGATTTCGGCGTCGGCCAGCCGGCGCTCGGCGTCGAGCAGCGCGTCAATGGTGGCCGCGCCGGTGTGGTAGGCCGACTGCATGGCGTCGACCTGCGCGGCAGCCGCCACGCGACGATTGTGCATCGTGACATTGACCTGGTAGTTGCGGTCGAGGTCGCGCACAGCGCTGGTCAACAGGCGAACCGATTCCGCTTCCTCGTCTTGAGACAGTCCAGCGTTGCGGTTGCGCGCCTCGGGGAGGATCTCTTTCTCATCGAAACGGACCTCCGCCGTGGTTGGCTGGTCGGTGGGGCGAATCAAGCGGCCGTCAGTTGGCATCACCCCCATCAGGTAACGTAGCCGGCTCTCGGCCGTGTAGAGCAGCCCCAGCGTGTTCTCGGCCTGGGCACGAAACAGAAAATATTGTTCGCGCGCCTGCTTCTCATTTTCGGCCTCGCCCCCCTTGAGCCCTTGCTGCTGCAAGGCACAGATCTTGCGCCAGGTGGCCAACGCGCTGTCGCGGCCAGCCTGCACGGCGCTCAGGTTGCGATAGTTATAGTAAAGGTCCCAGTAGGCACGTTCCACGTCGCTGAGCATGGCCCGCACGCCGGATTGGAAATTGGCCAGCGTCGTGTCGCCGTTGGCCCGCGCCAAGACGAATTGGACTTTCGTGCCGCGAATGGCTGTTGCGCTTGCGTCCGGCACCCAGCCCTTGGCGCCTTCGCCGGCAGCATGCTTCAGCTTTGATTGCGGCACAACGGGCGTTGAGAGAAGTCCGCTCATGTTTCGCAGCAGTTTGGAGTTCGCCAAGGCGATTCCAACCGCCACTTCGATCTTCAGATTCCAGATCTCTTTGACCTCCGGATTGTGGAGCGTCAGCGGGTCGCCGACGAGCTCGTCGCCTGCTTCCTCCACCTGTCGTTCGGCTCGGGGCAGTTCCACAGCGGGCGCGGCTGGTGGCTTCTGCTTCGGCTCTGCAATCTCCGACTCAGCTTTTTTGGGAGGCGCCGCCCGGGGCGCGGCCGGCGGCGCGCCGGCCACCGCCGAAGTATCCGACGGCGCGATCAGCTCGACTGTCACGTCGTCGATCCAGGCGTCGCCCACGCCGCTCAATGCGAACGTAATGGTCAGGTCGCACGCTGCCGGCGCCTCGCGGTAGAGCGTAAACTCGCGCCAGCCGTTCGTCACGCCGACGCGCGCGGCCTGCGGCTCGCGCCCGAGCGACTCGATGATTAACAAGCCATCGAGACTGCTGGCGATCGGTCGCTGAATGTTCACCCAGCCGTGAATACGCACCCGTTGCCCCGCCTCGACGCGCAGCGCCGGCGAGGTGAGCCAGAGTGGAGAGCTTTCGATCTTTGGCGAATGCGTCTCTATATCGCGCGGCTCGACCGACAGATGAAAGCTCGCATCGCCCGCGTGATGCTGATCGACGGAAAGCTCGCCGGCGCCGACCACTGTTGGCTGACTGTGCTGAAACAGCCGCCAGCCCGCTTTCCACAGGCGGAGCATATTCTCCATGTCGCCTTCGGGCAACCGGTTACGCGAGCGAGGCTGGTTTTCAAGTTCCCGCGCATCGGGATCAATGATGACATCGACCCTGTAAGCGTTGTCGTTTTCATCGAACAGATTGACCTGCGTCACGCCCGGTTTCTTGGCCGTCACCTGGATGTCCCCTGTCCCCGGTTCCCTAGCTATGGTCTCCGCCGGTTCGGGCGGAGTCGCGCGGAGCATGGCCAGCGGCGCCAGGGTGATGGCCGCGAGTGCCGCGCCCAGGCAGACCGACGCCCTGCTGAGCGATGCGCGACTGCGGCCGCTGTCAAGAATGCCGTGGATACGATCATCCAGTGCGCCGCGACGCGCCATTGGCACGGCCAGGAGCGTCGATACCTGTGCATGGGAAAGACCCGTCGCAAGCGCGAGCAGCTCTCGCGCATAATCGCTGGCCCGGGCGCCCGAAGCCAGCACGATGTCGTCGCAGGCCCGCTCACGCTCAATCCGCATTTGCCTGGCGGCCCACCAGACCAGCGGGTTGAACCAATACACGGCGCAGACCACGTGGGCGATCAGTTGCGTTAGCCAGTCGCAACGGCGCACATGAGCCAGCTCGTGCAAAAGCACCAACTGTCTCCGCCGGTCGGGCCAGGCGTCGGCCTCGAACGGCACCAGCAGCACCGGCCGCAGCGCACCCCAAGTCAACGGCGCCAGCGCCGATTCGCACTGGCGAAGTTGTACGCGGCGGCGCACGGCCAATTGTCGGCGCACCCGGTCGAGCAGGGTCAGCCAGCGATCATCGCCAATGACTCGCGAGCGGCGGTGCAAGCCGGCCAGTTGCCACAGCCCGATCGCCAGCGGAACGAGCGACAGTAATCCGCCTGCTAGCCAGGTGATCGCCAGCCACGGCGTCGCCGAGCGCGGCGGGCTTGCTGCTTCGGTGGCCCCGGGCAGCAGGAGGTGTTGTTCTTGGTGCGGCTTGGTTCTCAAACGAGCGGCAGCGGCAGGCACGGCGATCGCCGCATGCTCGAGCGGGGCTGTGTTATCGAGCAAAGCTGCCTCATCGAACGGTTCGGCGCGATGCGCCCGCGCGAGTTCCATTGCGGAGACCTGGGTTGGTTCGGCGGTCCACCGTGTTGGTTGGGCGGTCCATTGGGGAAGCCAAGCCACTCGCCAGTCGGGCAGCGCCAGCGCCAGCACCGGCAAGAGCAGCAAGCTCGCCACGCACAGGCACCACACCAGGTGCCGCCGGGCTGCCGAGGACCGTCCCAGCAGCGCGGCCACGACCCCAGCCAGCAGCACCACGAATGCGCTCTTGAGCCCCGCGTCCCACAATCCGGACATCGAAACGACCGTCAACAGTGAGGACATGTCAGCGTCCCTCCTTTCGAGCTTGCTGGATGAGTTGCCCCAAGCGTTTGAGATCGTGTTCGGACAAGTTGGCGTCGGAGCCTTCCAACAACGCCGCAACGGCCTTTTCGAGCGAGCCTTCGAAAAAGGTGTCCAACACGCGGCGCAGCGCCGATCGACCGGCCTGCGTGCGGCGGCGAGTGGGAGCGTAGATATAACGCCCCCGCTGCGAGCGGTGCTTGAGATGCCCCTTGTCGACGAGGATCGCCAACAGGGCGCGCACGGCGGAGTAGCTGGGCGGGTCGGGCAGGGCGGCACGGACCTCGGCCGCCGTGGCCTCGCCCCGCGCGTACACGATGTCCATGATCTGTCGTTCGCGGCGGCTCAGCGTATCAGCGGGCGTGCGGGTCATGGTGCTAAAATATTAGCAACCTGGGACAAGATGTGTCAAGGCCGGCTTGCTAAATATTTAGCAGGCCCTCATGCTTAGTGAGCGCTGTTCCGCACGGCTCGTCGCCGAATCGAGAAAAGGCAAGCCGCAATCCGACTCGCGCCGAGCCGCGTGGATGAGTGTTCCGGCCCACGTATTCCCGCGAGCGGCATCACCGAGGCGGGCCTTCACGCGGAGCGTCCCGGTAAGGGCGCCGCGCGTGTCCTGCGGCCAAAGAAGACCATGAACCGTGCCGTCGTAAACATGCCGGCAGCCAGCGTGATTGCGGCGACGCCCGGAAAGATCAGAATCAGCATGCCCCAGTTCGGCGTGAAGCCGCGCTGGGGGTCGTAATCGAAGCAGCGGAACAAGGCGCCGCCCTGGCCTGGCGTGGGATAGATGGCGACAAATTCGCCCCGCGCGTCGGACAGCATCTCCTTGAACCGCCCTGGTGAAATCTCTTCTCCCACGGAGATTCTGGCAAACGTTCCCGCGCGCAGCGCGACCGTGATCGCCGGGTGATTGTACTGCTGTCGCTCCTCATCCCAGCGAAAATCAAAATCGAGCGATTCGCACAACGCCGTCAGTTCCTGCTGGCTGGCCGGGGTTGCGAACGTCCAGCCGCGATCGGCCTGAAGACCGTGGTGCCTGGCCAGGGCCATCATATCCTCAGGGCGATCGCGGGTATCGAAACTGATCACCACCATCTGGTAGCGATCGCCGCTGGAACCCACTTGTTCCACCGTCTTTTTCAGCAATCCCAAGTAGGGCGAGCAGATGCCAGCGCAGCGCGAGAAGACGAGCGTGACAAACACCGGGCGCTCGGCCCATAGCTCGCTCAAGCGGCCACCTCTTCCGTCAGCGTATCGCAGGCCAATGTCGGGCGCCTTGCGGCCGAACAAGCGAGATTCGTCCGGTGGCTTGAAGATCAACTCGGGATCGGCGATCTCCTGTGCGAGAGCGATTCCGCGCGGCGGCGAGAACAACATCGCGGCCGTCATCGCAATCGCCGCGAACGCAATCGAGATTAGACCTTCTTTAAAGCGACGGCGCATCGGAGTCCCGTTTCCCAAATGTACATGAGCAGTCCGATCAACAGCACGGTGATAAACACCAATGCCGTGCCCGCCAGCAGCGTGCCGGTTGAAATCAATTCGTGATATTGCGCGTAGCGGCGAGGAATGGACATGGCGCCGCCGAGATAAAACATCAGCACAAATCCATAGCCGCCGACGACAATCATCGCAGTACACCAGCGCGACCGCCGCAAATTCTCCGGCAGCCCCGACAGCTTATCGCTAAGGTGGAAGACTCCTCCCAGAATCATCAGCACAACGCCGACCAGGAAATAGGTGTGAAAGTGGGCCGGGACCCACAGCGTATTGTGGAACTTGACGTTGACGGCGATGGTCGAGTCGATCAAGGCCCCAATTCCACCGACACACCAACCGACAACCCCGCAGTACATCAGTAGCGAAGCCATCGACCACCGCATTCGCGCCCTCCACACCAAAGCCAGCGTGCCGTAGATGCTGACCACGGCCGAGGGCAGCGCTAGCCCATAGGAGCTCACTTGTCCGATCAAGTGAAGCACGCGAATCTGCACGAAATCCATGTAGAGATGGTGGAAATAGGCGGTAAAGATCAACACCAACACAATATTCCAGGCGATGGCGACCCAGCGATTGTTCTTCCAAGGACGATCCGCGTACTCGGGAAGCAGCTCGTACAGCAGTCCCACACCCAAGTACAGCGTCACATTCACAACGATGTGCCCGAAAAGAAAGACCAGGTTCTTCATCACCAGCGCGTCGCTGACATCGGTGATTCCCGCCAACTCCAAGGCATACAAGGCCAACATCACGACGGCCGAAATCAAGCCGGTCAAATTAGCGATCAGGCTGACCGTTACGATCAGGATGAAGGGAGGAACCTCGGGTCCCTTTTTGCCGGTGATGTAATGCCAAGACAAGGCCGCCGGCAGCGAGTAGCGGCGCGCAATTCCCCAGAGGGCGTCAATGCTCCACACCGTCCAGGCCACTCCCAAAACGGTGATCGCCGACAAGAACGTATAGGTCGTCCACGCCTGCCAAACGCCCTTGGGGGTGATCGCCAGCGGGTAAAGGAAATACCAGCCGGCGCCGTATTTGCCGATCAGCGTGGCGACGATCAGCAAGACCACGCCCACGAGCGTGCCCAGAAAGGCGGTCCAGTTGGCCCACAGGTGCAAGCGAACGTATTTTCGCAGCACGGCACACGTTCCGGCCATGGCCGCCACAAACCATACTCCGACCATTCCCAAGCCATGCAAGGTGAGAATGCTGTAAAACCGCTCCGCGGCGAGCATCGGCAGCAAATTGGCTTGTGCGCCGCGCATCGTCATGCCGAGCAGAACCAAAATGGGCGCCAGCGCCAACATCACCACGACCCAGAGAATCGTCAAGCGATTGGCGGAACGGGTTTCCGCGGCGGACATTTCGGCCACGGCCCACGCGTCATGGGTGGCAGGTGTACTCATCGTGCGGCTCCTGATGGGTGATGTTGTCTTCTAATTGGTCGCGACGGCGTTCTTAGCGGCCGGGCTTTCAGCACTGAGGCTCCCAGCGATGGGGCTTCCAGCGGTTGGATCGTCCACAACTTCCAATTGCGTTTTCATGGTGTGGTGCCCGATGCCGCAAAACTCGAAGCACAGCACCGGGTAGACGCCGCTCTCCGTAAAGCGGTGTCGCAGGCGGTTGACATACCCCGGCATCGCTTGCGTTTGCGTCAGAACTTTGCCGTCCCCATCGTAAATGCAGAAACCGTGCGTCACGTCGGCGGCGGAGATGCGAAACTCCACGAACTCGCCGGCGCGAATCGGTTGGATCGACAAAAAGACTTCATCGTTCAGCGCATCCTCGCGCGAGATGGGCCGATCTGACAGCTTGAACGCGAACTGTTTTCCCGATACATAGACGATCCGGTCTGGAACGTCGCCTTCGTTCGGATAGGGCGCAAGCGGCAGAGTGAAGAACAGCAGCACTACCGCGGCGCTCAGCAGCGCCCCGAGAAAGATGACTCGGTTCCGCTTATAGGCTTTCAGCGGTAATTCGCCCGGCGATCTGCCGCTGCGCGCCACGAAAACAAAGATCGCGACGGTGACCGCCGACCAGACGAGAAAAACTGTAAGCGCGATGTTCTGCATAAACCGTGATTCCTGTTGGTTAATCCTCTGCGACGAGTTGTTCCACCGCGTTAAGCAGTCGTGGTTTCATGGTGCAGCGCCAACGGTCGAGCGCCGCCGGCTGGTCATCGGCGAACGGGTCATCGGCAAACTGGTCATCTTCTGACAAGACCATCGGCACCGATTCGAACGCGCCGCGCAGGCGGCCGTGCTTGTCCACCAAGGCCAGCGTGGTCGAATGAATGAACAGATCGTTGGGCGATTGTCGCTCTTGTTCCTTGTCCAGCACCACCAACTTCAAATGGTTGATCGCGAGATCGGCGATCGCCGCCTTCGTGGAGTGCAAGAAATTCCACCGCTTCGGATCGGCCTGATATTCCTCCGCGTAGGTGCGCAGCACGTCGGGCGTGTCGTAGGCGCTATCCGCAGTCAGCGAAACAAACTTGACAGGCCAGTCGTTTGGAATCGAGTCCTGCAAATCGGCCATCCGCGTGGTCATCATGGCACACGGACCAGGACAGCGCGTGAAGATCACATCCGCCACCCAGACCTGGCCGAGCAAGTCCGCTCGACGAACGGTCTGCCCCAACTGATTGGTCATCGAAAAATCGGCGAGCTCGCAAATGACCGGCAGTTCATCGGGATCGCGCATCGGCAGCACCGCGGCCGCGTCGGAAGCGTCTGACACCGCCGGTTGCCAGACGCCCGTCTTGACCAGCGAGTAGGGAACCGCCAGCAACAGCACCACCCCGGTCAATGCCAGCACCAACTTCTCTTGAACCATCATTCGAAACTCCTCGGTGGCCCGTCGCCGACGACGTGCGACGCCTGCCACTGGTCAAAGGCTCCCGGAGCGATCACGCTTCCATCGGCGGCGCGCTGGGGCTGGTTGTCCATGACCGTTAGCCAGCCAATCATGGTGGCGTGGCCATTGCCGCACAACTGCGCGCAAGTGATCACGTACTTCCCTTCGCGTGTCGGCATAAAATGAATTGGGATGCTCATGCCGGGAATCGCATCTTGGCAGACCCGCAACGGCAGCACTTTGAAACTGTGGATGACGTCTTTGCTGGTCAAGTGAATAATCACCGGCTTGAATTGAGGATGCCCGAGCGAATCGACATCCTGCTCGCCGTCTCCGTCGGCATCGATCGGTTCCAGCGGCACGCGAATGTCTTTTAGCGGCGGCACGACATCGTCTTTGCCCGCTTCGTCGCCGGGAACATAGCCCAACGGATTGCTCGCGCTAACCAAGCGGTGGTCTTGAGCGCCGAACGTGCCATCCTTTCCAGGATAGCGCGCGTTCCAAGTGAACTGCTGCGCGGTCACCCGCACCACCGTCGCTTGCTTCTCGTCTGGATACTCGGAGACGTTTTTGTTCCACAGCGGTATGGCAACGCCGAACAGCGTCACCGCTTCTTCCACCACCACGACACCGATGAGCAGCACAAAGACGATGGTCTTCACACTGGCCGGATTCGCCCGCGGATTGCGCTTGGCCCGAAAACGCCACAGCGCAAGAAGCAGATAAGCGACCCAGCCCACAAACAACAGCAGCATCGCGACGTGGACGCCTTGCAAGAGCCGGTCGACGTCCTCGCCATGCCGCGAAGCAAGCTGGGGCAGGTTCAGCCAGTCGAAGTGTCCGGCGGCTGGCGCAGCCGCGGACAACTTGTCCGTCGGGTCCATTAGCGCACAGCTCCTTCCGGCGTGCCGGCCAGCGCCAGCGGATGCCTGGCCGCGCGGCGAATCAAGTAGATCAGGAAGCTGACAAACGCTCCCAACACCACCAAAAGCACGAGCAACAGCGTGAGGACGGCGGCATTGAGTCCCCGCGCCACGGCGTCGTCGCTGCGCCCTGTGCAGGCCGCGCAAGCGAAGCTCGAGCGCGGCGCCGCGAGCAGCATGCTCGCGACAATCCAAGGAACCTTATGCTGAATGACTTTTAACATGGCATTTCACACCAGACCGATGTCTTTGGTTTTTCGCAGAAAGAACCAAACGTAAATGAGCAGCACAAACCCTAACAGGCTTGAGGCAAAGCCGATCCACAAATCGGCCGGGCTTCCCGCCAGTTGCCAGTAGCGAAAATTTTCGTAACCCGCGAATCCGAGCAGCAGCAGCTCGGAAGCGGCGATAAACAACAAATGAAACGCTTTCAGCGACATCGCTATCTCAGATAATGGCCCGAGCCCGGCAGGCTCAAATGCGAATAGGTTGTGAGACCGAGCATGACCGCCGCAAACACCGCCGTAAAAACCAACAGTGTGTAAATATCGCGCTGGCCATGCCACAAGTGCATGAAAATCACCGCCACGCAAGTCGCTTTCACCGCGGCGATCAACAGCGCCACGCTCACCGTCTGCCATACCGCCTCGAAGTGAACGTAGTACATCGCCACAGTTAACACGGTGCCGACAATCAACACCGCGTACACCGCCAAGTAACGCTGTTGTTCGCGCCGGACGTCATGCGCTGCAGCCGGTGACTCGGGCAGTACCGGTAGCGCCTGAGAGAGTAAGTTTTCGGACATGGTTCGCTGCCGCTCGCTGGGCTATAGCAAATAAATGATGGGAAACAGGAAAATCCAAACCAAATCGACGAAGTGCCAAAACAGCCCGGTGACTTCAACGCTGTTGGTATAACGCTCCGGATCGTCGCGCCACATGCGCGCGCCTGGCCAAAGGATGAAGGCAAAGGCCACCGCCCCGCCCAGCACGTGCAGGGCGTGCAGCCCCGTCAGCGTAAAGTAGGTGGCGAAAAACGTCCCGTGCTTGGGTACGAACGCCGATATCCGCGTGATGCGCGAGACATCGATCGGCAAGCTGGCGTGGTCGCTGCTGGCGGCGTGTGCCGCTTCCGCCCCGGGCGATCTCTCGGCCTTGCGCCGCTGGGCCTGCTGCC
The DNA here is from genome assembly GCA_025927475.1 of Pirellulales bacterium. Classification (GTDB taxonomy): domain Bacteria; phylum Planctomycetota; class Planctomycetia; order Pirellulales; family JAICIG01; genus JAICLL01. The sequence continues at coordinate 34,466 of JAICLL010000035.1, forward strand.
GCGCCGATAAACGGTAGTGAAACGCATCGGGGTGGACATTGACCGTCGAAGTGCCCGCTTCTCGCAACGACGCCAAGGTCGCAAACGGGCCCGCTCCCTCGATGTGCCCGATGATTGAGGTGATCGGAGTGTCGGCGTCGGCCGAGTGACCCGCCAACTGCGGATATTCTTGGGACGTCAGCGGCTGGTTCAGCCAGATCTCATAGTGGCTGAACTTATCGGCGTACTCCCAGCTCTTAACTCCCAAGAACAACGCCGCACAGGTGAGCGTGATGAATTGCAACCGTCGATAGCGCTGGAAATCGCCCGTCTTCAGCGCCGTCCATGACAAGGCCACCGTCAACGAGGACGTGATCAGCACCAGGGTGTTGAAGGCGCCGATCGGGATATTGAGAAGTCCGTGCGGCCACTCGCCCTCCCAAGCGCCGATGCGCAGGAATACATACGAGGAAAACAGCGCACCGAAGAGCATCACTTCGGAGGCCAAGAACAACCACATTCCCACCTTGCCGTTATACAGCCCGGTGTCTTCGCGGATTTCGGTAGTGTAGGGAATCTTCATGCGACGGGCACTTGCTTCGAGGGCTTTCCCTTCCTCGGGGCGGGATCGATGGACGCAGCGGCGGCGATCGGATGGTTTTGCGGCTCGAAATCAATCATCTCGCCGGCCGCCACACGTGCGTCTGGCGTTAAAGCCGAAGGTTCCGTTGAATGCGATAGGCTGTAGGCGTAAGGCTCGCGATAGACGAACATCTCGTGCGCAAAGTTTCCATGCGGAGGCGGCGTGGGGGTCTGCCACTCGAGCGTCGTCGCCTGCCAGGGATTGTCGCTCTCGACGCGCCGGCCGGCAAAAGCGCTGTAAAAGAAGTTGACCATGAACGGAAGTTGAAAGGCCGCCAGCGCCAGCGCCGACCAGGCAATCACGCCGTTCAAGTGCATGACGGTCGCGCTCAAGGCGCCGATCACGCCTTCGTTGGCGGGATGAGCCGCCGAGTAGACGTATCCGCCGTCGGACATGCGCCGTCCCATGCCGCCCAGCCCCTGAATCAGCATTGGAAAGAAGATCAGATTCATACAGACCAGCGACCCCCAGAAATGGACATATCCCAAAGCCTGGTTCAGGTGTCGCCCGGTCGCTTTGGGAAACCAATAGTAGATGCCCGCAAAGACGGCGAAGATCGTCCCGGGCGCCACCACATAATGAAAGTGGCCGATGATGTAGTAACTGTCGTGCAGCGCCACGTCGGAGATGGTGAACGCCAGGGGCAGGCCGGTTAAGCCGCCGATGCCAAACATCGGCAAAAAGGCGATCGCGAACATCATGGGAACCGTGAAGCGAATCGAGCCGCCCCACAGCGACAGCATCAGGCACGTCATGATGATCACCGACGGAATAGAGATAATGGTGGTCGTCGTCTGGAAGAACATCGAAATGCCCGCTCCCATCCCGGTGACGTACATGTGGTGCGCCCAGACCACCATCGACAGAAAGCCGATGGCCAGCGCCGAGCCGACCATGGCGCGATAGCCGAAAATGGGTTTGCGCGTGTTGTTGGCGATCACTTCGGTGACGATGCCCATCGCCGGCAGGATCAACACATAGACCTCGGGGTGCCCCAGGAACCAAAACAGGTGCTGCCACAACAGCGGACTGCCGCCGCCGCTCAGTTCCGTCATCGCTTTTCCGGACAAGATCAGGCCGTGCGGCATGAAGAAGCTGGTGCCCGCCAGGCGGTCCATCAACTGCAAAAGGGCGCCCGCCTCGAGCGGAGGAAAGGCCAACAGCAACAGGAACGCGGTGACAAATTCCGACCAGACAAAATAGGGCAGCCGCATCCAGGTCAGACCGGGGGCGCGCAATTGAATCACCGTCACGATGATATTGATCGAACCCAGCAGCGACGAGGTGATCAGAAAGATCATCGCCACCAGCCAGTAGGTTTGGCCATCGGTGGGAATGATCGTGGCCAGGGGCGGATAGCTGGTCCAGCCCGCTTGCGCGGCGCCGCCCGGGGCAAAGAAGCTGGCCAACATGATCAGCCCGCCGGGCAGATACAGGTGATAGCTGAGCATGTTCAATTTGGGGAACGCCATGTCCACCGCCCCAACTTGCAGCGGGACCAGGTAGTTGGCAAAGGCGCCGAACACCAGCGGCACGATGCCCAAGAAGATCATGATGGTGCCGTGCATGGCGCCGAACGAGTTGTACAAGTCGGCCGAGATTTTCCCTTCGTTGGCGGGCTCTCCCAGCACGCTCTCCAACGCGCCCCCCACAACCGGCACCGGTTCGCCAGGATTGGCCAACTGCCACCGCATCACCAGCATCAGCATCAAGCCGATCAGCAGGAAGATGAGCGACGTGAGGGCGTACTGAATCCCGATCACCTTATGATCGATCGAGAAAACGTACTTGCGGATGAAACCCAACTCGTGCGATGCCATCGAGGCTATTCCTCAACCCGAGCCTTCGTTGCGATCAAAGCACTACGCAGCCGGAACCGTCAGCACGACGTCCACCGTGGCCTGGCCGTCTTTGATCTCGACCTCCTCGATCTTCTCGCCCGCCTTGCGGTGCTTGAACTTCACTTTGTACTTGCCATCGGGAAGCCCTTTGATTTCAAACTGGCCGTCTTCGCTGGTGACAGCATAAAACGGATGGTTCAAGACGCTGACGTAGCTGAACATCCACGGATGGACGTCGCATTTGAACCGCAGGAACTCTTCCGGCTTGTCGTAGACAAACTCCAGCGGCTTGGCCTCGGCCGCCTGGCTCTTGTTCACTTCCTTATTGCCGGGCGCTTCGGGCAGCGTATGGATGTTGTGGGTCAATGGATCGAGGTTGGTGACCTTGATCGTCTGACCGACCTGGCAAGCGGCCACATACGGACGGTACTCACAGCCGCGTTGGTCGATGGTCAGCGGGCCCGTTCCGGCGGGAATGGGTTGAGGAGGAATATCGATCACGGTGACCAGCACATCCCCAAGTCCGCCATCCTTGGTCACATAAGTGCGAGTGAACCGTGGTAATTCGTCGCCATGAGCTTCGCAGGAAGCGGAGCAAGTGGCATCAAGCGGCAGTTTTTGCTCTTCGGGAGGCGTTCCTTCCAGCGTCACGCGACCACCGATGGTTCCCGAACCAACCAGCGTCGCTTCGATCACCGGCGGCGGGGTGGGTTTGGAACCACAGCCGGCCAGCAGGGGGCCGATGACAAGCGTGGAAAGCAAGGAGAAAAAAGCGGTCAGTGTTTGCTTCGGCCGGCTCCGCGGAAGGCAGTTTGGTTCCGTATTCTTGGGCATTGCGTCGAATCTCGCGGGTTAATATTGGATATCTTTGTCCTGTTATCCGTTTGTACGTAGCCGTAGCGTAAGATACTTGCCAGGAAATGTCAACTGACCAACGCCCCGCCCCAAGTTTTGCTGCCAGGGGCTCGAAGAAAGGCTATCCAGCCAGCGGCTTTTGCCGCCCAGAAGCTTGCGCCGGCGTGGCCGCGGAGCCTGCGAACACGCGGCATCACACCGTGGCGCGGGCCGCGTTTTGATACTCCGGCGAGGCAAAGAACGCGGCGGCGGCTGAAGAGGTGTCGGCCGTGCCCGAGCCCATCAGGCCTAGCCACGAAGTCTGGCCGGCCGCGTCGGGCGAGCGGTGCAAGATCGCCGCGTAATAGGCGCCCAGCAGGCGCGCGTTCGATTCGGTCGAGCGGACGATGGCCTGGGCCACCTGGCTGGTCGTGGCGCCCGCCGCCAATTGGTTCTGCCAATATTGAAGCTCGGCGCTGCCCGGCGCGCGCCCCAACACGTCGCGATACACCGACGTGATCCAGGCCAAGCTGCCGGAATGGCTTTGCAGGTACTCGCTCGACGAGAGCATGGCCGCCGCCACCGTGGTTTCGCTGCCGGTGGCCACCATCAACTGCAGCCAGGCCGACCGCCCCGCCGTGTCGGACGGGCGGTGCAAATAGGTCAGATAAAACTGGTCGATCTCCTGGCCGCGGTGCTCGGCCGAATACCAAAAGTTGTGCACGATGGTTTGCGTGCTGACGCCGGCGGCAAGCTGGCCGGTCCACGATTGCAGGCCGCCCGAATCGGCGTCGCGGCCCAAAATGGTGCGATACAGGCCGCGGATGATCGCCGTGTTGACGTCGCCATTCGGTCCGGCGCCAAAAATGGGGTTCGGCGCGGCAATCGGCGCCACCGAACTGACCAGCACCAGGTTAAAATCGCCCGACGTGGCCGAGGTGAGCGACGCGGACGAGGCCGTGGCGGTCGAGTCGAGCGCCGTGCTGGTCGGCTGCAGCTCGACAAACGCGACAACGCCGCCGCTGGCCGCCCGGCTGGTCGGGCCGCTGAAGCCGCCGCCGCCCGAGGCGATGGTCAAAGTCACCGTGCCTTGAAAATCGGGATCGACATTGCCCAGCACGTCTTCTGCGCCGACGACGGCGCTGACCAACCCGCCCAGCCCCGCGGTTGGTTGGCTGAGAAACGCCAGGTGCGAGGCGGTGACATTAAAGCTCTGCGAAGCGAGCGTCGGCACATTCGCCGACGAAGCGGAGAGCGTATAACGGCCGGCGGCATCGAACGCCAGGTTATTAAAGGTCGCCAGGCCGTTGACCGCGGCCAGGCTGCTGGTGCTGCCGCCGGCGAATCCGCCCGGGCCATTCGCCGAGAGCGTCACGGCGGCATTCGTCGAGAACAGCGCGCCGGCCTCATCGAGGATTTCGACGACCACACTGGGGCTGATCAGCGTGCCCGACGCCACGTTGCTCGGCTGTTGCGTGAATTCGAGCGAGGCGGCGCCGTGGTTGGTGAGGCTGAAGCCGACGGTGTTGGCCTCGATGTCGCCGGCGGCCAGAATGTAGCTGCCGGCAAGCAGGTTGGCTTGCGGCGTGATGCTGGCGTGGCCCGCGCCGTCGATCGTGGCCGGGCTGCCGGCAAAGGTGGCGCTGGGGCCGCTGGCCGGGGAGGCAAATGTCACCAGGCCGTTTTGCACCGGTTCGGCAAAGGCGCTGGTCACCGTCACGGTCACCGCGGCGAAGTTGCTGCCCACATTGACGGTTTGCCCGCCGCCGCTGCTGGCCGCCAGTGTGAAGCCGCGCGATTCGAACGCGCCGATATCGGCGGCGCCCACGCGGTTCACGCCGCGCTGGTCCTGGGCGGGGGCGACGGCGGTGCTGCCGGCATCGATGGCCGGACTGCCGGGCAAAAGCGCGAGCGTGGACGTCGATCCGCCGTAGCTGCCCAATGGCGACAGCAGAGGATCGGTATCGGGCAAATCGCCGCCGGCAGTCAAATTGCCCGTGCCGTCGCTGCTCAGGTTATGACCCAGCGAAATCAGCGTTCCATTCGAGTTGCTCACGAATTGGCTGACGGTGTTGTTGGCAACCAGCGTATTGACGTATTGCACGGTGCCCGCAAACGCGCTGACCGCTCCGCTCTGGGGGTCGTTCGCGGTGTTGCCGGCAATGGTGCAATTGACCAAATCAATCTCGCCGGGGATGGTATCGACTTCCACGATGCCCGTTTGGCTGCCGCTGGCGGTGTTGTCGTAGAAAGTGTCGTTAGTGAAGACTCCGGGCGAGGCGGGGTCGTATTCGATCGCCGCTCCGTAGCCGGCGCTGTTGAGAGTGAAGGTGCTGTTGCCGGCGGTGACCACCGAGCTGCCGGTGCTCCAAATCGCGCCGCCGGAGCCAGTAATGGCGTCGGCCTGGTTGCCCGAAAACGTGCAGCCGAAGACGGTGAGCGTGCCATAGTTGACGATTCCCGCGCCATCGGCTGCGATGTTGTTTGAGATCGTACAGTCGGTAAGGCTAAGCGCGCCGTTGTTTTGCATGCCGCCGCCGTCGTTGCCGGCACCGGGGCTGCCACCGCTGATCGTCAAGCCGGCCAGGGCCACCGTGGTCCCGAAGTCAATGTTGAAGACCTGCACCGCGTTGCCGCCGCTGACGGCGAGTCCGCCGGCCAGCCCGGTGGCGTCGATCGAAAGATCTTTGCTGATTTCCAAGGTGGTTCCCACTCCGCCGCCGCCCGCCGAAAGATCGATGGTTCCACCCGCGATGCCCGACGCCAGCAAGACGGCGGTGCCAGTCGGCGCCAGCCCAATCGCCTCGCGCAGCGAAAGCTGTCCCGAGCCATAGTTGGCGTCGTCGTTATCGGCGGTGGTGTCGGCCACGATCGCCTCGGCCGCGCCGATATCGACCGTGCCGTTGAGCGTTCGGGCGAGGCCGCGAGCGTCAGTAGCGGGCAGGTTAGCGGCGGAATTGTCACCCGCGTTGATGACCGGGCTACCCGCCAGCGGCGTCATGGTCTGGACGATTCCACCGTTGTTTTGCAGCGGCCCGAGCAACGGCTCGATGTTGGCCAGATCGCCCGCGCCGCTCAGGTTGCCGGTGCCGTCGCTCGAAAGGTTGTGGCCCAGCGACGTCAGCGTGCCGCCGCTGGAAGAGACGAATTGCGAGCCGGTGTTGTCGGCCACGATGGTATTGATGTAGCTGGCCGTGCCGCCATTGGCGTTGATCGCGCCGCTGGCCCCGGTGCCCGAGGTGTTGCCCACGATGGTGCAATTGGTCAGCGAAATCGCGGCGGTGGGCGCTACCTGAATCACGCCCGTCGCGGCGCCGATGGCGGTGTTGCCCTGCAGCGTGTCGTTGATCGCCAGCATCGTGCAATTGGCAGACTCGTCTTGAATGACGGCGCCCTGCGTGGCGGTGTTGTTCTGGAAGGTGCTGTTGGAAATCGTGGCGGCGGTGGCGGCGGCCGAAATCCAGATGGCGCCGCCTTGGGTGGCGCTGTTGCCCGAAAAGGTGCAGCCATCGAGCGTAAGCGAGCCGAAATTGGCCAATCCGCCGCCGCCCCAGTTGGTGTTGGTGGCCTGGCAGTTGGTAAAGCTGCAGTCGGTTACCGTGAGGGTGCTGCCGTTGCCGTTGTAAATGCCGCCGCCCTCGCCGGCGCTGCCGTTGGTGATGTTAAGATGCGCAAGCGTAACGGTGACTGCGCCGGCGATGTTAAACACGCCGACTGCGCCGATGCCGTTGATGGAAATGACATTCGCTCCGGCGTCGATCGACACGTTGCCGGTGATGCTCAACGTGCTGCTCAGGTTGACGCTGCCATTAAGTCCGGCCTGAAAGTCGATGTTTGCGGCGCCGCCCGCGATCGCGGCCCGCAGGGTTCCGGCGCCCGAGTCGGCCAGGCTAGTGACGGTGGTCAGCAGTGCCCGGTCTTCGAGCGATTCGAGTTGATGTCGGCGCGGCCGGGCACATGGCGGCGGGCGCTTGGCCGGCCGCTTCCAGAAGGGGAACATCGCAACACCTTTTTTACGAAGATTCCGAACGTCAAAGGCGCTATCGGCCGAAAGGTCAGCACGATTGAGCATTTTCGTCATTCGCGCCATGGGCCGCCCGCCTTGCCCAATTTTCGGTAGCTCCCGGCCTGGTGCGGGGTCGTGGGGTGGCATGAGAAGCGCGGCGATTCTGCTGCGCGAATCGTCGAAGAAATCTTTCCATCAATTTCCTCGCGAGTTGAAGGAGAAGCTGGTTGGCTGACCCGGTCCGGTATTTCATGGATGTGCACTATCCGGCGGCGGTCAGCCGAGGGCTTCGGCAGCGCGGCATTGACGTGTTGACCGTTCAAGATGCTGGGCGATCTAGCTTGCCCGATCCCGATTGATCTCGACAGCGGCTTTTTAATGTTCGTAGCGGAAAGATCAGAATCACGGTTCAAGGACCGTCGGCCGCCGGTTACGACGCCAACTGGCTGCGGAACGCCGTGGAAGAGCCTCTCGACAGGCCCAACATCGACGAATTCTGCAGAGTGCGAAATCGGCGATCACGCGAAGTTTGACGCCGATTCTTACGGCGCGCCGCGAAATCGCGGCAGGAGCGCCGTCGAGACAATTCGTCTTTTTTCTGGTTTTTGATTCAAACGGATTCTGCATGCTCACGAAGGGACGTAAATGCTTGTAGTGATGGTGTTTGCGGCGATATTATTCGAGCGCTGCCGGACGCGGAAAACCGATGAAGCCACTTAAGTGGGACAATGCGGAGAGCGGGGGAGACGACAGAGGCCAGAGGTCGGGGGCCAGAGGTCGGGGGCCAGAGGTCGGAGGCCAGAGGCCAGAGGCCAGGGCGGGGAAAGTCAAAATGCAAAATGCAAAAGTAAAAACCGGGAAATGGAGTCGTCGCGGGTACCGTGGATCACGACCCCTGAACCTGGACATCGTGAACGGCGCTTGCATAAGCCAAGACCGATGCATCGAATCGACGCAATAAGCTCGGATGGCGAAAATGGTTGCGACGGTTCGCCGGCGCGGGAGCGCCTTGTTCTTCGCAAGCAACAGGCGGCGGGGCTGGGGGCGAGGGGGAGGGGGGAGCGGCGAGAGGCGAGAGGCTCGCAATTTCGCACGTTCGTTTTGCCCAAGGTGGCAAAGTTAAACTGGCGAATTTGGGGTGCCGCGTCCGATAAGGAAAAGGCAGCCGGTACACGAAACCGATGCCCTAGCGATGACAACGATTCGGCGAGCTCCTCCGGCAGGGAGGGCAGCCCTCACCTAGCCTCTCCCGGCGGGAGAGGAATTCGACAAGCCCTCACCTAGCCTCTCCCGGAGGGAGAGGGATTAAGACACCCAAAGGAAAATTCGCCAGACGCAATCGAATGAACATCCCAGCACCGCATTTCCTCCTCTTCAGCGAAGCGAGCAGGAAGGAACGGCAGGGCCTATGGAGATTTGTCCTGCAAGCGGCCGATGGATCGGCGACCTTTGAAGCCTCGGATACCGAGCCCCAAATCGGCGGCGATCGGCTGGAACTGCTGGCCGTCATCCGCGGATTGGAATATCTCGATCAACCCTCGCGCGTGACGCTCTTCACGCCCAGCAAGTATGTCAGCCGCGGTATGGCTTACGGGCTGGACGAATGGCGCCGCTCCGGTTGGACCTGGGAATGTTTTGGCGAAATGGTGCCCGTGAAAAATCGCGATCTCTGGCAGCGGCTCGATCGGGCGCTGGGGTTTCATACCATCGAGTTCCGCATCAAACGGTTCGATCAGCCGCACGTGGCGCCCATGCCAGGCAGTGCGCCCTCGCTGCCCGCCGAAGTTGAGCTCGCGCGGCGCCCAACACGCCGCGGTCGATTGTGGGCCGCCCGAGCCAGTCGCTCGCTGCGGCAACGCGTCGAAAGCTGGAAACTCGGCTGCGCACAGTTCGGAACTTGTTTTTTGCCAAAGCCTTGGCTCGGCTAAGGCCACCAACCGCTAGACGAAATTGCCTAAACAGCCCACAATCGCAGACTGAAGCGTACAGAAAGCTCGGCAAGATTCTGTAGGGAACGGAGCACGTTCCCTACAGAGGCCGTTAGCAGTTTTGAACGTAAAACTGCGAACGGCGGCATGGACGACCTAGGAAGGTCATCCTACCAGCGAATACCCAAGGCCACCTTGAGGAGGAGACTCATGAGGACAAACGCCACATTGGAAAAAGTCGGTCGGCTGGTGGAAGGCAGACATGAGAACCCGTTCGAGGTGCTCGGGCCGCACGAGGTGATCGACGCCGGTCGCCGGGCGTGCGCCGTCAGGGCCTATCTGCCGCATTCCAGCCAGGCCTGGGTGCTCGACCAGCAGCAAGGCACGCCCCGGCCCATGCGCCGCATTCACCCGGCGGGGGTGTTTGAGGCGATCTGCCCGTTGAACGACGCCGCCACGATGAAACCTTATCTTTTGCAAGTCGCCGACACGAGCGGCAACCGAGCCACCATGCACGACCCGTATGCGTTTCCGCAATTGCTCACCGAATACGATCTTCACCTGCTGAACGAAGGCACGCACTGGCGCAGCTACGACAAGCTGGGCGCGCAACTGCGCACGATCAACGGCGTCGATGGCGTGAACTTCGCCGTGTGGGCGCCCAACGCCACCTCGGTGAGCATCGTGGGCGACTTTAACGGCTGGGATTCGCGGCGGCATCCGATGCGCAAGCACGTTCCCAGCGGCTTCTGGGAGCTGTTTGTGCCGGGCCTGGGCGAGGGCACGCTCTATAAATACAGCATCCGCCACGGCGACCATGTGTTTGAAAAGGCCGACCCCTACGGCTACGCCGCCGAAGTTCCGCCGCGCACCGCGTCGAAGGTGGTCGATCTGACGCGCTATCATTGGCACGACGACCAATGGCTGGCCGAGCGGGCCGCCTTCAATGGCTTCGACCGGCCCATATCGTTCTACGAAGTTCACCTGGGCAGTTGGAAGCGGCCCGGCGACGACCCGCATCGCTGGCTCTCTTACCGCGAGCTGGCCCACGACCTGGTCGACTACGCCCGCGACATGGGTTTCACCCACATCGAGCTGATGCCGATTTGCGAGCATCCGTTTTCGGGAAGCTGGGGCTATCAGACCATCGGGCATTACGCGCCCACCTCGCGCTATGGCACGCCGCTGGACTTCATGTACTTTGTCGATCACTGCCACCAGAACGGGCTGGGCGTGATTCTCGATTGGGTGCCCGCCCACTTCCCGCGCGATGCGCACGGCCTGCGCCTGTTCGACGGCACCTGTCTTTACGAACACGCCGACCCGCGCCAGTCGGAGCACAAAGACTGGGGCACCATGATCTTCAATTATGGCCGCCACGAAGTGAGCAACTATTTGCTCTCCAACGCCCTGTTCTGGCTCGACAAGTATCACATCGACGGGCTGCGGGTCGACGCGGTGGCCTCGATGATCTATCTCGATTACAGCCGCAACGAGGGCGAGTGGGTGCCCAACTGCTTCGGCGGCCGCGAAAACCTGGAAGCGATCGAGTTTCTCAAGCAGCTCAATATTCAAACGCACCTGCAATATCCCGGCGTGCTGACGGTGGCCGAAGAATCGACCGCCTGGACCGGCGTCTCGCGGCCCACGTATGTGGGCGGGTTGGGTTTCAGCCTGAAGTGGAACATGGGCTGGATGAACGACACGCTGCGCTACATGCACCACGAGGCGATTCACCGCAAGTATCATCACGACGAGCTGACCTTCAGCCTGATCTACGCCTTCCACGAAAACTTTGTGCTGCCGCTGTCGCACGACGAAGTGGTACACGGCAAAGGCTCGCTGTTAGACCAGGCGCCCGGCGACCTGTGGCAGAAGTTTGCCAACATGCGGCTGCTGTTCAGCTATATGTGGACGCACCCGGGCAAGAAGCTGCTGTTCATGGGCGGCGAGTTCGGCCAGTGGAA